>JAFAPR010000215.1 GCA_019247075.1 Solirubrobacterales bacterium
CTCGATCGTGTCCGCCGACAGCCTCGATTCGGCGGTGGAGCTCGCCAAGGGCTGCCCGATCCTAGAGACCGGTGGCGCGGTCGACGTCTACGAAGCGATCGCGATGTAACAGGCGCAAGGGGAGCCGGGTCGGCGAGGGCCTCAGGCCCAAACGCGACCCGGCGCTCCTCATGATCCTTGATCTCCGCGTGTCAGCCGCGACGGTATCCGCCGGCGCTGGAGTTGAGGAGCATGTACGTCCCGCGAGACGAAAGCGTGCAGGATCCCCCGCGCCAGCATCCCGAGGCAAAGAGCGTCCCCGGGTCGTCGCTCCAACACCTCCCTTCATGCCGCGACGCAAACCTCGCCCGATTGACCGAGCGACGTGCATCGCGCGGCAAGCAGGGAGAGCGGGACCGCGCTGCTCGTGCATCTGTGTACCTCAGCCCGCCGTGCCCGAAGAAGCTGCGGCGGGCACAGCACGTGGAGCGCAGCGTCCGCTTCGCAAGCGGTCAGCGCGTTCGGCTAGATGTGGATCGTGCCGTCAGCGTGCAGCGTCCAGCCCGGGTTGTGCGCCACCTCCCATACGTAGCCCTCGGGATCGGCGAAAGCTCCAGTCGTACCGCCCCAATCGGCGCGACCGGCGGGGCGGATGATGGTGCCGCCCGCCCGCTCGGCCTCAGCCAGCACAGTATTGACTTCCTCAGGCGAGCGGACGTTGTGGGCGAGCTCGATCCCAGGTGCGCCGTGACCGCCGAGCGCAGTCCAGAGGCCGAAAACCATTCCGCCGGCCTGAAAGAAGCAGACCTCGTCATCGGGCTGGTGAGCGCCCGACCAGCCGAGCTTCTCGTAGAACTGGCGGGCACGGGGAAGATCCCTGACGCCAAGTGTCACCAAGCTGATTCGCGGTTCCATGGCCATAGCATCCCACCGACAGCAGCCGAATCACGAGGCAAGGCGAGGTCGGCCGCGCTCGCTGCGCTGGATACGCCGCTTCGCTCACGCGACAGGCACCTCGGATAAACGCGGGAAGCACTCGCTCAGCGCGGAAACGGGGCATCTGGTTGGTGAACATGGCCGCTCGCTCGTGGCCATCCGTCCCATGCGAGCCGCTCACCCGCGATTGGGGCCGCGCCCGCTCCGAGCTAATCAAGCCGTACTTCCAAGCGCGTAACCAGCTGTCGAAATGAGCCTCGCTGGAGTCATCGGACCCCCACTCGGCACGAGTCCCACGCGCATGCAAGCGTCGCGAAGCAGAAGCCCGCTTTGGGGAGGTGGCGGTGAGGAAAGCGAGAAGTCGCGATTTCTGTGCGAGGACAGGGCGAGCTCAGACTCACTTCCCATCGCGGTGCTGTGCTTCTGCGCCCGACCGAACCTTCTCCACGAAGTTGGGTGCTCATAGTTACAAAGCCATGTACCCCTCCGGGGCCGGTTCACGCTCACCGCCGAAACGCGCCGAGTGGCACCTGTGGCCGACGCCCAACCAACGGAGCGAGTGACGTTTGGGCGCAGGGCCACGCGGGAAGGCCGTTGGCAGGCAAGGTGAGGAGAATGCGATGTTCAAGAGCGCTCGTCGCAATAAGGCAGAAGGCCGCCTTGACCGGATCGGCGGCTGGGTGCTGGAGATGGTCGGCCGGATCACGGGACGCAAGTCACACAAGGTGAAGGGCAAAGCTGCCCGCATGCGTGGAGCCGCGCGGACGGCGACGGGCCGTAGCAAGGAGCGCACTTCGCGCTGAGTCGGTACGCAGCGCTTCTTCTCTAGCGAGAGTTTGCCCCAGCGGCAAGAGCGGGGTTCAGCGACGCGTCCATGCGTGCGATGCTACGTCCGCCGTGGTGGTGAGGTTCGGTGAGCGTGAGATCCCTCACCATGAGCCGACGGCACAGGCCGCCAAGTTCGCAGGCGTGCTCATCGACGGCGGGTAACACGCCGCTCCAGATCACCACGGAAGCGTCATCCCGCGAGAAGCGGTCTTTTGGGGCACTCCCGCTCATCCGGGATGGTCGAGCGGCTTCCGCTTCCACGAAACAGGGGCGGCCTCACGGACCGCTCCCGGCGCTCGAGACTTCCGCTCACGGACAGCTCGGCCCATGACGAACTTGGATCCGCCAGCCCGGGACTTCGCGTGAGACTTCTGCATCGACGCGGAAGGTCACGCTTTCGTGGCGCCGGGTCTCGGTCAGCTACCGCACTACGCAGCGAAAGCCGATGTGACTGGTGGAGGTGTCGATCGCTTCGGCTTGGCGTGCGGCGGGGCGATAGCGAAGGCAGTAGTTCGGTGCGCACAGGTGTGAGCCTCCCTTGAGCACTCTGCGTGGAATATGCGCGCCGGGCTGGCCGAGGTCGTAGCTTGCGTGGGGGCTCTCGATGCGCGGGTTGCGGGGCGGGGTGCAGCATGGGCTCTGGGTCTTCTCCGGACCCGTGCCGCGCGGCGAGTAGTAGTCAGAAGTCCACTCCCAGACGTTTCCGGTCGTGTCATAGAGCCCGTAGCCATTGGGGGGGAAGAGGCCGACCGGCGATGTGCCGCGCCATCCTCTGGCGCCGGTGTTGCGCCAGGGGAAGTCTCCCTGCCAGGAGTTCGCCATCAGCTCTCCGCCGGGGCGTTCCTGGTCGCCCCAGGGGAAGATCGCGCCGTCGAGTCCGCCGCGCGCGGCGTACTCCCATTCGGCTTCCGTCGGCAGTTCCATGCCCGCCCACGTCGCATAGGCCTCGGCGTCCTCATGAGCGGCGTGAGTGACCGGGTGATCCTGGCGTTCGGAGTTATCGCTGCTCGGTCCCCAGGGATGGCGCCAGTTGGTCCTGGGTACATAAGCCCACCACCGGCCAGGGTCGTTGAGCGGCACCGGCCCGGGGGTGGGGTGAAACACCGCGGATCCCTCGACCAGGAGTGACGGGTCGGCGTCGGGGTAGTCGAAGGGGTGGGGCGGCCGTTCGGCGACCGTCACGTATCCGGTCTCCTCCACGAAACTGGCGAACTGCGCCACCGTGACCGGCCCGCGATCGATCGCAAACGCGTCGACCGCGACCTCGCGCACAGGCCCTTCCTCGGGGTAGAACGCATCCGAACCCATCGTGAAACGGCCTGACGGAATCTCGACCAGGTCTATGCCATCCATCCTGGTGGGATCGTATGGAGAGGGGCAAGCTGAGCCTGGGCGTGAGTCGTGTGTCGGGGCCCGGATCGCGTTTCTATGGCCGTTACTCGCGGGCGATCATGGCCGCGGCGGCGCGCTCGAGGTCCACGTACGGTTCGCCGCTGACGTCGACGGCGACGATCTTGACCGTGCCGCCGGTGAAGCGCCACGGCCGCTCGCCCGGATAGTCGTCGGTGATCCTGGTGATGCTGCGGCCGACCGTCAGGTCGGTGCCGGCGACGCCGAACGGCCCTGGTTGGGTCTTGATCCGACTTTCGCCGACCTTGTCCTCGCCGTAGAACAGGGACAGGATCCCGGTGGAGACACCGGGCGGGTCCTCGCCGTCCTTCACGAACGATGCGGACAGGATCAGGTTCTCGCCCACGGGGATCTCTTCGGTCGCCACGATCCGCTGTTCGAGCATGTCGACGAAGTTGTAGACGTAGTGCAGCCGATTGTCTTTGACGTAGAGGGCGTGCCCACCAAAATCCGAGCCCTGCGCGAACAGCACGCCGGTGGCACCGGGCGCCGCGATGTCAACCCACGCTCCGACGATGTAGTCGCGGTTTCGGATGTTGACCGCCTGCGCCTCCGGGACGCCCGAAACGTCGGGGAAGTAGCGGTACCGGTCGCGCGGGCTGGTCAGCTGCGGGCGTGGCGTGTTGAGAATCTCGACTGCGGAGCGGTCATCTAGCGGGAACGCCCCGTTCGCGCCCGCCTCAGAGAACCAGAGGTTAACGAGCTCTCGCACCCTCTCCGGGTGATCGCTCGCCACGTCGTGCAGCTCCGCCGGATCGACGTCGACGTGGTAGAGCTCCCACGTGTCCTCGTTGAAGTGGCTCCAGACGCTGATGGTCGGATGGGTGGTCACCGCCTTCCAACCCTCGTGCCAGATCGCGCGGGAGCCAAGCATCGAGTAGAACTGTGTCTTGCGGCGGCTCGGGGCATCCACGTCGTTGAAGCTGTAGCGCATGCTGATCCCGTCGAAGCTGTTCTGCACATGCCCCTTGATCGTCTCGGGCGGCTGCACGCCGAGGCACTCGAGGATCGTCGGCACGAGGTCGATCGCGTGGTGGTACTGGTGGCGGAGCTCGCCCTTGGTCGTCATCGCCTTCGGCCAAGCGATGATGCACGGATCACAGCTTCCGCCGTTGAACTCGTATCGCTTCCACATCTTGAACGGGGTGTTGAACGCCATCGCCCACCCGTTCGGGTAGTGGTTGTAGGTCTTCGTGCTGCCCAGGTCGTCTAGCAGCGCGAGGTTCGACTCGATGTCATCGGGGACCCCGTTGAACAGCTTGTTCTCGTTGACCGAGCCGTTCGGTCCGCCCTCGCCGCTGGCGCCGTTGTCCGAAACCAGCACGATCAGCGTGTTATCGAGCTGCTCGGTCTCCTCGAGGTATGAGAGCAACCGGCCGATCTGATCGTCGGTGTGGGCAAGGAAGCCGGCATACACCTCCGCCATGCGCGAGAACAGCCGCCGCTCTTCCTCCGAGAGCGAGTCCCACGGCCGCGTGACGTCCACGGCGGGAAAGGGCTGACCCTCAGGACCGGTTCGGGTCTGCGGGGCGCCGATCGGGTTAACCGGTGGAAGCTCCGTGTCCTCGGGAACGATTCCTAGCTGCTTCTGGCGCGCGAGCGTCTGCTCCCGCATCGCCTCATAACCGGGGTCGAAGCGCCCCCTGTACTTATCGATCCACTCTCTCGGCGCTTGGTGAGGCGCGTGGCATGCCCCCGGCGCGTAATACAGACAGAACGGCTTCTCCGGCGCGACCGCCTTCGCGTCCTTAATGAACTCCAGCGCCTTGTCGGTCAGATCCTCGGTCAAGTGATAACCATCCTCCGGCTGGCGCGGCTGATCGACGGGGTGGTTGTCATAGACCAGGTCCGGATACCACTGGTTGGTCTCGGCCCCGAGGAACCCGTAGAAGCGCTCGAACCCACGGCCCACCGGCCAATTGCGACGCGTCGCGGCGAGGTGCATCTCGTCGGTCGGACACAGGTGCCACTTCCCGGTCATGTACGTGTTCCAACCAAGCTCCCCTAGGATCTCGGGCAGCATCCCGTTCTCGGGTGGAACCGTCCCGCTCGCGTTCGGGAACCCGATCGCGGCCTCGGTGATGCACGCCATGCTATTGCGCGTGTGGTTGCGTCCCGTCAACAGACAGGAACGGGTTGGCGAGCACAGCGCGGTCGTATGCCACTGCGTGTACCGGACTCCTTGCGAGGCGATCCGGTCGATGTTCGGTGTCTCCACCGGGCCGCCGTAGCAGCCAAGCGCCGAGAAACCGACGTCGTCGAGGACGATGTAGAGCACGCTCGGCGCACCCTCGGGAGCCTTCGGCGGCTCGAACGGTGTCCAGTCAGGTTCCGAGTCGCGAATGTCGACGTTGATGACTCCCTTGAACGGCTCACTCATATCCAACCTCCGTTTCCATGCAGCCGACCAACCGTGCACCCCCAAGCTGCCACGCTCCGGGGGCGAGCGCATCATCCCATAGGGTGATGTCCACCCAAGCACGTCGGCATCGGCCACGTCGCATCGAATCGGCGCGCGAATCAGCGGGTCAAGAATGACGCCAAGCGCCCACGCCAACGTGGCCAGGTTGCGAAGGCCTCCGACGCGGGTTTGCTCGGCCGGTGGCGCCTGTCTGCGTCGCGAAGCACGCGTCCGCGGGCGGGATGTGAGGAGCGGGAAGCGAGCCTCGGCCGGCGGCTCAGGTGCCTGAGGGTGTGAACCGCGCCTTCTGCAAGCGAGAGCGAGGATCCGAGTCGTGATACAGCCCGCCGTGGTTGGGGGAGTGGCAGCGGCTCAGCGATGTCGCGCGGTGTATAGCCTTCGGCCGGTCAGGCCTTCCGGATCGTACTCAGCCGTTAGTCCGGCCTCCTCGAACGCCGCCTGGTACTCGTCGTGGGTGAAGAGGGCGAGTCGGTGGAGCTCGTGGATTGCTGCACCCCTGCGGGCGTGCCAACGAGATAGTGGAAGTCGACGATCGCGAGGCGACCGCGGCGGGCCGAGACATTCATCCGTGCGACCTTGAGCTCTGGTTGGTCTACGACCAGGAGTGCTGGGCGGCCGACCACCCAGGCGTCTGGGGTGAACCATGGCTCGATCACGACCACCCATCGGGCTGGAGGTGGCGAGCGATGCATGCGAGCGTGTCAGCGAGGCTCTCGGGTGTCTGCGCGTAGCCGATGGAGCTAAACAGGCAGGCGATGGCGTCAACCCGCCGGCCTAGTTCGAAGCGCGTCATGTCCGACTTGTGCAACGGCGCGTCGGGAAGGCGCTCGCGCGCAATTGCGAGAAGCCCGTCGTCCAGGTCGAGTCCTTCGGCCTCGTACCAGCGCTTGAGCTGCTCTAGGTGCCGGCCGAGGCTCGTGTGGCGTCGCGGACAGCCAAGTACGTCAGACGCGGGGACGTGTGAGGTGAATGAGGATGTCCACGTCGGGCACCTCCGTCTCCGGCTGGTTCTGCTCGGGCGACAGCCAGCCGCCCTGGATAGCGGCGGTGTAGAGCATGTTTTCGAAGGAGTCGAAGTCCTCGGGACGCCGCGCGCTCTCGACAAGCCCCCGGCCAGCGACCATCTCACCGCGCGGTGGCCCCACGCATCGGTAGCAAATGCCACCCTCCTTCGCTTGCCCGAGCTCCGTCCGCCGACGCGGCCCTCCGGGAAGAAGAGGCAGACGCGCTGCGATGGCCTGTTCGGGCTGTCTGCGTGGGACGCACATGACCAGCTCCATCGTCGGCCACCGTTCACCGCTGTAACCGATCCACCCGGCCTGCTTGAGTCCCTCCCAGATCAGATCTCCGATCCCGCCATCACGGCCGTGTAGCCTGGCACGACCGGGAGAACCGACCGTCACGGCGCCGTGATAGCGCAACTGGATCGGCGGACCTTGACGCGCCCGCAGGCGCTTCACTCGGGCGAGGACGCGACGACGGTAAACCCCCAGGAGAATCCGACGCCAGCGCCCATTGACCGGGCGTGAGTCCCGGTAGTCCGTCACGACTGGACCCACGGAGGACAGATCGGGGTATCGGTGATCCCCGCCGGCATCCGCGTGCTGGTCGACGCGCAGACCTTCCTGCCCGTACAGATCCAGGTGCATCGCAGGCGATTTAGCTGGACATGACGATCGAGCGCTTCCAGCGCCTGCCACTGATGACACACAACGAAAAACTACTCCAGCTTCGCCCCCACGTCGGCGCGCGGATCTATGGATACCGCGCGACGCCACACGCTCGGTAAGGGCGACGCCCGCTCGCGTCGTCGCAATACGGGCGTCAGCTGTGACCAGACGCGCGAATAGAAAGCGAGCGCGGGATTCGTTCGGGAGATCGGTCCGCCGTACTGATGCGTTCTGGGATTCCGACAGCCCAGCCAAGCCCGCTCCTGTTAGCCCCCACCGCCAGCCATGGGAGGCCGAGCGAGGGACTGCCACGGTCGAGATCGTGCCGCGCGCGGATCGTGATCGAACGTGGTCATTGGACGGCTTGTGGCGGGCTCCGCGCTGGATTATCTTTCCGGCAGCGTGCATCATCTCGCCAGCCTGATCACGATTGCGGTTGCGTTGGAGTCTGGCTTCGTGGGGCTCTGTATCGCCTGGGGCCCATCGGAGCAAAGGCGATCGTATTTCTGGGTTCGCGTCGCGCTTGCGTCTCTGGCCCTGCCCACATTCATGGCGATTCTTGTTGGGGTCAACCAGCTGCTCGTGCTATCGGACGACGTCGCCACCACGCTCTTGCCGTTCGTGTTTTTCCTCGGTGTCGTCGTCCTGATGTTTGTCCCCGCCCTGTTCTATTGCGGGTCGGGCTCCTCATCGGGCCCTTCTGAGTCCGATGGCGGCGGCGGTCCCTGGTCGCCACACTCTTCGCCCGATCTCCCGCGCGGAGGGGTTCCGCTCCTAGATGCTGACCAGGCGAGCCTGCGGGCCCGTGACCACACCACACCGAAATTCGCTGACCTGAAGCGAAGGCACGCGCGCGAACCTGGGCGCACACTGACGCCAACCAACGAGTAGAAGGCCGCGCCGATCCGGCGAGCATCGCGGCCATGCTCGCTCCGCCATCACTCGGCAGAATCGCGCCGGACAACCGAGTGGCGGCCCCTCGTGACCAACGGCGCGCTCCAGAAATGTGCATCCACGGCCTCTCCCTTGCGACAATCCAGAAGTCCCCACCCGGGACCTCAGACTGGCCGTTGATCCAAAAAGCACCGGCCCAAACAGCCCATTCGCACGGCCGCAGGGCTACCGGTTCGCACCGACGGAGCAGCAGTCCCGGTCGGCGCCGTCGGGATGCGGCGGCAACGATCGCGGATGCCCGCCTCCGTCGCTAAGCGCTCGCCAATCCGCGGGCGACGTCAGAGGCGAAGCGAGCATCGCGTTCAAGCGAGCAGCTCGCGGTGTCGGGCATTTTCTTCGGCGAGAGTCAGCGCGGTGCTCTGCGGCTGCTGCATCGGGGCGGGCGGTCGTGTCGCGGCCGAGGTCAGGCGACGGTACCCCGTAGCGACTGGGCCGGGCGTTCCTTGTTCGGATCGACAAACGGAATGGCGGCAGTACTACCCGTCATGTGCCCGTGTTCCGAGTCGATATCGAGCGCCGTTCCGGCCGCTGCAAGTTCGATGGGAACCCACACGAAGCCGATGTTGGCCCGAAGGCCGGGAGACCAAACGGCATCTGTGACCTGACCGACTTCACGGCCCTCGCAGCTGGCGAGCCAGGGCCGCGTGATCCCCACGAACGGCTCGTCCGAGTCGAACCGGATGCCGACGAGCTTGCGGTCGACCCCCTCGTTCCGGATGCGCTCGAGTGCTTCCTTCCCGATGTAGTCCTGAGGCTGCTCCTCGACGAGGCGTTCAAGGCCCGTCACGTGGAACGGCGTGTCGCGCAATGTCATGTCGGATCCATAGTTAAAGATGCCAGCTTCCACACGCCGCGCCTCGCTTGGTGCAATTGGGCGGATGTCGAACTCCTCGCCAGCGCTCATGATCGCTTCCCACAGCTCGTCGCCACGGGAGCCGTCCAGAAGGTTCACTTCGAATCCCGGTACCGCAGACCAACCGGTGCGGCTGATCACGACCGGGACATCACCGATCTGGAAGCTGTCACACCAGTAATAGCGGAGGTCGAGAACCTCGGTGCCGACGAGCTTCGCCAGCGTCTCGCCCGATCGCGGACCCTGCACTTGGACCGGGTGCACGTCGGGATAGCTGACTTCTGCGTCCAGCCCCGTCTGCGATAGCACGCCCATTGCATACAGGCCGGCGTCGCTGTCGGCGAGCTGCATCCACCACGTGTCGCGATCGACGTGCAGCAGGACGGGGTCGTTGACTATCCCTCCGTCCGGAGCGGTCACGATCATGTACTTGCCCTGCTTGACCATGCACCGCGTGAGGTCGCGGCAAGTCAGCCTGTCGATGAACCGATCGGCGTCGGGCCCACTGATCTGGACTGTCCGCTCGACTCCGACATCCCACAGCGTAACCCCCTCGTTGAGAGCCCAATACTCGAGGGTCGGATCGTCGTATTCCGCCGGCAGGTACATCTTGTTGTAGATGTCATACGCCTTGCACCCGGCGCGTTGAGTAGCGTCGAAGAAGGGCGACCGCCGGTACCAGGGACCGAAGTAAAGCTTGGTCGTGAACGGGGCGTCACTCATTGGGCGTCATACCTCAGCTCGGAGCCAAAACACCGACGAGCGAGCGTACCGGAAGCGCTCGCGAACGATCGGTATCGGCGGGCCGAAGCTCGCGTCTGCGAATCGCCGGCATAACGGCGCGCGCCGAGGTGCGACGGTGCGCGAAGATACGCGGCATGAGCGCGCCGCGCCGCGATTCCCGTCACGACGTACTCTTCGAGCCGGTTCGGATCGGCCCTAAGACGCTGCGTAACCGCTTCTACCAGGTGCCGCATTGCACTGGTTTCGGGACGCGTAAGCCCTTCTCTCAGGCGGCTTTTCGCGAGCTCAAAGCGGAGGGCGGATGGGCCGCGGTGTGCACCGAATACGCGGCAGTGAGTGAGGGCTCGGACGAGGCGCCTGCGATCGCCGTGCAGCTGTGGGACGATCATGATGCCCGGAGCCTCGGGCTGATGTGTGAGCGCGTGCACGAGCATGGTGCATTGGCGGGAATCGAGCTGCATCATTCGGGGGCGCACGCGCCATGCGGCGAGTCGCGCCATCCGGCGCTCGGCCCGTCGCAGCTGGCCAGCGACCTGGAGCCGACCACGGTGCCGAAGGCAATGGAGCGCGCGGACATCGGGCGCGTGCAGGCCGAATGGGTGCACGCCGCGCGGCGCGCGCGCGATGCCGGCTTCGACATCGTCTATGTGTACGGAGCCCACGGCTACCTGCCGGTCCAGTTCCTCTCGCCGTTCTACAACCACCGCACAGACGAATACGGCGGGTCGTTCGACAACCGCGCTCGCTTCTGGCTCGAATTGCTAACACTGGTCCGGGAGGCAGTTGGAGAGCACTGCGCGATCGCGTGCCGAATCGCGGTCGATGCGCTGGGCCGGGCCGGGGTAGAGCTCGAGGAAGGCCTGGCGTTTGTTAAGGTCGCCGACGAGCTGGTCGACTTATGGGATGTCAATGTCGGCTCGATCGCGGAGTGGGCCAAGGACTCGGGGGCGTCCCGATTCTTCGCCGCGGGCTACCAGCTCGAGTGGACGGGCCGGGTCCGCGAGGCGACCGCGAAGCCGATCGTCGGCGTCGCGCGGCTGACCGACCCCGACCAGATGGCCGAGATCGTCCGCAGCGGCGTCTGGGATCTGATCGGGGCTGCGCGTCCCTCGATCGCGGACCCCTTTCTGCCTCGCAAAATCGAGGAGGGGCGCTACGGCGAGGTCCGCGAGTGCATCGGGTGCAACATTTGCATCCTCAAGAGCGAGTACATGGGGCACCTCGGCTGCACTCAGAACCCGACGGCCGGCGAGGAGTACCGGCGCGGGTGGCACCCTGAGCGCTTTCCGCGGGCATCCAATGGAGACCGCGACGTGCTAATCGTGGGAGCCGGGCCGGCGGGAATGGAATGCGCGATCGTGCTCGGCAAGCGGGGGTTTCGTCGGGTGCACGTAGTCGACGCCGAGCGCGAGCCCGGCGGTGCGATGCGCTGGATCCCGAGCCTGCCGGGGCTGGGCGAATGGCGGCGAGTGGTCAACTGGCGCGTGATCCAAATCGCCAAGCTGCGAAATGTCGAGCTGGTCTGCCGCGCCGAGCTCGATGCCGCCGCAGTCCGCGAATACGGCGCCGAGATCGTGATCCTGGCGACCGGCGCTCGCTGGGCGCACGACGGCCTGAGCGCCGCCACCCACGCGCCGATTGCCGAAGCCGACGGTCGGCTGGCCTGGGTGCTGACGCCCGAGCAGGTAATGGTCGATCACAAGCGTCCGCCGGGCGAACGGGTGATTGTCTACGACGCCGAGGGTTACTTCGTGGCCGCCGGCCTCGCGGAGCTGCTCGCAGGCGAGGGCCATACGGTCGAGCTCGTGACTTGCCTGGACCAGATCGCACCGGTGTGCGACCAGACACTGGAAGGGCCTCTACTCCGGCGGCGCCTGCACGACGCCGGTGTCACCCTGCGCCGTGGCCTGACACTGACCGCTGTCGAAGCCGGACGCGCGGTCGCGCAAAACGAGTTCGACGAACCGCTCGAACTCAGCGCCGACGGAGTCGTGCTGGTCACCCAGCGCCGCTCTAACGACGCGCTCTATCACGCCCTAGCGGCGGATCCCCAAGCACTTGCTGCCGAGGGCATCCAGGCGCTCTACTCCATCGGCGACTGCGTCGCGCCCCGTCTCATCGCCGACGCCATTTTCGACGGACACCGCTTGGCGCGCGAGATCGACGCCGACACCCCCGATGTACCACTTCCGTTCCGCAGAGAGCGCGCGGCCGTAGAGGCGCCGACACCATCGGCTGAACCCGTCTGACCGTCTACTCCACTTGGCCATCTAGCGAGAGCCGGTGGCACCGACTATCACGTGGTCCGACGAACTGGGCCGCACGAGGGCGCGATGTCACATTCCGTTAGATACGTGCTTAGGTCGGGCGGGCAATGCGATCGATGCCTCGTTGGACCTCGTTCTCGAGCTCCCTCGGAATGCAGATGCCGTACTCCCGCTCGAGCGTGTCCCGGCGGGCCACAAACGCTCGGATCGCCGCATCTACGGCTCCAGGGACAACCTCGACCCCCATCGGCTGGAGAAGCTGCCGATAAAGCTGAGGCAGATGCTCGGAGACAAGATCATCGCGGCCAGCCGCCGCCTTGGTCGTAATCCACCAGATCCAGTCCCAGAAGTGCGTGTTGATCGCGGCTAGGGTCGCTTCGTTCGGATTCACCGGCGGTTTCGCGTCCTGGGACTGCTCCAGGAACAGGTATTCCAGCTTCGTGGGACCGCGGAGCATGACCTGGTAGACAGGGAACTGAGCGAGCGGCTCCCACTGCTCGGCCAACGGGTCCAAGGGCGCGATCAGACTGGGCAGGTCACGCGCAACTGCGGCGAAGTCAGACGTCGTCACAGCGAAATCCCAGTCCGATAACTCCTCATGCGTGCCGCGTGACCGGGATCCCGCAAGCTCGACACGCACCACCGCCGGATGCTTCGCGACGAGCGCGGTCGCCGCCGAAACTAAGTCCTTCACGAGGCGATCGTCCCAGAGCAGACGCGGCAAGGGAACAGACCGCCCGAGCGATATTTCGTGACGAGGAGCGGGACCGGACCGAGGAGGAAGGTGGGTCGGCACGACCGTCACCCACTAACGTTGTCACGAACCGCAGGGTGAGCGGGACCGACCGGCATGAAGCGGACACCTGGCGACGCTTGCATGAACGGTGCCCCGGCTCGACTATCGTGGCTCCATGGAAGCTGCGAGTAAGCGCTCGCGGGACGGCGATGGCCGACCGCTCGATGTCGGCGAGCTGTATGACCACTTCATCGCGGCTGAGCCGGCACCGGTCGTCCAGTTTCTCCGCTGGCTAACCGCTCACTACGGACTGGTCGAACCGCTGTCGGTACTCGATGTCGGATGCGGGACCGGACGGCTGCTGGTGCCACTGGCGAAGCTGGGGTGGAATGTAGCTGGCCTTGAGCCGCGGGCTGAGTACCTTGCTCGGGCACAGCGTGCGGCTTCAGAAGGCGAGGGCCAAGTCGAGCTGCAGCAAGGTGGATTCCTCGACCTTGCCAGCGAGGGTCGCTTCGACGCTGTGTTCGCGATCAGCGATCCGTTCTGGTACCTGCTGAGCGAAGCTGAGCGCGTCGAGGCGCTGCGCCGTGTTCACATCGCGCTCAAGCCAGGCGGGGTCGCCTTCCTCGACGGGCCTAACTTTCTCTGGATTCTCAAGCATTACCGGAGCCCCGGACCGGCCACGGTATCGCTGCCAGGCTTACGAGTTCGTCGCGTGGCTTCGCACACGATTGATTTTCACGAGGCGATCTGGACGCATTACGACAGGTTCACGATCACCCGGGGCACCGTCACGGAAACCGTTTGCGATGAGCATCGATTCGCGATGCTCAGCCTGCCGGATGTGATGACAGCTCTTCGCACGACCGGATTCGCCAAGCTACAAACGTTCTCGGACTACGACAGCCGTGCGAGCGAGCGAGTGACCGGGCCCCGCATGATGGTCGCAGCGCAACGAGCCGGCTAGTGCACGGCTGGTGACCCGAACTCCAGGCCCGGTCTAACCACCGCCATCGGTAGCCCGCTCCGCTCGAGCGTGTGCTCGGGATTTGTCGTCGGAATTGCTTCTAACGGTGCATCTGGTTCGGTCCGGTGCCTATCGCGCACGCGCTTCAGGTCCCGCCGGTCTCAATGCCTCCGTAGAGCTCTGATGGATCACATGAAAAGCACAGGGTGCTGGCCCCGGGCTAGTTGACAGCGCGCGAACCCCGCCGAGGCCGAGGCCGCCCGCAAGGAGCGTGAAGAGTTCGGGACCCAGTCGCCTCTGGGTGACTAGCCCACCGCTAACGGCGGCGCCGGCGTGATCGGCTAACCCCGGTCCGCCGTGGCCGGACGACCGCTTCAAGTCGGCCGGCGCGTGGTCCGGCGTGCGTGCGACCGCGACCTTCCGATGGGGCGGGATTCGGGCCATTCCCGCGGTAGGGCATCTATCTGGCTACCTGCTAAATCCGCGAAATCGGTCTGGTCCGCGCCTGGTCCGAAGCCTCGCAAGCGCTGCCACTGGCGTCCGAACCGGTTAGCTGTCGGGGTAGGCCGCCGTAGGGCCGCCTACGCCCGCTAGTGGTGCTATTGGTCGACGATCAATACGCGGCCGTTCGATAGCGCGGGGACTATCTGATCAGCGCTACGGCAACCGGCCTCTATTCCAAATGGCCAGTCCTGGGTGCTTTGGTGGGGCGGGCATCGAGCTCTGGACTCCGCATAGGCCATCAGCGGCGCTCACCGCGGGCAGCAGAGCGGTATCGTGGCCGAGCCCGCCGTGCCCGAAGACCGCGCACAGCACACCATCGCGGAGCGCCTGGAAGGACGCACGCTTCTGCTCACTGGCGCCTCTGGCTCCGTTGGCAAGGCCGTGCTGAACGGCTGCCTGCGGCTGCTGCCCGGGATCGGCGAGATCAGGATGCTGCTGCGCGCACGCGATGATGCGGCGGCCAGCGATCGGCTGGCCAGAGAAGTGCTCGGCTCGCGCGCGTTCGCGGACCTCGGCCGTGACGACGTCGGCCGCGCGCTCGACTGTGGACAGCTGAGCGCATTCTCGGCAGACCTGCTCTCGAGCGATCTCGGCCGCGCCGACCTGAGCCCGCTCGAAGGCGTCGATGTCGTCATCCATTGCGCCGCGTCGGTCTCGTTCGAGGAGCCGCTCGACCGCATGCTCGAGCTGAACGCGCTCGGCACGCAAGGGTTCGCACGCACGCTGGGCAGGTTTTCTAAGCCGTCTACGTTCGTGCACGTGTCGACCGCATACGCCGCCGGGTGGCGTACCGGGCTCGTGCTCGAGCGCCCGTCGGGCAGCGCGCCAGCCGAGCCGAGGATTGACCTGGAGGCTGAGCTGGCCGCGGCACGCGCCTTGCGTGCCGAGCTCGAGGCCGATTCCCGCATGCCTGACCGCCAGCGTCGCTTCGTCACCGACGCGCGCCGGGAACTCGCGCCCGCCGGCGTGCTCGCCGTCGGCGCACGCGCGGAGGAGCTGCGGCGGGCCTGGGTAAACCGAGCGCTGGTCGCCCGTGGGCGGGACCGGGCACGGGCACTCGGCTGGACCGATGCGTACACCCTCTCGAAGGCAGTCGCTGAGCGGCTGCTGCTCGCCGACGCTCCCGCTCCGGTCACGATCGTCCGCCCAACGATCATCGAGTCGTCGCTGCGGAGCCCCTTCCCAGGATGGCTCGAGGGAGTGAAGGTCGCCGACCCCGTGATCCTCGCGTACGCAAGCGGAATGATTCCTCGCTTCCCTGGCAACCGCTCGGCGCGGTTCGACATCGTGCCCGTGGACCTGGTAGCCCATGCATGCATCGCCGCGGCGGCGTACCCGCCGACCGCGGAAGCGCGCACGATCGCGATCGCGACCGGCAGGCGTAACCCGCTCACAATCGGCGAGATCGCGGATGCGGTAACCGACTACTTCAGGAATCACCCGCTTCCCGGGCACGACGGCCTGCCCGTCGAGGTGCCGGACTGGCGGTTCAACTCCAGCCAGCGGGTGCTCAGATCGCTGCATCGTGGGAACCGCGCGATCCGCGGGGCCCGCGCTCTGCTTGATCGTGTCGCCGTCCCGCGCGCGGACGAGGTCGACCGCTGTCTCGACCGCCAGCAGCGCCAGCTGGAGCGGCAGCGCCGCCTCGCTGAGATTTACGGCCCCTACACCGAGCTGGACTGCATGTTCGACGATCGCGCCGCTCGCGAGCTGCTCGAGTCTCTGCAGCCGGATGACCGCACCCGCTTCGACTTCGACACCGAGGCGATCCACTGGCCGAGCTACCTGAAGGAGGTGCACCTACCGGCGCTGCGCGGGTTCTCTCGCCCGCGCCCTAGCGGCGTGCCTAGCACGAGGCGTGGCGGTCGGGGAGGCGGGCTACCCGAGGGCCCGGCCGCGCTTGCCTTTTTCGACCTCGAGGGCGTCGTGCTCGACGCCACGGTAGTGCACTTCTACGCCTGGCTGCGCGGCCACGCGATGCCGTCGCCCGATCGCGCTCTGTGGCTGGCTTTGCTCGGCGCACGGGGCACAGGCTGGCTGACTCTGGACAGGCGCTCGCGGGCCGGCTTGCACCGGGCCTTCTACCGCGAGTACCGAGGGCTGCCCGCCGACGACCTCCGAGAGCTTGCGTCCGGAGCGCTGAGCGACTTCATCCTGCCTCGCGTCCGGCACGCGGCCGTGCGCCGCATCCGCGTCCACCGCGCCCGCGGAGATCGCGTGATCATCGTCACCGGCGCGCTCGACTTCCTCGTGGAGCCGCTGCGCCACCTGGCGGACGAGCTGGTGGCGGCACGGCTGGTGGAACACCGTGGCGCGTTCACCGGGGAGCTGGCCGAGCCCCCGCTGACCGCGGACGGGAGGGCGTCCCTGGCCGCCGGGCGGGCCGCTGAGCACGGCGTCGAGCTATCAGACTGCCATGCGTACGGCGACTCGGTGTCCGACCTTCCACTACTAGAGCTCGTCGGCCATCCCACCGCCGTCAACCCGGACTTCCGACTCGCCCGCGAGGCGCAGCGCCGCGTCTGGCCGATCCTCGAGTGGGGCACCGAGCCGGGCGCGCGCGCCAGGCCACCCGCGCCCGTGGAGGTGTCAGTCTGATGCTGGCGCTCGAATACCGGCCGTCGGTCCCGCGGTATCTCGCCACACGCGCGGTGCGCCGCCTCGGCTCTGGAGCGCTGCACCTCGTGGAGATCGACCCGCCGCGCCTGCCCGACCGCGACTGGGTCGCGCTTCGCCCGCGTCTCAGCGGCATTTGCGGCTCTGATCAGGCGGTGATCGAGGGTCGAGCGTCGCTATACCTCTCGTCGCTGACATCGGCGCCGTTCGTTCCCGGTCACGAGATCGT
>JAFAPR010000218.1 GCA_019247075.1 Solirubrobacterales bacterium
CGCAACAACAGATCTGCAAACGGCAGATTGCGGCCGGCGAGCGGTAGCTCAGCGCCGTTGGAGGGATGCCGCTGAGCGCCGCCAGCGGCCTACCGGCGCCGCTTGCGCTTGCGCCTGGCGCCCGAGCGAGAGCCGCTCGACCGAGTCTGAGTCGGGCGGTCGGTTTCCGCCGACCCGCCGTCCCCGGCAGCAGCCGACGCGGGCACGGCGTCGCGAGTCAACGCCGGTGCGCGGCCGCCGGCCTTCCCCCGCTGCGCTCGGGCGCGAGCCTGCTGCTCGCGGACCTGGGCCGCCGAGGGCCACCTTTCGGCCTTGCCTGTCCGCCACGCCGGCGGAAGGCCGTTCGGCCAGCGGCCCGAGAGAAGATAGGCCATTGCGGCCAGCCAGTAGAACTGGACTATCGGAACGGGCGTGATCACGAACAGGGTGAGCACGCCGCCGATGATCCCCAGGTAGCCCATGAAGCGGGTAAGCAGTCCCACCCGCATCGCCTGCAGCGAGGTCAGCACGAACGCGACCGCCATCAGCAGCTCGCCCCCGTAATCGACGATCTGGAAGATGCTCAGGGATGCCGCGCCCATGAGACGGTTGGCTTCGGGGTAGGTCTGGGCGCCGTGGGTGACGAACTGCTGGGCAACCGCGCCATAGCTGATGACGTAACCGACGATTCCGATCGCGGCCAGCGGGGCGCCGACGAGGGCGAGCACGCCCACGAAGGACTGGAGCTGCGGCTCGCGTGCGCGCGCGCAGCCGAACAGGTACCACAGCGTCCACCCGAGCGCCAGCCAGCCAACGGCCTGGAACAGCGCTCCCACGAGGTCGAGCGCGAACCGTCGATGTTCGAAGATCAGGCCCACGGTCAGCTCGTTGACGTTGGTGTGCGGGCCGGAGAGTTGGATCACGGCCGACGCGATCAGCATGAGCGCTGCGCCCGCCGCGACCGCCGACTGGCGCGGACGCGCGCGCGCCTCGTACTGGAGCCGATCGGTGACGGACATTGCGGATCAGTGTAGGGCGCGCAGGCTCCCTGTAGGATTGGCTCATGGAGGGCGGCAACCTCGGCGATCTGTTTGGCGACCCGGAAGAGTTCCAACGGCGGCTGGGAGAGTTCGCCGAGCAGATGCAGGGCGCTCAGCGGCTCGCGTGGGCGGACAACGCGATCAAGCTGGCGGTTGATCTGACCGTCGCGGCCATCAACCGCGCCAACATTCAGGGGACCACCGACCAGCAGGCCGAGCAGTTGCGAACGGTGATGGCGACCATCTTCCCCGAGGCCGTCACGCTCGTGCGCGAGGCGCGCGCGGGGTTGCAGTAGCTCGATCGGCCGTGGTCAGGATCCGCGCAAAGCTCCGAGCACGAGCTCGTCGTGCTCGGCCGGCTTGACGCGCCTGAACACCCGCTCGATCACGCCGTCGGGCCCGATCACGAAGGTCGTCCGCTCGACGCCCATGTACCTGCGTCCGTATCGCGACCGCTCACCCCACACGCCGTAGGCATCGGCGACAGCGTGGTCCTCGTCGGCGAGGAGCGGGAAGTCAAGACCGTACTTGTGGTCGAACTCCCTCACCTTTTCGACGGGGTCGGGCGAGACGCCAAGCACGACCGCTCCGGTTCCCTCGTAGTCCTGACGGTGGTCGCGGACCCCGCAGGCCTGGGTGGTACAGCCAGGCGTGGCGGCGCGTGGGTAGAAATAGACCACCACTGTCTGGCCGCGTAAGGCGGAGAGGGAGACTGGCTCGCCGTGCTGGTCGGGGAGCGTGAAGTCAGGTGCGCCGTCGCCGGCGTCCAGGGGCATGAGCGCTATTTCAGCAGCCTTGACAGGCGCCGATCCTTCATCACCTTGCCGCCCGTCTGGCAGGTCGGGCAGTAGCACATGACGTAGTCCTCGTAGAACACCGCCTCGATCTTCTCGCCGCAGCGTGGACATGGTTCACCGCGCCTAGCGTGGACGGTGAGCGGCATCGGCAACTTGTCGGGGATCGGGAGCTTCAGGACCCGCTCGTAGTGATCGATCGCCGCACCCAGCCTCGCCATGGTCTCGCTCCGCAGCCGCTCCCCCTCCTCCTCATCCAGCTCCGAGCCGCGCGCGAACGGAGACAGTTGCGCGCCGTGCAGGATCTCGTCGACCCACGAGCGGCCGATTCCGGCGATCACGTGCTGGTCGCGCAGGAGGGCGTACAGGGGCCGGGGGGCATCGAGCAGCTCGTCGAAGGGGGGCGGCGCGGGCCACGCATCGGGGCCCAGCGAAACGATCGTCTCCTCCTCCATCACGTCCTCGGACTGAAGCACCTTCGCCCACGCCCGCTGCTTGGTCCCGAACTCCCTCAGCCTGAGCTCCCGGCCGTCGTCGAGACGGAGGAGCAGTCGCGATGTCCGATCCCGCAGCGAGGCGCGGCGGTCGAACAGCTGCAACCTCCCCGCCGACATCAGGTGCACCACCATGGT
This sequence comes from Solirubrobacterales bacterium, assembly GCA_019247075.1. Classification (GTDB taxonomy): domain Bacteria; phylum Actinomycetota; class Thermoleophilia; order Solirubrobacterales; family Solirubrobacteraceae; genus Palsa-465. The sequence goes on from JAFAPR010000218.1 coordinate 2,446, forward strand.
CAGGTCCCCATCGAACTCGACCAAGAACAGCTTCCCTCGCCGTCGCACCGCGTGGATGGCGCGGGTCTCGAGCGCGCTCAGCGGCGGGTTGAAGGTCTTGAGCGCGTTTACGCCCGGAGCGAGGGCTGAGCTCACCTCCGTGCCGACGACCGCCCGGTGCAGCAGCCGCGCGGTGATCTCGACTTCAGGTAGTTCGGGCATCTCCGACATCGAGGGTAGGGCACGTCGGGCAACGCCCCTTTGGCTAGGCTCACCGCTCGATGGCAGTCGCGCTCGCTCCCGACGACGTCGTCCGCACCCACGAGCAGGGGAAGCAAAACGCGCGTGAACCGCTGCTGGTGATCGAGCCGCTGCTCGGCTTTATGGCTCTCAAGGGCTTTGAGGTCCCGCCGGACCTAGAGGCCGCGCCGATCGGCGAGGGCCATTCCAATGTGACGTTCTCGCTCTCGACCGGAGCTGTGCTGCGCCGGCCACCGCGAGGTCCGTTGCCCCCGAGCGCCCACGACGTACTGCGAGAGGCACGGCTGCTGAGAGCGCTCGAGCCGACGCCGGTCCGGGTGCCCAAGGTTTTGGCCGTCTGCGATGACCCGACCGTGATTGGCGCGCCCTTCTACCTCATGGAGCGCGTCGAGGGAGTGGTCGTAACTGACGCGCTACCGGAGCCGCTCGACAATCCCGAGCAACGCAGCGGGATCGCCGACGAGCTGATCGAGGCGCTGGTGGAGTTGCACGCGGTCGACTGGCGCGGCGTGGGACTCGAGGGTTTCGGCAAACCGACCGGATACCTCGAACGCCAGCTGCGGCGCTTCAGCGGCCTGTGGGA
>JAFAPR010000227.1 GCA_019247075.1 Solirubrobacterales bacterium
ACCGACAGCGCGTGGTGGGGGATGCCGCGCTTTGCGTTCAACGAGCCGTCGATCGGGTCGATGATCACCCGCACCCGCTGGTCGCCGTAGTCGACCGTGCCGCGCTCCTCGGACAAGGCCACGAAGCGGTAGCCGCGCTCCCTGAGGGCGTCCAGCTCGCCGAGCACCACGCGCTCGGCAGAGCGGTCGATCTCGAGCGTACGGTCGCCACCGCAGCCGCGGTCGCCGGTCTCGCGCGCGCGCTCCGCGGTGCTGGGCGACTGCGCCAACACGTCCTCCAACCCCGCGACCGCGCGGCGGCAGACCGCGAGCCAGTCGACGTCGAGCGCGGAGCGGGTTGAGGTCATCACGAACCTATGCTGTCAGAGTGAGCGCCGAGCGCGAGCGGTTGCAGGTGATTAGGCACCGGGGCGGGCCGCTGGTCCTGGTCGCCGCCGCCGGGGCGGGGAAGACGACGCTCATCGCACAGCGGTTCATGGGGCTCGCCGAAGAGGGGATGGAGCCTTCCCGGATCGCCGTGGTGACCCCATCGCGCGGCCGCGCGGAGGCTCTGCGCGAGCGGCTCGAGACGGCCCTCACCCGCGGTTACGAGGAGTTGGCGGTCGGAACGCCGGTCGAGCTCTCGGCGGTGGTCATGGACAGGACCGGCACCGGCTCGGGAGCCTCGGAGGAGCTGCTCGCGCTGCTCGCGCCCGGTGACCGGCTGGCGATGCTCTTAGAGCGCCTCGATCAGCTCGAGCTTGGCCAGCACGATTTCGCAGGCAGCCCGGCGGCGCTGCTGGGGAGATTCATCCGCCGCATCGACCGTCTCAAGGCCGCGCTGATCAGCGCAGAGCAGTTCGCGGCCTGGGCGACGGCGCAGACTGGTCCAGACGGACCGCTGGAGCGAGAGTTCGCGGGCGTCTACGGCGCTCACGAACTGCTGCTCGCCGAGGCGCGAGCGCGCGACGCCGGCGACCTCATCCGGAATGCGCTGCGTGTTTGCGAGCGCCAGCCGATGGGTGCTCCGCTCTTCGAACACGCGCTTGTCGACGACGCGCACGAGCTCGACCTCGCGGCGGCCGCCCTTGCCGGAGGCCTCGGCCGGCAGCTGTGCGTGGCTGGGGATCCGGAAGCGGGACTGACGGGCTTGCGGGCCGCGAGCAAGGCGCGCATGGCCGCCTTCGCCGCGCTGCCGGGAGCGCGCGTGGTCGCGTTGGCGCAGAGCCGGCGCTCTCCGGGGCGGCTCAGGGACGCCGCGTCGGTCCTCGCCGGCTCGGGAGAGCTCCAGCGGGCGCCCGGCGGCGAGATCTCGTTCTGGCGTTGTGAGAACCGCCGTGCCCAGGCCCAGGCGGTGGCCGTCGACATCGAGCGGCTGCTGACGGGGGAGGGCGTCGCCCCCGGTCAGATCGCGGTCATAGTGCCGGAGGGCGGGGACGAAGGGCGGTCGGTCGCGGCCGCTCTGGAGGAGCGCGCGGTGGCCCACCGGCTGGTGGGCGGGGCCGCCTTCTTCCAGCGCGCCGAGATCCGCGATGTACTCGCCTGGCTGCGGCTGTTGATCGACCCCACGGACGCCGCCGCGGTCGTGCGCGTGCTGGCGCGCCCGCCGGTGGAGCTGCGCTCGGTGGACATCGCTCGGTGCACGCAGATCGCGCGCCGACGCAAGCTCGACATGGTCGCGGCGCTGGCCGCGGCGACCGAGTCCCCGCAGGTGCCGCCCGAAGCTCGGGAGCGCATCCGCGTCTTTTTGAAGCTCTACCGCGCCGCAGTTCCCGCCCTGGACACCGCCCGCCCCGAGGTATTCGTCCACAGGCTGATCGAGCGCCTCGGCATGCGGCGGCAACAGCTGTTCGCGGCGCAGGCGGACGTGGTCGAGCGGCTCCAGGCGCTGGCTCGCCTCGGCGAGCTAGCCGCCGCGTACGGACGGCGCGCGCCCCAATCGACGCCGCGCGAGTTTGCCCACTCGATCGCGGCCGTCGCCCAGTTCGGCCTGCCCGAGCAGGAAGAGCCACAGCTGGCCGGCGCTCGCACGGTGCAGATAGTGCCGCTGACTGCGGCTGGGGGCCTGGAAGCTCAGCACGTGTACGTCCTCGGCCTCCACGGAGGGTTCCGCTTGCCAGGCTTCGAGCAGGTACCCGACTCGCTACTTCGCGAACCGATGCCCCCGGCCTCGGACCGCCAGCGGACCGTGGCCCTGCGCCAGGCGTTGTACGTCGCCGTGACCAGGGCGCGGACGCGGGTGGTGCTGTGCTGGCCGGCGGCGGGGATGGAATCCACCGCGCCGGGCGCGCCGGCCGCGTTGGTCGAGGAGCTCCGCCAGGCGCTCCAGGCACACTGGGACGAGAGGCCCGAGGAGCTGTTTGGGCCCGCGGAGACGCTTCACTCCACCTACCGCCTGCTGCGCGACGACCTGCTGGACGCGACCATGCGCGCCGGCGGGCGACTCGGCGAGCTGCGCCTCGACACCGACCTCGACATCTCACACGCGGTTGTGCGCTATCTCGAGCTGCTCAAGGTGGCCGCGCTGGTCGCGAGACCCGAGGGCCAAAGCCTCGCCGAGGCGCTGCGCGACGTCAACGCCCGCATCCTCCAGGCAGCCACGGCCGACCAGAAGGAGATCTTCTCCTCCTCGGCGCTCGACGACTACCTGCTCGACTCCGAGCGCGACGCCCGCCGGCGTGCGCAGGTGCTCGCGGCGCGCGAGGAGCCCTCCCTCGAGCCTTTCCTCCCGCGGCGCGGGGAAGGGATCGTGCTGTCGGCGTCGGACATCGACACCTACCGCGCGTGCCCCCTCCGGTACAAGTTCGCGCGTGTCTTCCGCATCCCGCAGGAGCCCTCGGTCCACCAGCGGTTCGGGATCCTCGTGCATCAGGTGTTGGAGCGCTTCCACGCCCGCACCGGAAGCACCGGCACGCTCGCCGAGCTGCTCGGCCTGCTCGATTCCGGCTGGCGGCGAGCCGGGTTTGCCGAGAGCGAGGAGGAGCGTCAGCTACGTGGCAAGGCGGCATCCGCCCTGACCCGCTACCACGCCCGCTTCCAGGACGAGGAAGCCCGGCCGGTGTGGTTCGAGAGGCCGTTCACGTTCCGGCTCGGGCCTCACATCCTCCGCGGCCGTGTGGATCGGGTCGACCGCCTCCCCGGCGGCCAGTACGAGCTGATCGACTACAAGACCGGCCGCCCCAAGACCTCGGCGCAGCTCGGGGACGACGTCCAGCTTTCGCTGTATGCGCTCGGCGCGCGCGAGGCCTGGCAGCTCGAGGCCTCCCGTCAGGCGTACTACTACCTGCTCGACGACGAGAAGGTCGCCCTCCCCGAGGGCGGCGAGGAGCGGTCGGGATGGGTGCGGGAGGCGGCGCGAGAGGTCGCAGAGGGCATCCTGGCGCAAGAGTTCGAGCCCACCCCCTCGTTTGCGACTTGCTCCATGTGCGACTACCGGCTGCTCTGCCCCGCGTCCGAGAGCTGACTACTGGATCAGCGGCCGTAGCGGCGATGGCTAGTTGCCGCCGACTGGCCTAGCTGTCGCCGCCGTCGCGCTGGCGCAGGAAGCGCTGGAGGTCGCGCGCGATCGTTTCCCCCGACGGAAGCGAGCCGAGGCGGTTCTCCTCCTCGCTGCTCTCGGCCGCCTGCTCGAGCCGCTCCACAAAGGCCTGCACATCCGGGTCGCTTTGCACCGCCAGGTTGACCTGGCGCTCGTACTCCTCGGCTGCCGTCTCGAGACTCGAGGCATCGATCGCCACGCCGACAAGGCCCTCGAGCTTGCGCACCAAGGCGAGCGCCGCCTTCGGGTTCGGCGTGGCGGCGATGTAGTGGGGTACGGCCGCCCACAGGCTGGCGGTCGGCAGGCCCGCGTTGTGGCAGCCCGCGTGGAGGACGCCGACGATTCCCGTCGGTCCCTCGTAGCTCGAGCGCGCCAGGTCGAGACGAGTGACCAGCGCGCGATCGGACGCGAGCCCCGTGACGGCGATGGCGCGCGTATGGGGCACGTCGGCCAGCAGCGCGCCCAGCGTCACCACCATCTGCGTACCCAGTACCTCGGCCAGCTCGACGATTACACCCGTGAAGGCGCGCCAGTGAAATGAGGGCTCAGCGCCGGCGAGCAACACCAGGTCCCGAGGCGCGCGCGGAACCCTGATCTCGAACAGCTCCACGGCGGGCCATACGATCTCGCGCGTCTCGCCGTCGACGAGCTTGACCTGCGGCCGCGTCGCCTGAAAGTCGTAGAACTCCTCCGGATCGATCGTCGCGAACCTGCGCCCGCCCAGGGCGGCGCCGACGAACGAGAGCGCGGTCGAGGCGGCGTCAGCGGCGTCGTTCCAGCCCTTGAACGCGCAGATCAACGCGGGCGCCCGCAAGCGGTCGGGGCGGTACTCCCAGCGCAGTGGTTGCATCAACTCACCGTACATGATGGCGAGGAGGAGACGGATGGCCCGCGGGTCCTAGCATCCCACCTGGCGCGGCAGGGGCCTGGTGGCCCATCCCGTCTTCAAAACGGGCAGGGCGGGGAAGCCCCCCGCTTGGAAGGTTCGATTCCTTCGCCGCGTCGCTCCGGGTTTTGCCTGGCTAGTGCAGCTGATCGGTGAGGATCAGCAGGGTGTCCGGGAGACTCGCGTGAGTTCTCGTAATACGCGCGATGAAGCGGACCTAGAATCGCCTGCGGTCGCGTCGCCGCTCCCGTCGCCGCACCCCGCACACCGACACTGGGGAAAGGGGACGCCCGAACGGGTCGATGAACAACGTGACCGGTCCAGCGTGGTCGGGAAGCTTCCCGTCCAGCGTCTCGATCGCGTAGGTCAGCTGACCGCCCTGCAGACGCGGCCGCTGGATGACGATGACGGCGTCCTCGGGTACCTCGTCGCCCGGCTCGAGGAACGCCAGCACGGCGTTCGGCGGGTCCTCCTCGAAGCTGTTCTCGCCTTCGCCCCAAAGGTCGACGAAGTCGGCGGTACCCATATGCCCAACAATCCGCTTCGGTCGATCGGAGAAGTAGAGCGTCGACGGGGTGACGCCATTCAACGTGAGGCTGCCTTCGTCGCTCGACATGCCCTGCGCCGTCTGCACAAACATCGACTGCTCGGCCTCAAGCTCTTCGATCATCTCCGTGTCAGCCATCTGAACCTCCTCCGTTTCCTTCCTGTTGTGCCTCGGTTACCGAACCATCCCACGTCGGCCGCGGCAAGGGTGTGTGCTCGTGGGCGAGGGGGCGGCAAACACCACCCCAACTCAAGCCGTGATGGGCATTTCCCTCGAAGGCGGCTTCACGGCGAACGAGCGCACTGGCGGTCTCCAGCGTGCGGCCAGCTGGTTGCGATGAGCATTAGCTGCCGCTCGAGATCCTCTTTCCATATGCGACGCGTAGATGGCGAGAACGTCGAGCGCGAAGATCGACACCGACCAGAACGGGTACGCGAAATCATCAGCAGCTGCGCCATCGTGTTCAGTCCGAGGATGATCACGCCGACCCATCTAGCGAGACGAGCACGAGGACCGCTTCCGGGTGGGGCAAGGACTGGCCATCGAGCACGGACCTGGAACAACGCTTTACGACATCCGCGGAAGCCCCCGCTTGGAAGGTTCGATTCCTTCGCCGCGTCGCTCAAGGGGGGCCGGACCCCGGCCTCACCCTGACCGCCGCCTCCGCTCCTATGGGCCCCGTACCGCGGCCCCCGAAACGGACATCTCTGACCGCACCCCCAACACCTTCACGAGGTGCGGCTTCAGGTGGTCGGTACGCGGACGCTGCGAACCGCGCCTTCGTGGGGTGCGAGCGGTGCGGTTGCTCGCGTCCGCTTGACCGTGTACCCGGAGATCCCCGTGTCCGCTTGGTCGTGGTGAGCACCCCGCTCACATCCCCTCCTCACCCCTTCAACACCCCGATCGGGCGCAGGCGTGCCACCCGGGCCGCGAGCCCCGCCCGTTCCACGATCGCGACCACCTGCTCCACGTCCTTGTAGGCCTCGGGGGCCTCCTCCGCCAGCCCGCGCGACGAGGGGGCGCGGACCGCGATGCCCTGGGCCTCCAGGCGCTTGCGCAGGACGCCTCCCTCGATTTGCTTACGGATCGCCGTGCGCGACATGCGCCGTCCGGCACCGTGACAGGTGGTGCCGAAGGAGCGCTCGAGCGACCCGGGGCGACCGGCCAGGACGAACGAGGCGGTGCCCATGCTGCCCGGTATGAACACGGGCTGGCCCACGAGGCGGTATTCGGCGGGGATCTCCGCGTGGCCGGGCGGGAAGGCGCGCGTGGCGCCCTTGCGGTGGACGCACACGAGTTGTCCTTGGTGGCGCTCGAGCTTGGCCACGTTGTGGGCGACGTCGTAAACCTGACGGGTGACCCTCGCCGTCTCGCGTCCGAGCACCGCCGCGATCGCCTCGCGTGCTCGGTGCGCGATCGCGGCGCGATTGGCCCAGGCGAAGTTCGCCGCCGCGGCCATGGCGCCGAGGTAGGCCTGACCCTCGGGCGAGCTCATCGGCGCGCAGGAGAGCTGTCGGTCGGGCAGGACGATCCCGTACTTCGCGAGTGTCGCGTCCATCCGCTTGACGAAATCGGTGCAGACCTGGTGTCCGAGCCCGCGCGACCCGGAGTGGATAAGCACCGTGACCTGGTTCAGAGCAAGCCCGAAAGCCTCCGCCGCCTCAGGGTCGTGGACGGCGTCAACCCGTTGGAGCTCGAGAAAGTGGTTGCCCGAACCGAGGGTCCCAAGCTGGGTCGACCCGCGGTCGCCGGCACGGGCGGAGACGGCGCTGGGGTCGGCGCCCGCGAGCCGACCGGCGGACTCGGTGAGGGCAAGTTCCTCCTCCGAGCCGATCCCGAGGTCCTCCAACAGCGCTCGGGGTCCGAGCGTCAGCACGCGGTGCAGCTCGGCGCCCCTCAAGCCGCGGCTGGCGCCGGCTCCACCGGCTCCCACGGGAACGCGCCTGGAGATCTCGTGCAGCAGCGCTTCCCGGCGACCGCCAAGCTCGGCGGCGGATAGCGGCAGCGCCAGAAGGCGCACGCCACAGTTGATGTCGTAACCGACACCGCCGGGCGAGACGGCGCCATGGGGGGTCTCGGTGGCCGCGATTCCCCCCACTGGGAATCCGTAACCCTGGTGGATATCGGGCATCGCGAGCGCCGTGCCGGTGATCCCCGGCAGCGCAGCCACGTTGGCGAGCTGCTCGAGCGAGCGGTCGCGCCGAAGCTCCTCCAGCAGGGTTTCGTCGGCGAAGACGCGGGC
>JAFAPR010000224.1 GCA_019247075.1 Solirubrobacterales bacterium
CGCGATCAACCGGGCTGCTTCACCGGCCGCGTCAGTAGCAAACGTTCGGCGCACCGCCCCGGGGCGAAAGGGAGGCGCGAACGGCGACCGGTGACGAGCGTGCTCCCCGCCATCGAGGCTGAGCATGCTGGGCCCGAGCACCTGTGCAGTTGAGAACCTCGGGTCGCTGACGGTGAAGCGGTCGGCGTCGCGCATGACCGCTGCGGCATCGTCATAGCGGGTAACCAGCCAGCCGCCCAGTGCGGGGATCCACGAGACGGGTTCGCTGCGGCGTAGCTCCGCGAGGATGGGATGCGGGTCGTGGTCAAGCGCTTGCAGGCTGGCGGCGGCGCCTAGAGGGAAGGCGCGCCCTTGCTCGCCGTGGCCTGACCGGGTTGCCATGAGGTTGAGCATGCCACGGGGCCTTGCGCCGCCATAAGCGACTCAAGCTTCGCATTTAGAGCCGCGGTTCACGGCGCGGGCTCGCAGCCAAGATCGAGCAGGTAACGCTCGAACTCTGGGCGGTCGCGCTCAGGAAGGAACGGCTGCAGGCCCGGCCTGAGCAGCTCTGCGACGCGCTGAAGGTCGAAAAGCAGTGCGAGCTTCCCGGGCGGGTCATCCCACTCGCCGGAGTCGTACCGTGCGACCCACCGGCCGAGCGCGGCCAGCGCTTCAACTTGGATCTCGTCTTCCCACCAGCCGGAGCGGACCATCAGGCGATAGCGCTCGCGCAGCACGCATACGTCCATCCACAGCTGCTGAAACCAAAGCCAAGCCACGCGCGGTTCAAGCTGCCGCCAGGAGAGCGTGGCGCCCAGCGCTTCACGATCTGCTCCTTCGCCAGGGTCCCAGCCACTCATGTCGTGGATCCGTCGGCAAGCCGCCGCAGACGTCGATCGGCAAACCACATTCTGAGCTTGAGCCGAGTCGGCGCCAACCTCCCGTAGAGCAGCAACGCGTGGCCGTCTGGCAGCTGGCGGAGCGCCTCCGCCGCCATCAGCGGCCGCCTTCGGCGCGCGGTCGAGCGGCTGGCGCCACCTGCTCCGGTGGTGCGAGTCTGGTCGAGCGCCTCCTCCTCGCCGACCAGCCCGACGAAGTATCGAAGGGTCTCAAGGTCTGCCACGCCGGGCAGCAGCATCCGGGCGCGGTGGCTGTTGATCACGGTCTCCGCCTGTGCGCCGTAGCGACTGCGGGTCTGAGCGAGGTCGTGGAAGATCGAGACGAGCTGGATGTTGTGGCTCGGAGCAGTCGACGCGATCTCCGCCAGGTTGGGCAGTGGAGCGACGTTACCCGCTTCGTCGAGGCACAGGAGAAGCGGGCGGTCGAGGCGGCCACCATTGCGCGTGGCGCGCTCGTACGCGCGGTCGACGATCTCCGAGAGCAGCGCGAGAAAGACAGGCCGCAGCAGCTTGGACGCCTTCGCATCGCCGATGAGGTAAACGGTCGCCGCTTGGTCCAAGAGCCGATCGGGAACGATCTCGGTGCGCCGCGCCGACCGTTGCACGCGCGCGAACCTGTAGGCGCGCAACAAAGCCTGGGCCGTCGCCTCGATCGAGGAGCGGGTCCTGTCCGCCTGCGCCTCAAACGCACGGACGGCGTCGTATGCGGCGTGCGCGGCGGCCAGCTGCTCGCGGTCGTCCGCGAACTCCGACAGCCTGTTGAGCGCTTGATCGAGCTCGCGCGCTCCCTGCCCGTACACCCAGCGCACGACGGCGTCCATGCCGGAACGGGTGGCCGCCGCGATGTACAGGAGAGGTGCGAGACGTTGTTCGGCGGCGATGGCCCAGAAGTCGCCGCCGTCGACGCCGCGCTGGTCGAGCTCGGCGGCGCCGGCGAGCCGCCACGCCACCTCGAGCGCCCCATCCCAAGTGTGGGCGGAGTGCAGAGGCGACCACCCGTGACCGGGCGCTCCGGATAGCTCAAACGGATCGAATACGAAGACCTCGCCGAGCGCCCGGCGCCGCCTCACGGTCGCGTCGAGGAGGTCGGTCTTGATCGAGGAGGCAACCGCAGGGCCCTCCCACTCCAACAGCGCCGGCACGGCCAGACCCGCCGACTTGCCCGATTGCGGTGGTCCGAAGGCGACGAGCGCGTGGCGATGCTCGGCTACAAGCAAGCGGCCGCGGTGGCGGCCGAGCGCGAGGCGTCCGCCGCCCGTGCTGGCGAGCGACCGCGGTCCCGCCCCCAGCCCGCCGCGCAGATGCGCCCCCCGCCAGGCCGCGCGACGGAGCGGCCGCAGATCGCGCGACCGGGCCCATCTGGCTCCGACGCTTCGACGTCCGGCCAGCCGCGAGAAGCCGACAGCCGCGGCAAGCCAGACGGCTCCCGCAAGGCCGAATATGAGTAGCGCCAGCGCGGCGTAGAAGCCGGCGGGGCCCGGGAGCTGGGAGCGAATAGGAGCCGGCCAGGCGCGCGCCGGGTGGGCCAGTCGCCCGGGCAGCCTCACCAGTATCTCTGCCAGCTGCGCCAGGCTGACGGTCGGCCAGCCGCGTCCGAAGGTCACGCCCGCCAGCCCGCCCCACAGCCAGACCAACGCGGCGAGCGCGAGCCCGCTCGCGATCGCCGCGACCAGCACACCTTCGGAGATTCCGCCGCGCGACCGGCTCATGCTCACGCGCGCATCCCGACGGTCGCTGGAATGGCCATACCCGTGTCGGTGTTCGTCATCCCCGCCTCGAAGCGTGAGCGGTGGTGCTGTACGACGAACGACCTACTGCCCACGCGCCACAGCGCCTGTCCGGTAGTCAGGATCGAGAGCAGCTGGGCCTCGCTCTCCGAGAGACCCAGCAGCGAGCGGGTGAGTGGAACCTGGCTCTGGTCCTGGTGGTAGACGATCCTTGTCGAGGCATCGGCGATCAGTCCCTCGGCGATCCGCGAAGCGCGCGAGCCGGCGTCGCCAGCGGCCTGGAGGTCGGCGAGCTTGTGCAGTACCACCAGGTTCATCACCCCGAACTGGCGGGCGAGCTTGAAGTTCGATTGAAACCATTCCCCGAGCCCGGTGTGCTGAATGATCTTCCAGGACTCGTCGGCGACATTGATCAGCCGCTCGCGCCCCGGTCGCTCCGCCATACGCGCGAGCAGCGCGCTCATCCACGCGGTGGCGCACGCCATCAGGATCCCGACTGCGGGCGAATCGCGAACTGCATGCAGATCGATCACCACAAGCTCGCTGTCCAGCTTCAGCCCGGCCGTGGTGGGACCGTCAAACAGCCCGCGTAGCGGTCCTTCACAGAGGTCCTGCAGTGCCAGAGCCACCCGGCGCGCCTCACTCGCGAGCCGAGGCGGCGTCGTGCGCAGCCGCTGCGCCATCTCCGCCGAGGGCGCGAATAGGAGCCCGGTGATGTCGGGAAGGGTCGGCTCGCCAGATTTGCGGAGCCGTACCGTGTGTAGCGCCTCACGCAGGGCGCCGGCCTCGACCTGGCTGACACGATCGCCGATCGCAGTGGTCGCGACGGCGCGCAGAAGCTCGAGTTGGGCGTGCTCCTCCGGACGCGACACGAGCGGATTCAGTCGCACCTCGCCGCCGGGCCTTAATGAGATCGGCCGCACCCCCACCGCCTCGCACAGCGGCCCGTACTCCCGCTTGATGTCCAGCACGAAGGCGCGCCGCCCAAAGAGCAGCATCCGCCACAGGAGGGTCTTCACGAGAGCGCTCTTGCCCTGCCCAAGCTTCCCCAGCACGATTACGTTCGGGTCATCGAGGATCCCCTGGCCATAGAGGACCCAAGGGTCGTACGAGAAGGCCGCACCGCTCGAGTCCCTGCCGATGAAGACGCCGCGACCGCCGAGGCCCCCAGCTGCCACAAAGGGATAGATGGCCTGAGCGTGGCGGGTCGTGCACCGGTGCGCGGGCCGCTCAGCACGTCGCAGACCAAAGACCAAATCGGCGCTCCCACCCGCTAGGGCCGTCGCCGACTTGCGCGCCGGCGTCTGAGCCATACGGCCACGAGCGCCAGCCCCAGTACGAAAAGCAACACCGCAACCGCACCGCCGCGGCGAATCAACTCGTCATAGAGCAGTCGCGATAGCAGGTAGTGCCACACGTAGCTCATCTCAAACCTCGGCAAAGCGGCAGCGTGAAGGCGAACGCATCCGCCTGCTGGCCGTACATCCGGTGGAGCTCCAGGCGCGCACGGGCTGCGTGCTCGAGCACCTCGGCGCTGGCCCGGCGAAGGTCGTCCTGATCGCGACCGGAGACCGTGACAAAGCCGCTGAGACGGACTTCGCTGTGGCCCGCCGCGAGCTCGGCCTCGCGTCGGAGAGCCGCGTCGTGGCTTTGCCGCTGACGCGCTGTTTCGAGCTGGCCGAAGCGATGCCGCAGCTCCCTGTCGGCGCGGTCCCGCGTTATCGCGGCCTCGACTTCGCGGGTGGAGCGTTGCGGCGAGAGTGGCTCAAAGGTGACAGCCACGGAGCGCACGGCACTCGAGCGCGCGAGCAGCGCGTCCATGAACAGCGGCGAGACCTCCACCCGCGGCCAGCCGCCGATCCAGTACGTCGCATGGACTGCACCGTCGCTCTGGTAGTGATCCCACCCCTCCCGCGCCCCCAACGGCCACGCGGCGGCCTCCGGCAGTCCGTCTCGCTCGGGGTCGGCCGCCTCCAGAGCGGCCAACTCGGCCCGTGCGAAGGGGTCGAAGGCGGTACGGAGAGCGCGCGCCAGCTGCTTTGGAGTGAGTGCGCCGAGCACCGTCACCTCTGCCGCCTCCAGCTCCACGGCTACGCGCTCGGCCTGCTCTATCAGGACCTCGCTGAACGCGGACGGGTCTCGCCCGCGAATCCGCTTGGCGTCCACCTGGACGGCGAGCAATAGCTCATGTTCCTGCGCCACCCGGGCGGTTGCCCCGATGAGCTCGAGGTAGGACTCGATCATCGGCGTCCCCCGAAGCGGGATCGACGGATCACGCTCGTCATGGAGCCATCGTGCTAGCTCGTCTCCCTGCGCCGGGACGGTCCTCTCGATCCACTGCAGGCGCCGGATCGGGGTGTTGGCGGAGCCCGAGAGAACCAGGCCCCACCGCGCCAGGCGCCGCTCCTGCGCCTCGGGGTCCAGCAGGGAGAACGCCAGCGCACGGCATGCGAGCACCGTCGTGAGCCGCCGACCGGCATGCTCTTGAAAGATCCCGATTGGACGGTTCCTATACGCGGCTTCGAGGATCCGCACGTCGCGCAGCGAGGGTGGCGGAGCAGGCTCGTTTTGTATGACCCGCACACGGGAGGGTGCTTGGGCGATGAGCGCACGCATTCCGTAGCCTGGAAGCGGCGAGCGATAGCGCGCGGCACCGCGAGCCATCCGGATAGCAAACACGAGCGCGACTGGGATCCACTCGTCCAGGGTTCGGCTTCCGAGTGGCAGCACCGCTGCCGTCACCGCGAAGCCGAACGCCAGCGTCGCGAACACCGCTCCCGTGGCCGTGGGGGACGCATCGAGGGACGCCATCGCGAGGACCGCGCCCAGAGCAACGGCCGCTGCCTGCCCGATGCGAACCGGTCCCAGGATGCCCCTGCGTTCGACCGGTCCAAATCTGTAGGTGAGGCGTGTGTCGCTCACCCGCACAGATTCCGGCTGACTCCAGCGCTGAACCGGAGACTCTCTCTCACAGCGGCCCTCCCCGATCCTGAGCGGGCGGGAGCGGATCGGACTGCTCGCCCGGCCCACCATCGGCAGCAGGCGTCAGCGGATCGGGCTGGTCGCGCGGCGCACCATCGGCAGGAGGCGTTGGCGGATCGGGCTGGTCGCGTGGCGCGCCCTCGGCGCGACCCGGCCCAATGGGGTCGCCCGGCGGACGACCACCGTCGGGCCACGGCGGCTCGGGCGGCCAACCTTCATCCACTCCGAGCGTCAGTGGCGGCCACGACATATCCGGTGCCTGCCAGATGGGGTCTGCGCCAGGCACGCGCTGGTCCCTTGCCACACTCTCACGGCCACCCTGGCCACCGTGAGCGGCAGCGTCCAGGCCTGCTACCCCGTCCGCCGCATCCGCGGCGTCGGCGTCCCCGCCCACCCCGTCGGCCAACCCGTTCCCCTGGCTTTCTTCTGCGCGCATTCCGGCGAGTGCATCGAGCCGTCGGTTGTCGAGATCAACTCGCCCGCTCTGGACGCGGTCGCGCGGCCTCTCGCCTCCGCGCCCGTTCAGGTCAGGCTGATGGACTCGCGCGCGTTCCGTCGAAAAGGTGGCCAGGTCGACGAGGTGTCCCGCCACACCCCCAATCGCGGCCTCCGCATGTCCCTTCACTTCCTTGGTCGCCTGCACCGAGGCCATCGCGTGAGGACGTAGCGCGCCGGCTGCGCTGCTGGCCAGCTCGGTCAGGGGTACGAGCCGCAGCACGGCCCAAGGCGCGAGTGCCGCCAGCAGCACGAGAACCATGCCGGCCAGCACCGTGCCCAACCCGACACCGCTGGCGCTGGCGTGGTCAAGGGCCTCCCCGCCGAGGCCGAGCACGGCAACGATTGCGAACTTCGACAGGATCAGGGCGACAAGCAGCTCGACCGCGCGCAGCGCCCACACGCGCCGCGCCGGCCACACGAGCGCGGCGAACGCTAGTGGTAGAAGCAAGACGACGATGTAGACGGCGGCCTCCCGCATCGCGAGCTCAAGCCATACGAGCAGAGCTCCGGCAGCCGTGAATAGGAACAGCAGAAAGGCCAGAAAGGGCGCACGGAGCAGGCTGATTGCGCCCGCTACCTCCGCGCTGTGGACGAACGCGTCCGTGCTGCTGCGCGACCACACGAGCGAACAGAGGTCATCGGTGCCGCTCAGCAGCAGCATCGTGATCGGGGCGGCGATCCCCACCCCCACGAGCGCAAGCGGTAGGTGACCGAAGGCTGCCCTGCCCAGTAGGGCGAGGTCAGAGCGCACCAGGGCCTGCACCGCTGCCGCGAACAGGAACGGCACCGTCAGGAGCGCGCCTACGCCGGCGATGCGCCAGTACGTGGAGGAGAACCAGACGGTGCCAAGCTGCGGCGCCGCCGTCTCGGACACGAACTTGCTCATCTCGTGGAGGGCGGCTCTCGCCCCTCCAGACACCCAGGCCACGATGGCCGCAAGGCTGAGCGCGGTAGAAGCGGAGGCGCTGTTTCCGTTGCCGAGCAGATCGTTGATCGCGGTGCCGATGTGACCGGTGACCAGGTTTTTGCCCACGCTCAGCAGCTGTTTCGGGTTGCGCAGCAAGTCGCAGGCTTTGCCCGCGATGCGGCTCGCGTCCCCGGCCGCCGTGCACAGTCCGCCTGGGAGTGCCGCAGACGCCGGCGAAGGCGCCGTGGCGAAGGTCACCGAGACGATGATCAAGGCGGCTGCCCCGGCCGCCAAGCTTGCGCGCGTAAGTCTCACTTGGCGCTCGTCCCGAGGTGCTGGAAGAAGTTCACCAGGCCGGGCGCGGCCCCGATCACGAGCGCCGCGGCCGCCGAAACGAGCGCAGCCATACGACCCCGACCGGCGTATTGGTGGTTGTGCGTGTGAGACGCGACCGCCCACACGGCCGCTCCCACGAACGCCCCCAGTAGCGCGAGGGCGAGGGCCCAGGCTTCGGCCCCGTTCACCAGCTGCTGGAGCACATTGCTGCCTGGCAATCCGCGCGGGTTCGGACTGGCCGTTACGGCCACGGGCAGCGTGAGATTTGCCCATAAGGACGGTGGAGACATGGACGTGGACCTCCGAGACGAAGTGAGGCTAAGCGAGTGGAAACGAACCTATCACGTGCCAGCCATACGTGATAGCGTCGTTGGTATCAACTTCGTCTTATTTAGAATTATATGGAGAGAAATACGCCGCGCGCCGCACTGAGATCTCAGAGCGGCGACCTGGGCGACATCGGCGAGCTCTATGCCTTGCTGTCCGCCCGTTTGGAGCGGATCGTCGGCATGGACGTTCGCGCCCCCCGGCCGCTGATCGAGGACGCGTGCCAGTTTGCGTGGGTCCGGTTGTGGCACCACCGCGACCGCGTGCGGCGCGACAGCGCGCTGTCATGGCTGGCGACGACAGCAATCCGCGAGGCCTTCAAGCTCCTGAGGGGCCAGGCCCGGTGCCTATCACTAGAGGAGACGATCGAACGGGCGGGCGAGGGAGCGTTCGCGACCCACGCTTGCGCTCTCGAGGAAGTGTTTGAGCATCGAATTCGACTCGATCTGCTCGGTTCGCTCTCCGAGCGCCAGCAGCGGATGGTGTGGCTGCATGGGCTGGGGTTTAGCTACGAGGAGATCGCCGCGACGACGGGCTGCACTACGCGCACGGTTGAGCGTCAGCTGTTGCGCGGGAAGCGGACACTGCGCGCCACGGCGGTCGAGTGAGCTGGGCGCGCCTTCGGAGGACTACCCCTGCTGCGCCCCTAGCGCGCCCGCCCGCGTTTGCGGCGGCTCAGCCCGGCCCTAGCGCGCCCGCCCGCGTTTGCGGCGGCGACGCTCGGCCGGGCTTGGCTTGCGCGGCTTGGGCCGCGGCTTGGAACCGGCGCGAGCGCGCCCTCCGAGACCGGCCATCGCGGCGGCCCCTTGGCGGACGGGCGCGCG
>JAFAPR010000341.1 GCA_019247075.1 Solirubrobacterales bacterium
CCCCGGGTGATAGTCGACTCCGCGGGCCGTTCGAGCGGGTAACTAACGTCCCGTTCCGTGCGTGGGCGTAACCCGCAGCTAGCTCAGCCAGGGGGCGCTCCCAGGTTCTCTCCCGGGCCGCCCGCAGCCAGCATTCGGGCCAACGCCGCTGCCCGGGACGCCGAGCCGGGCCTGCTCGGAGGCACTGGAGTGACAGTGGAGGTCCACCCTCACCGGCGGAAGGGTTGCCGCTCTGCCGCATCGCTCGCGTGCGCTGCGCCGCTTGGTGTCTACTCGTTTGGAGCTCATGCGCCCAAGATGGCCCGCGCGCCCGGGGACTTCGGCACCAGGAAGTCAACACGACGTCAAAATGCGGTGAAGCGTGCCTGTGCGGCGCGCCGGTTGGCTTGCGCCTAGGGAAGGGCCGTCAGCGCCCCGAAGACGACCTCGACCGAGACGACCGTGTCCTGGCAGAGGAGTTGTTGCCCGCGACGACGCGGGCCTCGCCGACGATGTCGCGGCCGGCGTCGATCACTGGGCGCGCGATGGGGCCCCCGACCGCGACCGCTCCAGTAACGGCATAGCCGAGGCCCCTGCCCACAGTGCGGCGAACTCGCTCCGAGGAGACGGCGGCCGCGCCGGCGACGAACAGTCCCAGGCGTGGATCCAGCAACTCCATGTGATCACTCCTTTGGTAGCGGGAAGTAACGGCGGGACAATTGAACCAGGACTATTGTTCGCGCTACCCGCATAGGGCCATAGTTATGTTCGCGATCGGGATCAAAAATAGGGCGGAGGACCAGATCGGCTTGATCCACGAGCAGACGGTCGGCTGGGCTGCGCGGGCGGTGCGGCCTCCATGCGATCGAGCGGCGGCGTAATCGGAGCCGGCGGAGGGATGCCTGTCGCCGAGGATCCCCGGATCGTGCACAGCGTTCCCGGTCGGGTGCGGATCCATGCTCCCGCGATGTCCGAGCTCGGCGCGGCCGCGCTGGAAGCGGAGCTGGAGCGGATCGATGGCATCCGGCGCGCCCGCGCCAGTGTGCTCACCCGCAACGTCGTGGTGGAATACGACCCCTCCCGGCTCGAGGGGGGCAAGCTGCTCGCCAGGCTGGGGCGGCTCCTTGGTGGTGGGCAGGCGAGCGGCCGCGCGGTGCCGCCGACCGACGGAGGCCAAGCGACACGTTCCGGTGAGGAGCGACAGGCGACCGCGTCCGCCGCTTCGGCCCCAGCGGCCGCGCCCGCCGCTTCGGCTCCCGAGCGACCTCCCGCCCCGGTCAAGCTGCGCGGACGAATTCTGGCAGCTGACGGAAGCATCCGGCGCGCGCGCATAGCGGTCAGGGGCCTGGATCAGGATCCCGGCCTTGCTGCGCTGCTTATCGAACGGTTGAGCCGCAGGCCAGAGATCGTCCGAGTCTCGCCGAGCCCCCTCACCGGGCGGGTGCTGATCGAGTTGGCGAAGGGTACCCAGAGCGTGCAAGCGATCCTCGACGAGGTCGGCGACCTGGAGCGGCCCGTCGACGGTGGCAACGAGATCCCCGCCCATCCCCTGGATTCATCGCCGATCATCGAGGGAGCCGCCAAGTCGATCGGGGCGGGACTCGGATTGTTGCTCCTCCTGGGCCGCCGACTCGCGGGAACCGAGGAACCGCCGGTCTCGCGTGGGGCCGGCGAGGTCGCCGGCGCGGTAGGGCTGCTCGAGGGCATTCCGGCGGTAGCCCGCCGCGTGGAGGACGCCCTCGGCCACGAGCGCAAGGAGATTGCCTTCGGCGCCACCGCGATCGCGGCCATGAGCGCCTCGGGTAATCCGCTCGGGCTCGCTTTCGCGGGCGCGGTAGCGCTCCGTCTCCTCACGGAATCTCTCGCCCGCCGGAGCGCATGGCTGGAGTACGAGCGACGGGCCCAAGACCATCCCGATGTCTATCCCGGTGCGATCGTGACCCTGGCTCCGGGACAGCGCTCTCCCCTTGCGGGACGGGTGGTCGAGGGGTTCGGCATCTGCGAGGCCTTGGACGGGAGCGCGCAACCCGCCTACCCGGGAGCGCAGATCGATCCCGGCGCCCGCATCTACGGAGGTAACGTCACGCTCGAGCTTGCCGCGGAGACGCCGTTTGCGGCCGAACCGTCGCGTTTGCCTCCTCCCACCGGCGCGCTCGACAGCTATCTGGGCTCGATCTCCTACGCGGCGTTGGCGTATGCGCTTGTCACCGGGGCCGCCACCCGCTCCACGGCGCGGATGCTCACCGCGCTGCTGCTGGTCAATCCGGTTCCGGCGCTGGCCGGGCGCGAAGGGGCCGACCGCAGCGCGTCTGCACGAGTGATCCGGGCAGGGGTGGTCGTCGTCGGCTCGCGGCCGGGCCGTGCCATCACCCTGCCGGACGTGCTGGTCGTGGACGAGGCGCGGACCCTGTGCAGCGGCTGGGAGTTGGTACGCGCGACTTCATTCACCGTCCAACACGACGAGGGGGAAGTACTGGCGCTCGCGTCCGCGGTCTCGTCCTGCGCGGGCTCGCCGTGGGGGGTCCGCCTACAAGCGGCCCGCACGCCGGCCGCCGGCGACGGAACATTCGACGGCCGGGTGGCGAGCGCGGAGGTCGGCGGCGAGCGATGGCTGCTGGGAGCCGACGCCAAAGTCGCCGAGGCTCGGACGCGGTTGGATCCCGACGAGCATCTGCTCGTCCTGCGCCGCCAGCGCGATGGTCTTGTGGCGGGCGCCCTCACGGTTCGCCCGCACTTGACCAGAGGGGTGAAGGGACTGCTCGGGGCCTGTCGCGCGCTGGGAGTCGAGGTCGAGTTGACGGCCGGGACGCCCACGCCGCGCATTTCGCATCTCGCCGAGAGGGCGGGCATCCAGCTGGTTGAGGCTCAGACCAGCGAGCGCGTCCGCCAGCTCCGAGCGGCGGGATCGCGCGTCGCGGTCGTCGGCGACAGCGTGCGGTCGGCGCTTGCGTTCGACCGCGCCGACCTGGCAATCGCACTCACGTCGGGGCTCAGCGGGCCGTTCGCCGCTCGCGCGGACCTGCTCGCTCCAGGCGTCGAGGCGGTCACTTCGATCCTCGAGGCCGGGGCCCGCCGCGACGCCGCGGTGCGCGACGGGCTGCTCATTTCGGTGGCGGCCAACGCGGGCGGAGCGACGTGGGGTGCGCTGGGGGCGCCGCCGTTTAGGCTCGGCAACCGGCCGGCGCACATCGGCGGTTTGCTCGCCATGCTGGACAGCGGCGCCCGGCTCTGGGGCGGCCGGCGGCCCCGGACCGTAGCCGAGCGTCTGAGCGACCCGCTGCCCGAGCGCTGGGGCCGAGAGACCGTGGAGGAGGTGTTCCGCCGGCTCGACAGCTTCCCGGATGGCCTGAGCGACGTCGAAGCACGAGCGCGCTGGCGTGCGAGGCCAGAGGCTGCGGAGGGAGGTGGCCTGGGCGAGCTGCTGGCGGACCAGCTGACGTCGCCGCTGGTGGCGGTGCTCGGCGTTGGCGCGGCTCTCTCGGTGGCGACGGGGGCGCTAGGCGACGTCCTGATGATCGCCTCCGTGGTGGCGGCCAACACGCTGGTGGGCGCCTGGCAGGAGAGCCGCGCCCACACGGCCACGAAGGCGCTTCACGACCTCAGCGCGCGTGCAGCTCCCGTGCTTCGGGACGGCCGGGTGCAGACCGTGGTGCAGGAGGAGCTCGTCCCCGGCGACGTGATCCTGCTCGCCTCCGGCGACCGCGTCGCGGCCGACGCGCGGGTCATCTCCAAGGAGCCGTTCGAGGTCGACGAGGCCGCGCTGACCGGAGAATCAATCCCGACGCTGAAGTCGGCGCAAGCCCCCGCGGAAGGCGGCCGGGTCGTGCTCGACGGCACCGACGTGGTAACCGGCAGCGCACGCGCGGTGGTGGTAGCGGTCGGGGAGGACACTCGCATGGGCGCGATCACCGCGGCCCTCGCCGAGGATTCCAACGGCAGGCAGAGTCCCCTCGACGAGCGCCTCGGAAGGATGCTCGTGCACGGCCTGCCCTGGATTGCCGCCGGTGGCCTGATGGTCACCGGCGCCGGCATCCTGCGAGGCCGCCCCGCGCTCACCCAACTCGCGCTCGGGGCCAGCGTCGCCATCGCGGCGGTGCCCGAGGGTCTACCGCTGCTGGCCGGCGTGGCCGAGGCGGCTGTCGCGCAACGGCTGGCTTCGCGCAACGCGCTCGTCACGCGGCTCGCGTCCGTGGAGGCGCTAGGCCGGGTGGATGTCGCCTGCGTCGACAAGACCGGAACGCTGACGACCGGAACGCTCGAGCTCACCCTAGTCGCCGACGCGCAGGACGCACAGGCCGCGCCTGGCGAGCTCACGCCGGCGCTCGAGGAGGTCCTCCGGGCCGCGGCGGTCGCCAGCCCGTCGCCCGATGCACTAGACGCCCAATCCCACCCCACCGACGTGGCCATTCTCCGCGGAGCCCGATCCGCGGGCCTCGACCGCGGACTTGGCGAGCGTCAGGCGGAGTCGCCTTTCGACCCGGCGCGCTCCTTCCACGCCACGCTCGCGGGCGACGGCGTCCGGGTCAAGGGCGCGGTCGAGGTCCTCGGCGAGCGCTGCACACGCTCCAGACGCGATGGCAGCGAAGTGCCGCTTGACGAGGCGGGCCGGGCCGCTCTGCTGCACCGCGCCGCCTCGCTCGCCCGCCAAGGGCTGCGGATCCTGCTGGTGGCCGAAGGGGGCGCGGAGGCGTCGGTGGAGGATCCTCAGGATCTGACCGCGCTCGGTTTTGTCGGGATCAGCGATCCGCTGCGCCAGGGGGCGGCGGACGCGGTCCGTCGTTGCAGCGAGGCGGGAGTGCGCGTCGTCATGCTGACGGGCGATCACCCGGCGACGGCGACGGCGATCGCCAGCCAGGCGGGACTGCCCACCGGGGAGGACCGTCTGCTGACGGGCGAGGAGGTCTCGGGTCTCGACTACGAGACGCTGTCCGGGCGGCTCGAGCGGGCGACGATCATCGCTCGCACCACCCCGCTGCAGAAGCTGCGGATCGTCGAAGCGCTGCGCGCCGCCGGCCACGTCGTCGCGATGACGGGCGACGGGGTCAACGACGCGCCGGCGCTCCGGCTGGCCGACGTTGGCGTGGCGATGGGTCGTGGCGGCACCGAGGTGGCGCGACAGACCGCGGATCTGGTGCTGAGCGACGACGAATTCGCGACGCTCGCGGAAGCGCTGGTGGAGGGTCGCGGCTTCTGGCACAACATGCGTCGCGCGCTGGGGCTGCTACTGGGAGGAAATGCAGGCGAGGTGGGATTGATGACCGCGTCCGCGCTGGCGGGGCGCAGTGGCCCCCTGACCACGCGCCAGGTGCTTACGGTCAACCTCGTAACAGACGTCTTCCCCGCCGTGTCGGTGGCGATCCAGCCGCCCGAGCACCGCAACCTGGCCCGGCTCTCACGCGAGGGAGGCGGAGCCCTCGACGCTCGGCTCAGGGCCGACGTCATTCGCCGCGGCATCGCCACCGCCGCGCCCAGCTTCGGCGCATATCTGCTCGCTTCACGGTTGATGGCGCCGGCCGCGGCGGGCACCGTCGCCTACACCAGCATCGTGACCACCCAGCTGGCCCAGATGATCGACCTCGGCCAGGCCGAAGGGCGGTTGACGCCCTCGGTGCTCGGCGCAGCAGCCGGTTCGCTGGCTACCCTCGGGGCCACCATGGTCGTGCCCCCGGTGCGGACGTTCCTGGGCGTCGGGCCACCGAGCGTTGTCGGTCTGGTGCTCGCCGCCGGCGCCTCGGGGCTCGCCGTGGTGCTCGGACGGGTGGTGCCGGTCGGCGATGGAGGCTAGCTACCGGCGCGCGAACGCTCCGGCACCAACCTGGGGGCGGCCTTGCGCGGCTGGGGACAGAGCCGGTAGCCGAGGCCGAAGTGCGTGTGGATGAAGCTCCAGCCGGGCAGCGCCGCCTCGAGCTTTACCCGCAACTTGTGCACGTAGACATCCACTGACCGGTCCCCGGGCCGGAGCTCACGCCCCCAGACCCGGGTGGACAGCTCCTCTCTGGAGACGATCCTGTCGGCCCTGCGGAGCAGCTCGGTCAGCATGCGAAGCTCGACGACCGACAACATCAGCGCGCTCCCGTTCACCCGCGCAAGGTGCTCGACGGGAATGACTTCCAGGGGGCCGACCGCTAGGGCCTCAGGCTCGCTCTGAGGAAGAGCGGTCATGTGGCGAGATGGTGCTGGGTCCGGCTCTCGCCGGAGTCAACAAATGGTGACCCAAATGTGAACAAGTTGTAAGGCCGCGCGCGGCCAAGGGGCCCCCGTGTCGGTCAGCGCAGGGCGGCGAACGCCGCGGTTTGCTGCTCGTTGCTGGCGCCCAGGGGCTCGGGCCGGTCTGGCTGCATGAGAGCCTCCGGGCTGCGCTCCGGCGCAAAGCGATAGCCGATCCCGAAGTGCGTGTGGATGTAGGACCAGTCCGGAGAGGCGGCAAGCAGCTTCTGGCGCAGCTTGCGCACGAAAACATCGACCGAGCGATCCCCATGGGCCATGGCGTATCCCCAGACGCGCTCGTAGATCTCGGCCCGCTCGATCACGCAGTCGTTTTGAGCCATCAGTAACAGGAGCGCAAACTCCCTGGCGGTCAGATCGAGGCTCCGCTCACCGACGTAGGCCTGATAGCGATCCGGGCGGATCGTGAGCTCGCCCGCCACCACCGGCCCATCGCCGGCGACCAGCTCGCCGCGTCGGTGGCGGCGCAGCACGGCCCCGAGCACCGCGACGACCTCTTCCGGGTGACAGGGCTTGCTGATCCAGGCGTCCAGACCCAGCCGTAGTCCGCGTACCCGCTGGGCGACCGAGGAAGGCCCGGTGCAGACAACAACCGCGAGCGCCGGAAGCCGCTCAGCGAGCTCCTCGAGGCAGGGCCACACGTTTTGGCGCAGGACAGAGACGTCTAAGACCAGGCCGTCGAGCCGCATGGAGAGCAGCGTGTCGGCGGTGAAGGGGCCCACCGGTATGGGATCCATGGCAAGCCCTGGCAGACGCTTGACGAGGGTGCGCACAAACCCCGTGTCGCTGTCAGCGATTCCCACTCGCATGCGCTGTGCGCGCGCGGCGGGAATTGGGCCAGGAGTCACTGCGGCGCCGGGCTCTGGCATCGTGCGCGCACTGTACCGGTCGACGATCCGCAGATGTTAGTTTACAACCTGTTCACGTGCAAATTCCGACTTTCCAGCCGGTGCCGCGTGGATGACGGCGGCCGCGCGCAGGCCATCGCGCCGCCGCGGAATCGCTAGCCACTGGCAGCCTGCGTGCCCTCCGGCGTTGCGCTCGAGGCGTCTGCGAGCTCGCGAAATAGCCCGGTGACGACGAACACCACTTGTTCGGCGATGTCGACGGTGTTGTCGCCGATGCGCTCCAGGGCGCGGGCGACGAGAACCATGAGCATCGCCCACTCGCGCATCTCGACGTCGTCGCCGATCTCCACCGCGCGCCTGAAGATGCCGCGGTTGAGCCGGTTTATCTCCACGTCCTGGCGCACGAGATCGTGAGCGAGCGCCACGTCGCGCGACGCAAATGCCTCCTTTGCCTGAGAGAGCTGGGAGTGCGCGTGGCGACCCATGCGCTCGATCGAGTCGAGGATGTCCTTGTCTTTCGGCTGTTCGTAACCGGATAGGGGTACGAGCTTGGCCATATTCACGCACTGGTCCCCGATGCGCTCGATACACCGCATGATGTGAAGCAGCGCGGCGACCAGCCGCAGGTCGGTGGCTACCGGGGACTGGGTTGCCAGCAGCGAGAGTACGCCCTGGTGGACCTCCAGGTAACGGCCGTCGACCTGATCGTCGTCGGCGACGACCATGCCCGCCAGTTCCACGTCCTGGTAGGTAAGCGCCTCGAGCGCCCGGTCGAGTTGGCGGATGTCTAGGTCGAGGCCCCCGAGCGCGCGCCGCTCGAGATCCCTGAGGGCCTCGTGGAAATGGTGGCGAACCTCCCGCGGCACCTGACCTACCCGCACATCCTTGTCATGCACGGTTGCTACCCAAATTTCCCGGTCACGTAGCGCTCGGTGCGCTCGTCTCGTGGCTTGGTGAAGATCTGCGCGGTGGGACCGTGCTCGATCAGCTCTCCGTCGAGCATGAACGCGGTCGTGTCGGCGACTCGGGCCGCTTGCTGCATGTTGTGGGTGACGATCACGATCGTGTAGCGCTCCTTGAGCTCTCCGATGAGCTCCTCGATCCGGAGCGTGGCGACCGGATCGAGCGCCGAACAGGGCTCGTCCATCAATATCACCTCGGGCTCCACGGCGATCGTGCGCGCGATGCAGAGGCGCTGCTGCTGGCCGCCTGAGAGAGCCACCCCGGGCGTGCCGAGCCTGTCGTGGACCTCATCCCAAAGGCCTACAGAGCGCAGCGCCTGATTGACGCGGTCGCGGAGACCGCGTTTCCGCATCCCGGTCAGCTTGAGTCCCGACGCGACGTTGTCGAAGATCGACATCGTGGGGAACGGGTTGGGCTTCTGGAAGACCATGCCGATCAGCCGCCTCACGTGGGTGACGTCGACGCGTGAGTCGTAGACGTCGGTGCCATCAAGTTCGACTCTGCCGTCGGCGCGGGCCCGGGGGATTTCCTCGTGCATGCGGTTGATGCATCGGATCACGGTCGACTTACCCGAACCCGAGGGACCGATGATCGCGGTGACCTCGCTGGCGGGAAACTCGATGCTGATGTTCTTGATCGTGCGGTTGTCCCCGTAATACGCGTTCAGCGCCTTGACCGACACGCCGTGGCCGCGCTGCTGGGGACGCTCGCGCTCCTCGTTGATGATTCGCGTCTGCGGTATGGAGATGGGGGGGTCGGGCTCGGTCACTTGTCTGTCTGAAGCGGTATCGCGGGGGATCATGCCAGCTTGCTCCTTGTCGGATATCTCAGCCACGTAGCCGCCTCCGGCTGCGGTCGTGGAAGGTGCGAGCGACGATGTTGAGGACGAGCACCATGAAGATCAGGATGAGCGCCGCGGCCCAGGCCCGGGCGTGATCGGTGGGGCTCGGAGACTCCGAAAGCGTGAAGATGGTCACCGGGATGTTCGGGAGCGCCTGCGAAGGGCTGGTTGTGATCCCGAGGTTGGAGAAGACCGAGGATGTGAACAGCAGCGGGGCGGTCTCACCCGCGACGCGCGCTATGCCCAGCACTGCCCCCGTGACGAGGCCTCCCGCGGCCGTGGGTATGACTATCCGCAACACGACGCGCCACCGTTTCAGTCCGAGGGCGAGGGCGGCCTCGTGCAGCGAGCGCGGGACCAGCGCCAGCACCTCCTGAGCGGAACGCGCGACGATCGGCAGCATCACGATCGCAAGCGCGACGGAACCGGCCCAGCCGCTCTGCTGGCTGCCCACCACGAGCAGACCAAAGATGAAGACTCCGGTCACGATCGTCGGCACGCCGTTGAGGATGTCGAGCGAAAAGCGCACCGAGTTCCCTATCCAGGACGGCGCGAACTCGGCCGTGTAGATGCCGATCAGGATCCCGATCGGAATCGCGATCAGGCTCGCGATCCCCACCAGTTCCGCGGTGCCGACGATCGAGTTGGCGATGCCGCCCCCGGGCTGCCCGAACGGCGCGGGGTTCTGGGTTATGAATGAAAAGCTGAGTGCCGAGATGCCCTTGACCACCACCGAGCCGATCACGAGCAACAGCAGCGCGACCGCGGCCAATGCCGCGATCGACGCGACCACTTCCATGATCCGGTTGACGACCCTGCGGCGACGATCTCTCGGCGCGACAGCCAGCAGCGGCGAGGTTTCGGGACTTACGGCGCCCACTGCTCCCTCCCGGCGGTGACGCGGCTCACGATCAGCCGTGCGGCGGCGTTTGCGATCACCGTGATCACCAGGAGGATCGCGGCGAGATATACCAGAGACGCGACCTGCAGGTTGCTCGTGGCGCCCTGGTACTCGGAGGCGATCTGGGCAGCTAAGGTGCCCGATGGCGGAAACAGGGAGGCGTGAATACCGGCCGTATTGCCGATCACCTGGGTGACGGCGATCGCCTCGCCGAGCGCGCGCCCCAGCCCGAGGATCACCGCTCCCACTATCCCGGGTCCCGCGTAGGGAATTACCACCATGCGCACCATCTCCCACCTGGTCGCCCCCAGCGCATATGCGCCCTCCTTGAACTCGGAGGGGGTCGTGTCGAAGATCTCGCGCGTGATCGAACTGACGATCGGAACCGTCATGATCGTCAGGATGATCGCGGCGCTGAGCATCCCGTAGGGCGACGCCGAGCCGCTGAACAGAGGTATCCACCCGAACGCGCCGTTCAGCGCCGGCTCCAGCGTGTTGTTGAGGAACGGTCCCAGCACGATGATGCCCCAGAGTCCGAGGATGACGCTTGGAATTGCCGCCAATAGCTCAACCAAAATCTGGGTTGGACGACGTGCCACACGCGGGGCCAGTTCGGTCAGGAACACCGCTATCGCGACCGACATCGGTGCGGATATGAGCAGCGCGAGAACGGAGCTCTCGAGCGTTCCGAAGATGAAGTCCACGGCCCCGAAGCGGAGATGCACGGGGTCCCAGGCCGACGTGCCGAGGAACCCGAAGCCGAACCGCGAGATCGCAGGGCTTGCCTGGTTGAAGACCGTGTACGCGATCCATACGAGGACGCCGACGCCGGCGAGCGCGGCAAGCCCCGTGAGCACCCGCAAAAGCGGCTCCCCGATTCGGTCGGAGAGCTTGGAGTGCCCTGCGAACAGAGGGCCGCGGGAGGCTGGTTGTGCCGTGACGGACATCAGTTCACTCGTCAACAGGGTCGGTTAGAGGAGATCCTCACCACAACAACGGGCGAGGGACCGGCCCCCAGGTCCCTCGCCCGCCAGCTGGCTCGGTCGTCGGTTATCACCGTCGCTACGAATGGATCTTCGCAATCGTCGCCGTAGCCGCGGAGACCACTCGCGCCGGCATGGTCCCGAACTCGAGCGCTGGGCCGTACTTCTGGCCCTCTGCGCTGATCGCGAAGTCGAAGAAGGGCTTCAGCTCGTTCGCCTTGGGGCTCTTCGTCGGGACGATCGCGTACGTGAACGTCGAGATTGGGTACGCAGCCGGGGCCGACGCCGGCGGGTCGACGATCGAGATCGCGTTGTTTGACGGAATCGACGTGGCGGTCGCGCCGGCCGCGGTGATGCTGCTCACGTCGGGCGCCACGAACTTGCCGGCCGCGTTCTGGATCGCGGCATCATCGAAATGATTGGACGTCACATACGCGATCGCGATGTAAGCGATCGATCCGTTGGTCGAACTGAGCACTCCGCCGACGCCCGAGTTGCCCTTGCCTCCCAGCCCTACCGGGAAATGGACCTGGGTCGAGGTGCCGACCTGAGACTTCCACTGCGGGCTGATGTGCGACAGGTAGTTGGTGAAGGCGTAGGTGTCCCCGCTACCGTCCGTCCGGTAGACGGGCGTGATCTTGGTCGAGGGCAGCTTGACGCCCGGGTTCAGCTTGGCGATCGCTGGGTCGTTCCACGTCTTGACCTTGCCCAGCCAGATGTCCGAGAGCACCGGACCGGTGAGCTTGAGTCCGTTGGTGACCCCCGTCACGTGGTAGGCGATCGCGGTCGCCGCAAGTGCCCACGGGATCTGTAAGCAGCTCTTGCAGGACGCCGCCTGGTTGGTGGTCATGGGCGCATCGCTGGCGCCAAAGTCAACCGTCCGCGCGGTGATCTGCGCGATGCCGCCGCCCGAGCCGATCGCGCCGTAGGTCACGGTCACGCCCTTGAGCTGGTTGTACTTGCTCTGCCACTGGGACATGATGGGAGCGACCAGCGTGCTGCCCGCACCGGTCAGGTTCTTCGAACTGGAGCTCGAGCTGCCCGATCCGCCGGAGCTAGACCCACACGCCGCCAGTCCGAGCGAGGCGGCCACCGCCAACAGCACACTGCCTTTGCGAATGAGTTTCGTTGCCATGAGGCGGATCGTGGCTGTGCCGATCGGCGTCCGTGTTTCCGACCCGTAACGCGGATGTGAAAAATCTGTAAAGGCCCCAACCGCCGGGAAGCGACGGGTGCCGCGGCGGTCCGGACGGCGACCGTGCGGCCCAGCCCGTCAGGCCCGCGCGTGCGCCAGGTGACCGAGCGCCTCACGCACCACGCGGCGCTGGACGAGCGGCTCCTGCTCGGACCAAGCGAGCAGCCACAGCGCCGCCTTGACGTCTTGCGAGGCGCTGATGTCCTCGACCCAATCCTCGATCGCGGGAAAGGTCTCTCCCGCGGTGAGCCGCCGCTCGAGCTCGCGCATGTGATCGGCAACGGTCATGCCCCTTGATCTCCTTAGCCCTTGATCCTCGGCGAGAGCGAACGATAGGCGCGCGTGGGCCCCTCGGTGTTGCAAGGCTGTAATCCCATCCGCTGGCGCAGGGAGCCGCTCGCCCAGCGCTGGTCTCCTTGCTTCAGTTGTTGAAGCATTGCGCTAGACTTGCAGTCTCATGATGGTGTCCAACAACGCCTGTCCCGTCTGCCGGACGGCAGAGATCGTATGTGGCAAGTGGACGCTGCTGGTGATCCGCGATCTGGCCGAGGGCCGCTCGCGGTTCTGCGAGCTCGAGCGCTCGCTTCGGGGTATCAGCCCGCGTACGTTGTCGCTGCGTCTGAGGGCCCTCGAGGAGGAGGGCATCGTCGAGCGGCACACCTTCCCCGAGGTTCCCCCGCGGGTCGAGTACTCGCTTACGGCGAAGGGGAGGGCACTGGTGCCGCTGATCGAGAACATGCGCACCTACGGTCGCCAGTGGCTCTGCGCCGAGGCCGAGGAGGAGTCCGCCCTGGTCAAGGGGCGCGAGCCGGTAGTCGCGGTCGCCTGACCCTTTTCGTGCGCGTCGCCATCGCCACAGACGAGCTGACCGGCGTGGCGTCGGCGTTGCCCGAGGGGCTGCGCCGTCGCGGCCACGTCCCCATCCTCCACGGCGCGTACGTCGGCGATGAGCGCCACGACTGGGCGTGGGCCAGCGAGGCCGCGGCTCGGGACGTCCGCGAGGGCAGAGCCGACCAAGCCGTGGTGGCATGTTGGACGGGGACCGGTGCATCGATCGCGGCCAACAAGGTGCCGGGCGTCCGCGCCGCCCTGTGCGTGGACGCGCAAACCGCCTCCGGGGCGCGGCGCTGGAACGACGCAAACGTGCTCGCCCTGAGCCTGCGGCTGACCTCCCAGGCCGGGCTTGACGAGATCCTCGACGCCTGGTTTGAGAGCCCCGCCAGCTCCGACGCCAGCGACCGCGACAACGTCGCTCATCTCGACGCGCTCGAGCACGCCGGGACGGGCGGCTGAGCCACTCGGCGCTCGTACCGGGCCCGGGCCGCCGAGAAGCTCGACCTACGGCTCGATCAGGTCGGTCTTGGGTACGACCGGCAGGATTACCGGCTTGCGCGGCCTCTGCTTGAAGTTGAACTCCTTGATCAGGCTGCCGAGCTGGGGGGCGTCCTCGCGTACGTCCGGGCGCGGGTCGGGCCTGCCGTCGGTGCGGGGGTTCAGCCGCTGGCGACCGAGGAAGTCGTCCTCGATGAACTTTGCGTAGGCGTCGAAGCTGAGGACTTGGTGGTCGATGAAGCCACGCCGGGCGTACGGGCTGATCATGAGACCGGGCACCTGCAGCCCGTAGCCGTTCCCGTCTACCCGCGGCGGGCGCAAATGATCGTAGAAGCCGCCCCAGTCATCCCAGGTGATGAAGATCGCGGTCGACTTCCATTCCGGGCTCTGCATGATTGTGTTGACCAGCCCGGTGACGTACGTTTGGCCGCGGCTGATCAGCGTGAACGGGTGCTCGGAGACCCCCTGGTTGGGCATGATCCAGGAGACCGCCGGCAAGCTCCCGCGTGCGGCGGCGGCGAAGAAATGGTGCACCGACTGGATGTCGTTCAGCTCGTGGTCTTGGCGGACGGTGTCGAAGTAGCGCAACGGATTCCAGACCGCCGACGTCCTGGGGGCTTGGGTGGTCGGCCTGCATGACAAGTTGGTGTTGGTCTCGCAGTCCGGCTCGTTTCCTCTGAAGATGTAATAGCGCCAGCTGATGTGGTGCTTGTGGAGCAGGTATGTCAGGTCCGTCCACGCGTACTTGGGCGGCTTGGACGTGGGGTGGGGCCCCCAGCCCGGCGGATTGCTGGGGCGCTCGAGGGCGTCCCGGCAGCTGGACGGCGCATGTCTGCGGCAGTACGCCGACCAAAGCGAGACCAGGTACAGATGGGATACCAGGCTCCAAGAGGCGTCGGATTGGAACATGTGGTCCTGGAGGACGAAGTCGCGCGCGTAGGTCCAGTAGTTGGGGAGTTCCTTGCCGGTGTGGTAGCCGACGACGTCGTTCGGAGGAGTGACGGTGCCGCAGTGACACCTGGCCATGGCCCTCTGCTGCTGTGCGATGAAGCCGTTCATCTTGCCGTGGTTGATGTCGGCCACGTCGGCGCCCGCGTCGTGGGGTCCGCCGTAGTTGAAATCACGACGGTCGTGGTATGGCTTGACACACCTGTGGCGCCTTGGGTCGGGCACGCAGACCGCGGGATGGCCGTGGCGCAGCGGGATTCCGTCCGCCCCCGGGTAGGTACCGAAGTAGTTGTCGAAGGAGCGGTTCTCCTGCATGATGATCACGATGTGGCGGATCTTGTGGATCCCGGCTGGCACGCGGTCAGGGCGCACGGGGAAATGGATCTGCAGGCTGGCGCTGGGCTTGGAGGCCGCCGCCGCGGCCGTGACGAGTGCCGCCACGGCGAGCGCCAGCGCGATTCGCGCCCACCTCATCTAACGAGCCCCACGGGGCGCCACGATACCCCCGAAGCGGGCCCGGAACGGCGAGGGCCGCGGCTCGCTCGCTCGCCGTGGCGAGCGCTCATGGCCCGAGCAGGTCGGTCTTCGGTTGTACGGGCAGGATCACCGGCTTGCGCGGCTTCTGGTTGAAGTTGAAGTCCTTGATCAGGTTGCCCAGCCGGCGGGCGTCCTCGCGCACGTCCGGGCGCCGGTCCGGCCTGCCGTCCGTGCGAGGGTTCAGGCGCTGGCGACCGAGGAAGTCGTCCTCGATGAACTTTGCGTAGGCGTCGAAGCTGAGCGTCTGATGGTCGATGTAGCCGCGCCTGGCGTAGGGGCTGATTACGAGCGCGGGCACGCGCAGACCGTAGCCGTTGCGATCCACGTGCGGGGGGCGCACGTTGTCGTAGAACCCGCTCCAGTCGTCCCAGACGAGGAAGATCGCGGTCGAGTCCCACTCCTTGCTCTGCATGATCGTGTTGATCAGGCCGGTGACGTAGGTCTGGCCTGGGCTTACCAGCGCGGGGGGGTGCTCCGAGACCTTCTGGCTCGGCACGATCCACGAGACGGCCGGCAGCGTTCCTCTGCCGGCTGCGATGTAGAACTTGTTCAGCGACTCGATGTTGCCGAGCTGATGGTCGTCGCGGACGGTGTCGAAGTAATGCAGGGGGCTCCAAAACGGCGAGCTGATCGGCCCCTGGGTCACGGGCGCGCACGAGGCCGTGGCATTGCTCTCGCACGCGGGCTCGATCCCCTTGAAGATGTAGAAGCGCCAGGTGACGTGGTGCTTGTGGAGGAGATAGGTGAGGTCGGTCCAGGCGTAGATCGGAGCCACCTTCGCCGGGTGACGTCCCCAGTGAGGAGGCCGCGCCGGCTTGGCCAGCGCGTTGCGGCAGCTCATGGGCTTGTGGTTGGGGCAGTAAGCCGACCACAGCGAGACCAGCGCGAGGTGGGCGGGGAGGCTATAGGACAGCACGGGCTCGAACATGTGGTCCTGGAGCACGAAATGCTGGGCATATGCCCAATAGTTGGGGATCTCCCTGCCGGTGTGGTAACCCATCACGTTATTGGCCTTGGCGTGGGGCAGAGCTTTGTCCTGCTGGGCAATGAATCCGTTCATCTTGCCACCGTTGATGTCGGCCGCGGCATTGCCGGTGCTGTGGGGTCCGCCCATGTTCAGGTCACGGAGGGTGTGGAAGGGGCGTTGGCACCTGTGCCGTTTGGGGTCGGGCAGGCACGGGATCTTGCCCGGGTGTCCGGCGAGCCCGGGGATTCCATCCGCATGGCGGTAGGTGCCGAAGTAGGAATCGAACGAGCGGTTCTCCTGCATGATGATCACGATGTGGCGGATCTTGTGAATCCCCTTAGCCGCGGCGATCCGCTGCGGGGGAGAGGGAGAACCATGCCTGATCTGTTTGCTCGGCGCGGAGGTCGCGGCAGCGGTCGCCACAAGCGCCGCCGCTGACATCAACGCCACCATCCGCGCGCCCCTCATATAGCCGGACACAGGCGGCGAATATACCGTTTGCCCCAAGGCGTCTGAGACGCCGCGATGCGGGTCCTAGGGCCGTCGAGCGGCCGAGCTGCGGCCTTCAGCCGATGCGGAAGAAGCTGGAGAGCAGCGGCTCGACCAGGTCGGTCTTGGGACGGACCGGCAGGATCATCGGCCTGCGCGGCGCCTGGTTGAAGTTGAAGTCGTGGACGAGGTTGCCGAGCTGGGGGGCGTCTTCGCGAACGGTGGGGCGGGGATCGGGCCTGCCGTCCGTGCGGGGATCGAGGCGCTGGCCGCCGAGGAAGTCGTCCTCGATGAACTTGAGGTAGGCGTCGAAGCTCAGCGTCTGGTGGTCGATGTAACCGCGCTTGGCGTACGGGCTGATCACCAGCCCGGGCACCCTCAGGCCGTACCCGTTGTGATCCACGATCGGCGGGACGACGTGGTCGTAGAAGCCGCCCCAGTCATCCCAGGCCACGAAGATGGCCGTCGACTTCCAGTCGGGGCTCTGCATGATCGTGTTGATCAACCCGGTGATGTATGTCTGGCCCGCGCTGATTAGCGCCGGCGGATGCTCGGAGACGTGTCCATTGGGGACGATCCAGGAAACCGCCGGCAAGTTGCCGTGACGGGCGGCCGTGAAGAACTTGGACAACGATTGGATGTCGCCCACCTGGCCGTCCTGGTGGACGTCCTCGAAATAGGGCAGCGGGTTCCAGATCCCCGGAGTCTTTGCCCCCTGCGCCACCGGCGCGCACGCGATCGCGGTGTCCAGCACGCAGTCGGGCTCGGGTCCCTTGAGCACGTAGTAGCGCCAGGAGACGTGGTGCTTGTGCAGCAGGTAGGTCAGGTCGGTCCAGGCGTAGTCGGGCGGGGTCGTGGAGCGGAACCGGCCGTGACCGTAGTCGGGTGGGGGCTGGGGGTGATCGAGCGCGTTTTTGCATGTCGCCGGATCGCTGTTGGCGCAGCGTGCGCTCCACGCCGAGACCATGTACAGGTGCGCGGGGAGGCTCCAGGCAAGGGTCGATTCGAACATGTGATCCTGGAGCACGAAATTGCGGGCGTAGCCCCAGTAATTGGGGATGTCCGCGCCGGTGTGGTAGCCCATCACGTCTGGCTTGCTGGCGGAGCCCGACGCGCAGGCGGGGTTGAAGGCCTGCGCGCAGTTGTGCAGGCCCTTCGCGGCCTGGATCGCGAACCCGTTCATGAGCCCGCCGTTGATGCTCTTCAAGGCGCTGCGAGCGCTGTGCGGGCCCCCGAGGTTCTCGTCCCGGCGGTCATGGTAGGGCTTCAGGCACCCTTGCACCTGCCCGAGGCCTCGGAACCGGTGCCGGTGCCGTCGCCGCGCGAGATGCACTGCGCCGGAGGGGATACACGGCAGCGGCCCGGGGTTGCCCGCGAGACCCGGAATTCCGTCGGCACCCGGGTAGGTCCCGAAGTAGTTATCGAAGGAGCGGTTCTCCTGCATGATGATCACGATGTGGCGGATCTTGTGGATCCCCGAGGGGATCGGGCCCCGGGTCCGCGGAAAGACCTTCTTGAGCTGCGCGTGCGCCGGGGGCTGCTTGGAGCCCCCGCCGCAAGCAACCGCCAGCCCGAGGCACGCGGCCACGATCGCTGCTGCGGTCAGCCACCACCGGGCCCGCGCGCCGCTCACGCGACCACCTCGGCGATCAGCCGCTCCCGCTCCTGCTCGGGCGAGAACAGATAGCGGTGGACCCGCCACAGTCCTTCGAGATCGTGCACGTCATCGTCCAGGTAGGGCACCAGCAGCAGGGAGTGGCCGCCGAGGGCGTGCCGCAGGCGGGCGATGTTCCCCTGATCGCGGCGCGCCAGCACGTGGTAGTCATGGAAGTTCTGCGCCACCGCACGGGTCAACGCCGGGCCAATCTCCTCGGCCAGCGGTGCGGCGAGCTGGGATGGCTCGCGGCCCGAGAGCATGTCGTGGTGGACCCTGTTCACGACCACTCCCGCGAATGGAACTCCGATTCGCGCAAGCGTGCGCCGCAACCAGATCGCCTCGTCGATGGGCTCCCGCTGCGCGGAGGTAACGAGCAAGAACCCTGTCGTCGGTGCCGTGAGCATCTTCTGGACCTTCGCGGCGCGCAGCGCGAAGCTCTCCGTCATGCCCCCGAGTAGGCCAAAGAACGTCGAGAGGTCCGCGAGCAGATCGACTCCCGTGATGCGCCGCAACCCTCCCAGCAGCGGCGCCGTGCCTCGCCCGACCGCACGGACCCCGAGGCCCGTCGGCCTCAGCAGCGTCTTCATGGCCCGTCCCTCGAGAAAAGCGGCGAGCCGCCTCGGCGCGTACAGGAAGTCGAGCGCGTTGCGGGAAGGAGGCGTGTCAAGCACCAGCAGATCGAAGTCCCTTTCCTGCTCAAGCTCGTAGAGCTTTGCGATCGCGGTGAATTCCTGCGAGCCCGAAACCGCGGTGGACAGCTCTCGGTAAACGCGGTTGGCCTTGATCTCTCGCGCCCTCGACGCAGTCGGGGCTACCCGATCGATGAGCTCGTCAAACGTCCGCTTTGAGTCGAGCATCATCGCCCACAGCTCGCCTCGCACACCGGTGCCGTTCACCGCGAGCGCTCCCGGATCCACGCGTCGCGGCTCGTTGTCCAGGACTAAAAGCCCCAGCGCGTTAGCCAGTCGCCTGGCGGGATCGATGGTGACGACGGCCACCTTTGCTCCCTCGGCGGCCGCCCCGAGCGCGACCGCGGCCGAGATGGTCGTCTTGCCGACGCCGCCGGACCCGCCACAGATGCAGACGCGCTTGCCGGCGAGCAGTTGCGTGACGCTCACCGGTGGCCCTTGAATCCCGTCAAAGCTGGACCTCGAGTAAATCCGCCAGCCGCTCGAGCTCGGCCCGGTCCAGGGTTTCGGCGAACAAGAACGGCAGCTCGATCACGCCGCCGTCGAGATTGAGACCGATGCGCAGGCGGTCAAGCTGGGCGCGCTGCGTCTGGGTGCGGGCATGTTCGGACAGGGCTGCTCGGAGCGCGGACCGAGCGAGAGGCTCCTCCGAGCGCGCGAGCGCGCGCTCCAGGACGCCCACTTGATCGGATTCGAACCGTGTCGGATAGACCGCGTTGGCGATCACCAGGTCAAGCGCGAGGTGTTCGTGCTCCAGGCTCTCGCGTAGTGACAGGGTCTCGCTGACGGGAATCTCCTCGGGGGTGGCCACCGCCACTACCGCAGTCCGGTCGCGATCATAAATCATGGCCGCGATCTGCCGGCCCTGTTGGGCGATGGGCCCGACCCGCGCGATCTCGGCGAAGGTCTTAGGCGTCCGCAGCATGCCGACACCGTGGCCGGTGGCAGGCGCGTCGACGATCACGACGTCATAGGGGGCCGCCCCCCGCGTCCGCCGGTGAAGCTGAGCGAGCTCCCACACCTTGCCCATGCTGAGCAGTTCGCGCATGCCGGGTGTGGCTAGGGCGAATGCGTGAAAGACGCGGCTCGCGCCGACCGCGCGGCCGACCGCGCCGGCCTTCACGCGCAGGTATTCCTCCATCGCCCTCTCCGCGTCGATGGAGATCGAGAACAGCCCCGGAACCAGCTCGAGCTCGCGGAAGCGCGCGCCGTGTTGGGCGAAAGTGCCCTGAACGCGCTCCTGGCTATGCAGCTCGGCCACGATCGTCCGCAGACCACGCCGAGCGGCCACCAGGCCGAGGGCGATGGCGACGGTCGACTTGCCGACCCCGCCTTTGCCGGTGATGAAGATCAGACGCCGGTCCAATAGTTCGGTCATCGCGCGCAATGGTGTCAACTAGGCGCCGGGCCGCACATGCGCGGCCCCGGTCGGTCGGTACATGTTCCGGCCCGGCCAGGCGGAGGATTTCCCCTAGCGCGTGCGAATACTCACCGCGTATGGAGTTCCCCGAAACATCGGAGCGTCATTTGCCTACCGGTTGCAAGGTGGTGGCGTTCGCCAATCAGAAGGGTGGCGTCGCTAAGACCACCACCACGCTCAACCTCGCGGTGGCCTTCGCCGAGGAAGGTCACCGCGTGCTGTGCGTCGACATGGAC
>JAFAPR010000267.1 GCA_019247075.1 Solirubrobacterales bacterium
GTCGGCGGCCATGCCGGCGCAGTCGCCGACGTTGTCGCCGACGTTATCGGCGATAACGGCTGGGTTGCGCGGGTCGTCCTCGGGGATGCCCGCCTCGATCTTGCCCACGATGTCAGCGCCGACGTCGGCCGCCTTGGTGAAGATGCCGCCCCCGAGACGGGCGAAGACCGAGATCAAGGACCCTCCGAAGGAGAGCCCGATGAGCGCGTTGACAGCTTGGTGTTCGGACTCACCGGCGATCGCGGTGAGCACGCCGTAGTAACCGGACAGCCCGATCAACGCGAGCCCGACGACAAGCAGCCCGGTGACAGCGCCACCGCGAAAGGCGGTCTGGAGCGCCCGGGCCACACCCCCTCGGGCCGATTCCGCGACCCGGGCGTTGGCTCTGACGGACACGTTCATGCCGATGTAGCCCGCGGCCGCAGAGAACAGGCCCCCGATCAAAAAGCCGATTGCCACACGGATGTTCTGGAGCGGGATCAGAAGTATGAACACCAAGACGCCGACGCCGCCGATCACCGTGTACTGGCGGTTGAGATACGCCCTGGCGCCCTCTTGCACCGCCGCCGAAATCGCCTGCATGCGTTCGCTGCCGGGCGAGAGCAGGAGCAGCTCGCGAGCGGTGACGACGCCGTAGGCGATGGCGAAGCCGGCGCACACAAGCGCCACGACGACGCCGTGATGCGTCAGGAAGCTGGACAAGAAGGTCCTCCGAAGAAGGTCTCAGTTTCACGCCCGGCAGGCGAAGTGCCGCCAAGCAACCGCAAAGGGCCGCCACCCGCTAGGCCGGGCGGTGGCCCCGCATCAGGGCACGAGTCTAGCGCGCGGGCGACAACCGCGTCACAGGTCAGGTTGCCGGCCGCCGGGATGGTCTGGCCGCACCGGCGGCCGGGGACGGTTGTGGGGATGCCCTGGGGGCGCGGCGGGTGGCTCTCAGCGCTGGCCGGGCACCCAGAGGCGCCCGCTGCGCTGTGCCGGCCCGGGCTCTCCCGACTTTGGTGGCTGGGGCTCGCCGGCCCCGGATTTGGCCGCCTCCTCCGCCGGGCCTGCTGGCCCCCCCGGCGCTTGCGTCGCCGTCGCTTGCTGGGAGCCGCCCCCCCTCACGAATGCCAGTTGCAGCTGCGAGAGCGCATCTCGAATCGGGGCCACCTGGTCGGGGGCGGTGCGCTCGAGCACCGGCATCAGCGCGCGGATGGCATCGATCGCGGCCCTCACCTGCTCGACGTCGCGCTCCTCCTCGGTGCCCGCTTGGAGTCCGGTCCGGCGCATACCCAGGTTGACCAGCGTCACCACCTGCTCGAGCAGGACGTGCTCAACGCGGATCTTCTTGATCTCCGCCTCGTAGGCCGCCCGCAGCTCCTCCTCGCTCGGCTGCGCGCCGGCTTGCTCGCTACCTCCAGTTGTGCTCACCTTCTCACCTCCGCTGGGCTGCCGAGACCAGAATACGTCTCCCGCGTCGCCTCGACCGTCGCCGCATACACCTCCCGCAGCGAGGCGCCGGTGGCGAGCATCCGCCGCTGGCGCTGAGCGCCGTTGAGCTCCGGCAGGGAAACCTCCACGCCGAGGTCGGCCCGTGCCGGCGCGGTCCAGGTGAGGAGACGGTCGAGCGCGTCCGCGGCGGGGTACTCCTGGCGGCTGTCCAGGTCGATCATGCGACCGTCGAGCCCGTGCCGGATCGCCCGCCAGAAGTTCTCCTCGATCTCCCGTCGCGGCGCCGAGCGCACCGGAACGCCCTCGTCGATGTCACGCGCAGCCTGCGCCACGCAGGCGACGATGAGCGAGGCGAGGCCCTCCGATTCCGCCGCGGTGGACTGTGCGTCGCAGATCCGCACCTCGACAGTGCCGAACGCGAGGTGGGGACGCAGCGACCACCACACCTGGGTGTATTCGACGATCGAATTGGTCGAGGTGAGCAGGTCGATGTAGTCCGCGAATTTGGCCCAGCTGCCGAACTCGTCGGGGATCCCGCAGCGCGGAAAGCTCTTCGTGAAGATCTGGCTGCGCGCCGAATGCAGGCCTGAATTGCGCCCGTCGAGGAAGGGCGAGTTCGCCGAGTTCGCCAGAAGCAGGGGGGCCACGGTGCGCAGCCGGTCGCACACCTGCACGACGCGGTCGGCGCCATGGACCCCCACGTGAACGTGGAGCGAGAACGTGTTGTTGCGCCAGGCGACGTACTTCAGGCCATGCTCGACTCGCTGGTAGTGCTCGGTCTCGATGATGTGCTGTTCGCGGTAGTCGGACCATGGGTGGGTCCCTGTGGCCGCGAGCAAAGCCCCGTGCTCGGCCGCCAGCGCGAACAGCCGCCGCCGGCGGTCCCGCTGGGCGGCGACCGCCGAGGGCAGGCCCTCACCGCGGCCGGAGCGGATCTCTATCTCGGAGGAGATCAGCTCGCCGGTGATCGCCTCCGGGAGCACGGGGTCCTCGGCGGCCGCCGAGTGGAGCTCCTCGAACCGTTGCACGAGCCCCAAGTCGAGCGGGTCCACGATCGCGAACTCCTCCTCGAGACCGACGGTGAAGTCGGTTCCCTCCTCGAAGGCCGCATATGCCCTGTCGAGCTGGAGGTCCACGCGATCGGGCTGACTTACGTCAGATAGAAGTACAGCGCGTAGAGCAGATCGACCGCGGGACTGGAGGTGTGGACGGTCACCTCGGGGGGGACACGGATCAGCGCGTCGGAGTAGTTGAAGATGATCTTGACCCCGGCGTCGGCGATCTCATCCGCGAGCTCCTGCGCGGCCGACGCCGGGACGGCTAGAACCGCCACGACGATGTCCTCTTCGTCGATCACGTGGCGCAGATCCGACGTGGGCTGGACCTCCAGCTGTCCGATCTCGGTCCCGACCTTGTGCTGGTCGGAGTCGAACACGGCGACTACGCGGAAGCCGTGGTCGGCGAAGATATCCGACGTGGCGATCGCGGTGCCGAGATGGCCCGCTCCGAACAGGGCGATGTTGTGCTGTCCAGAAGTGCGCAGGATCTTGCGGATCTGGCTCACCAGCGAGTCGACGTTGTAGCCCACCCCGCGCTTGCCGAATTTGCCGAAACCGGAGAGATCGCGGCGAATCTGCGTCGAGTTGACGTGCGTGTAATCCGCCAGCTCCTGCGACGAGATCGTCGCTTTGCCCATCTTGCGCGCCTGGGTCAGAACCTGCAGGTAGCGCGAGAGCCGGGCGGCAACTCCCAGGGAAAGCTTCTCCCCGGGCTTCTCGGCCCCGGGGTCGGCGATGGGGCGATCGTCACTGACCGTGGTCACCCGTTGCCTCCCCCGGTCGGCGCTCTGCGCGCCAACCGCGGCCATCTCGCCCGCAGCAACCGCTTTGCTTTGTTGCGCTCATCTGTTTTGCACTCTACTTCAGCGCCCCGGCCTGGCTGTCATCCGCGCTGGCCCCCGCTGCACCTTGCACCCTGCCGCCCAGCCACACCTTCAGCTGCGCCTCGTCCACGAACAGCTCGAAGGCC
Organism: Solirubrobacterales bacterium; assembly: GCA_019247075.1. Classification (GTDB taxonomy): domain Bacteria; phylum Actinomycetota; class Thermoleophilia; order Solirubrobacterales; family Solirubrobacteraceae; genus Palsa-465. Next base: position 3,460 of record JAFAPR010000267.1, read on the forward strand.
TCTTCCCCATCGATCGTCACGACGGGAATCCGCTCCAGGTAAGCGCGCAAGAGCTCCTCGTCGCGCTCGATGTCGCGCTGCTCGAGCTTGAACGGGTACGTAGCGCGCACGCGCTCGAGCACGGCACGGGCCTGGTCGCACAGACAGCACCCCTCCCGGCCGAAGATCACGACGGTAGTCATGCAGCCAGCAACCGTTCCCCGCTCGCATACACCTCAAGCGTCAAGTACTCGGGATACGGCAGCGGCTCGACGAACCTGGCCGCGCTGGCGATCATCGCGGCATTGTCGGTGCAAAGAGCCGGCGGGGGCACGTCGAGCTCCACGCCCAGCTCCCCGAGACGCCTGCGCAGCGGTCCGTTCGCCGCCACCCCGCCGCCGATAGACAGCCGCCCAATGCCCGTCTGCGCGAGCGCCCGCTCCACCCTGATCGCGAGCGACTCCACGATCGCGTCCTGGTAGGAGGCCGCCAGGTCCGCTCGGCGGCGGGCGGTTTCCTCATCGCCGAGCTCGCGGACGCGGTACAGCAGAGCCGTCTTGAGCCCCGCGAAGGAGAAGTCGAGACCCTCCAGCCGAGCCGCAGTTGGAAACCGGAATGCCGCCGGATCTCCGCCCCGGGCCAGGCGCTCGAGCGCGGGGCCCCCCGGATAGCCGAGGCCCAAGAGCCGCGCCCCCTTGTCGAACGCCTCGCCCGCCGCGTCATCGAGGGTCTGACCGAGCAGGCGCGGGCGCGGGCCGTGGTCGACGACGTGGGCCAGGAGCGTGTGGCCGCCCGATGCGATCAGGCTGAGGAAAGGGGGCTCGAAGGGAAACGGGGCCAAAAAGCTTGCCGCGATATGGCCGTGGAGGTGATCCACGGGCGCGAGCGGGAGCTCAAACGGGGCCGCAATCGCCTTGGCCGTGGCCACCCCGACGAGCAGCGCCGCCACGAGGCCGGGACCCTGAGTGACCGCCACCAGATCGACTCCGTCGAGGGAGATGGCGGCCATACGTAGCGCCTGATCGACGACGCGTCCGATGAGCTCGAGGTGGTGACGGGAGGCGATCTCGGGTACGACGCCGCCGTAACGGTCGTGGACGCCCTGGGAGGAAATGACGTTCGCCCGCACCTCGCCGGCGGACGTGATGACCGCAGCGCAGGTGTCATCGCAGCTGGTCTCGAGCGCGAAGATCATCGCTGTGCCGGGGGCTCGCGCCCGAGCCGCCACATGATCAAGGCGTCCTCGCCGGTGTCCTGGTAGTAGCGCTTGCGGACCCCCTCGCCACGGAAGCCAAACCGCTCATATAGTGCGATCGCCGCGCCGTTCGAGGTTCTGACCTCGAGTGTGTAGGCGCTGTTCGTACCCGCGCGCGCGAACAACTCCTCGAGCAGGGCAGTGGCGATGCCGCGCCTGCGCGCCGATGGATCGACCGCGATGTTCATGATGTGCCAGTCCGACGCGTAGCGGGCGCAGATCAGGTAGCCGAGCAGCCGATGCTGGCTGCTTCTCCCCGGCATGACCCGAACGATCGCGTCCGACCTCCCCCGGTGCGCTTCCCGGTCCTCCTCGGTGACCGCAAGGCACACGCTCGAGGGCCGGGAGAGTTCGAGCACGAACATCGACAGCGACCACGGCGTCGGAAACGAGCGGCGTTCGATCGCCAGCACCTGGGGAAGATCGGAATAGGTGAGCGGGCGGATCGCGGTCGTCTGAACGGTCATCGTGTCGGGGCGAGAGCGCGGGGTCCTGGCTGTGCGTCGGGCAAACGCACGTAGCAGGGGTGTACGTCGTCCGGGTGGCCGGCCGGTAGCGACCACGCGAGCCGGCAGTGGCTGGCCGCCGTCACCCTGTGGCACTCGGAGTTGTCGTCCGGGATAACCACGCCGGAGGGCTCGAGGACGTCTCTGAATGCTAACGCGCCGTCGCCGACCGCCAGGGTCCTGGCGGCCGCGAGACCCTCGGTGCGGACCAGGAGGTCGACGAGTGCTGCGGGACTTAGCGCGCGCACGCCGAACAAGGGCACGAGGCCTCGGTCGGCGGTCGACCAAGCGGCGGCGAAGACCTCGCCGCGGCGGGCGTCGAGCACCGCCACGACCGTCTCGGTTCGGCGCCCCGCGGCGCCCAGGACCCGGGGGTCCGCTCGCTGCACCGAGGCGGCCATCGACCGCAGCGTCGAGACTCCAACCAGGGGGAGCGCCAGCGCCTGAGCGAGGGCGCGAGCGGTGGCGATGCCGACGCGTAGCCCGGTGAAGCCGCCGGGGCCCACCCCCACGGCGATGCGCTCGAGCTGCCGCCAGGAGCTGCCCGAGCGCTCCAGCAGCTCGGCGATCAGCGGCAGCAGGCAAGTCGTGTGACGGGGCCGCTCACCGGCCGGCGGGTCGTCCCGAGCCTCAAGCGCTGGTTCCGCCGCGGTTGCCTGCCAGGCGACTGCGGTGGCGCGCGTCGCGGTGTCGAGCGCAAGCAGAGGCATTTCAGAGCGCTCAGTCGATCTCCACCAGGCGCCGGTCGCCTCCGGCGTGCGCGATCCGCACCCGGC
>JAFAPR010000062.1 GCA_019247075.1 Solirubrobacterales bacterium
GATGTGTGAGAAGTGCAAGGTCATCCGTCGAGGTGGGCGGGTCCTAGTGATCTGCTCGAATCCGCGCCACAAGCAGCGTCAGGGGTAGCCATGGCCCGTATTTCAGGAGTCAACATTCCGCTTAACAAACGAGCCGAGATCGGCCTGACATACATCTACGGAATCGGCCGCCCCACCGCGAACAAGTTGCTTGAAGAGGCCCATATCAGCGGCGATACCTACGTGCGTGACCTCACCGAGGATGAGGTCGTCAAGCTGCGTGAGTTGATCGATGGTGAACTGAGCGTGGAGGGCGATCTGCGCCGCGAGCGCCAGCAGAACGTCAAGCGCCTGCAGGAGATTGGCTCCTATCGCGGGCTGCGCCACCGCCGTGGCCTGCCGGTGAACGGCCAGAACACGAAGACCAACGCACGCACGCGCAAGGGTCCGAAGCGGATGCAGGTTGCGGGGAAGAAGAAGGCAACCAAGAAATGAGCGCCGTAGCGGAATCTGCCGTGGACGCAGTGCGCGCCAGCCTTCCCGGAGGTGTGGATGCCCGCTCCTAAGCGCCAGCGCGGCCGGCGCCGGGTACGCAAGAACATTCCGGTAGGACAAGCGCACATCAAGAGCTCGTTCAATAACACGATCGTCTCCCTCACCGACCGGGACGGCAACGTGATCGCTTGGGAATCGGCGGGCGCCGCGGGCTTCAAGGGCTCCCGCAAGTCGACCCCCTTTGCCGCGCAGGTGACCGCGGACGCGGCCGCTCGCAAAGGGATCGAGCACGGGCTTCAACGAGTCGAGGTGTTCGTCAAGGGTCCCGGCTCGGGTCGCGAGACCGCGATCCGGTCCCTGCAGGCCGCTGGCCTCGAGGTGACGGGCGTCCGCGACGTGACTCCTCAGGCCCACAACGGTGTCAGGCCGCGCAAGCGCAGGAGGGTCTGAGCCATGGCACGCGACACCGGAGCCCAGTGCAAGCAGTGCCGCCGTGAGGGGCAGAAGCTGTTCCTCAAGGGCGAGCGCTGCCTGACCGACAAATGCGGCGTGGAGCGTCGCTCCTACCCGCCCGGGGAGCATGGCCGAGGCCGCCAGCGCCAGAGCGAGTACCGGCTACAGCTGCGCGAGAAGCAGAAGGCAAAGCGCTACTACGGCGTGCTCGAGAAGCAGTTCCGGAACTACTACGAAAAGGCTTCCAGCCAGCCCGGCATCACCGGCGAGAACCTGTTGCGGATGCTCGAGACGCGATTCGACAACGTGCTCGTCAGGCTGGGGTTTGCCGCCTCGCGTCGACAGGCCCGCCAGCTGATCCTCCACGGCCACTGGACGGTCAACGGCAGGCGCGTGAACATCCCGAGCTATCAGCTTCGAGACGGGGATGTGATCGCGATCCGCACCAACTCCGGCGCGACCCAGGTGATCCGCGACGCGACCGAGCTCACCGGCCAAGTCCCCGCGTGGCTGCAGGCCGACCACGATGCGCTCACCGCCAAGGTGTTGCGCAAGCCCGAGCGCCGAGAGATCGCCGCGCCGGTGCAAGAACAGCTCATCGTTGAGCTCTATTCGAAGTAAAACAAGCTTTTGCGCCGCCGTGCCCGACCGGTGGCATACGGCGCCCGCCCCCGCTCACCGGTCCGCATGAACCCACGACATTAGGACCCCCACAGATGCTTGACTTCCAAGTCCCCCGAATCTCATCCGAGTCAGTCGACGACAATCGTGGCTCGTTCACGATCGAGCCACTCGACCGCGGCTTTGGCTACACGTTCGGCAACTCGCTGCGCCGGGTGCTGCTCTCATCGCTTACCGGCGCCGCGGTAACGAGTGTCCGGATCGAAGGCGTCGCGCACGAGTTCTCCACGATCAAGGGCGTCAAGGAAGACGTCACCGACATCGTGCTCAACCTCAAGGGCATCGTCTGCCGGATGCACTCGGACGCGACCGAGATCGAAGCCCCGCTGGTTGTCACAGGCCCGGGCGAGATAACCGCCAAAGACATCGACCTGCCCTCCGGCGTCGAGATCCTGAACCCGGATGCCCACATCGCCACGCTTGAGAAGAAGACCAAGCTCGAGGTCTACCTCACGATTGGCCGGGGCCGCGGCTACCGCCCGGCAGAGGAGAACAAGTCTCCCGACCAGCCGATCGGCGTGATCCCGATCGACTCGATCTTCTCGCCCGTCCGGCGGGTCGCCTACAGCGTCGAGCAGGCTCGCGTGGGGCAGCGGACGGACTTCGACAAGTTGACGCTAGACATCGAGACCGACGGCTCGATTGACCCCCAATCGGCGCTGCGCGAAGCGGCCGAGATCCTCATCTCGCAGCTTGCGATCTTCACCGACGCCGATCGCGTGGTCGAGCTCCGCGAGGGCGCGCCGGGCGCGCTCGAGGGTGGCTTCCACGGGGTGTTGGGCGTCGGGCCGGGCGGCCCCTCGCGTCCCCCCAACGCAATGGACGACATCCTCATCGAGGAGCTAGAGCTCGGGGTGCGTTCCTACAACTGCCTCAAGCGGGCCGGCATCCAGACAGTCGGCGACCTGGTTTCCAAGACCGAGGCCGAGCTCAACGCCATCCCGAACTTCGGCAAGAAGTCGATCGACGAGGTGGTCGAGACGCTCAACGCGCGAGGACTCCACCTGCGCCAGGACTGAGCGCTTGAACGATGCGACACCAGCGCCAGCGCTACCAGCTCAGCCGCTCTGCATCCCACCGCAAAGCACTCGTGATGAATCTGATCAAGGAGATGATTGACCACGAGCGCATTCAGACCACCGAGGCGAAGGCCAAGGCCGTGAAGCCCGAATTGGAGCGGCTGATCACGCTTGCGAAGCGTGGGGACCTGCACGCCCGGCGGCAGGCGCTACAGGCGCTGGGGCAGGACAAATTCGCGGTCTACAAGCTGTTCGAGGAGATTGCGCCTCGGTACAGCGAGCGGCCGGGAGGTTACGCGCGCATCTTGAAGCTGGGCCCGCGCCGCTCTGATCGCAGCGAGATGGTCCTGCTCGAGCTCGTCTAGCGGGGATTGCAAAACCGGCTAGAGCTCGAATACGACGGCTCGCGCTTCAGCGGATGGACCCGTCAGCCGGGGCGCCGGACGGTTCAAGAGGAGGTCGAGCGGGCGCTCGCAGTGCTCCTGCGCGAGCCGGCAGTAACGGTCACGGTGGCGGGTCGCACCGATGCCGGTGTACACGCGTTGCGGCAACTCGCCAGCTACTCGGGCGCACCGGCATCCCCCCGCGCGATGAACGCGCTGCTACCCGACGATGTGGCGGTGCTCTCCTGCGAGGAGGCCCCGGCTGGCTTCGACGCCCGCCGCGACGCGACCAGCCGAGCCTACTGCTACCGGATCCTGGCGCGCCCGGCGCGGCCGGCGCTCGACCGCGGCCGCGCGTTGCACTGGCCCTACCGGCTCGACCTCGAGCGACTGGATGAGTGCGCGGCCGCGTTGGTCGGGATCCACGACTTCACGGCGTTTACGCCCACGAACTCGGAGCACGTCCACTTTGCCCGCTGTGTCCTGGCGGCGTTTTGGCGCGCCGGCTCGCCGACCGAGGTCCAGTTCTGGATCGAGGCCGACGCCTTCATGCGCCACATGAACCGTGTCCTCGTGGGCACCATGCTCGAGGTCTCCTCCGGGCGGCGGTCCGTTGCGGACTTCCGCTCGCTGCTCGAAGGGGCACCCCGCGCACAGGCCGGACCCACGGCGCCGCCGCACGGTCTCTATCTGGCCGGGGTGGGATATAGAGGTCGGCGCGTGCTGCCCGAGCCCTGGAAAGTGGCACAGCTTCAGCTTGGGCTGTGACAACCCCGCGCAATTTGGCGATCTGCGGGTAGCCGCGGCGGCTTTGGCGACCATCCTGTGCGAGTGGCCGCCTCGACGCTCCGAGTAACTGGTTCAAAACTGACCAACGTCAACGCCGTCGGCGAACGTCCGCGAGAAGGGGTCACTGGGGGCGACTATGTCGCCGACATCGTCTCGGCAGGGGAACTTCGTCACATTTTGTGCGTTCGGCGCGGAGTGGAGGATTTCGACGATCAGGCCATCGCCTGGATTGCCGGGCGGCAGCTCGGCATTGTCACCTCTTGGCAGCTGCAGGCTCTCGGTCGCAGTCGCTCGGCAATCGCGCGCAGGGTCCGCGGCGGAGCGCTCCATCGAATCCATCCTGGTGTGTTCCTAGTCGGGCACGCGGTTGAAGTCCCGGGAGCGCGCAAGCTGGCAGGCGTCCTCGCCTGCGGCGAGGGAGCCGTCGTGAGCCATCGCTCGGCCGCGATCCTTTGGGGTCTGACGGCCGGCGCTTCAGCCGAAGTGGAGGTCAGCGTCGTCGCCAGGAACTGCAGGCCACGGCCCGGTCTGCGCGTCCACCGGCTGTCTCGTCTGGATGGTCGCGACTCCGCGGCCAAGGACGGCATTCCCGTCACTTCGCCCGCGCGGGCTCTCGTGGACCTGGCCGCGAGTGCACCTCCCGAGGAGCTCGAACGGGCGGCGGTTGCGGAGGCTCGCGCACGGCGGCTGGTGACAGAACGGCAGCTGTCGGATGCGCTGGACCGTGCGGGCAATCGTGCCGGCGTCGCCGCCCTCCGAGCAATCATCCAGCACCAAGGCGGGCCGAGATTGACGCGCTCCGAAGCGGAGCGCCGCCTGCTACGCCTGATCAGGGCCGCGCGGCTGCCAGAACCGGCCCTCGAATTCGCGTGTCCCCGGGTTCGAAGTCGACTTCCTATGGCCCGAAGTGCGATTGATCGTCGAGGTCGATGGCTTCGCCTACCACGGACATCGCGCGCCTTCGAGCGGGATCGGCGGCGCGACATGTCGCTGCGCGATGCCGGCTATGAGGTCATTCGCGTCACCTGGAGGCAGATCGTCGATGAGCCTCTGCTCGTGATCGCCCACATCGCCCGCGCGTTTGAGCGGGCCCGTTCGGCCTACAACTCTTCCGCCAGCAGCCCGTAAAGGATGCCGTCAAGCCACCGCTGTCGTCGCCAATAGGCCCGCCGCCGCATGCCCTCGCGCGTGAACCCGGCTCGTTCGAACAGCCGCTGGCCGGCAAGGTTGTCGCTGTACACCTGGGTCTCGATGCGGTGAAGTCCGTGATCGAGGAGCGCCAACCGAGACACGAGCCTAACGGCAGCCAATGCGACGCCGGTACGGCGAACGTCCGGCCGGACCATGACTCTCGTGACCTCGCAAATGGAGCTGATACGGCTCGCCGGCATCAGCGCCAGCCCGCCGAGTCGCTCTCCGCGTGCCGACTCAATCAGATGCAGGCCATACAGTTTCTCGTCGCTTGCAGGCGGCGGAACGAGCTCTCGCAGTGCCGCCGGCTCTCCACGACCGGACGCGAGGAAAGGCTCCACCAGCGGGTCCATGGCCAGGGCGCTCAGCCAGTCGAGGTCCTCCTCTCCGCAGGTCAGCCGCAAGGAAACCGAGTCGGCCACCGCCCCACCGTACTGAGCCAGAAGGCCATCCGCGGCCGCCTAACCCCACGCCGCGGTTTCACCGTGCCGGCGGCGCCGGCCACTAGCATCAGCCGCGATGCGGGTTCTGCTCACCAACGACGACGGTATTGAGGCGGACGGCCTCCAGACTCTGAGGCGGGCACTGCTCGAGCTGCCCGCGATCGAGCTGGCGGTGATCGCGCCCGACGGCAACCGTTCGGCGATGGCTCGCTCGATCACGACGCGCCGCCCCCTCTGGGTGCAAGAGGTCGAGTTCGAAGACGGCACCGTGGGGTACGCGACCGACGGCACGCCCGTGGACTGCGTGCGGCTGGCGCGACTCGGCCTGATCGAAGGCTTCGAGGCCGAGCTGGTGGTGGCCGGGATCAACCACGGCTCCAACCTGGGCGACGACATCACGTATTCGGGGACGGTGGCCGCCGCGCTTGAGGCCATAGTCCTCGGTCTGCCAGGGATCGCGGTGTCGCAGCAGTCGGCTGCTCGCGAGCTGGACTTTCGCGCCGGCGCTGCCTTCGATTTTGCCGCTGCCGCTGCGTTCGCCTCGCGTCTTGTGGGGGAGCTGCAGAATGTCCCCCTGCCGGGCGGGACCCTGCTCAATGTCAACGTCCCGGGAGAGAATCCAACGGGGGTCGACGTAACGCGCCTCGGCAAGCGCATCTACCGCGACGAGCTCGCGTTGATGGAGGAGCGGGAAGGCGGAAGACGCCAGTACCGGATATATGGGGAGGCCAGCTACGAACGGGACGAGACCGGAACCGACCTGGCTGCCCTGGCGCAGGGCAAGATCGCCGTCACGCCGATCCACTTCGACCTGACCGACCGCAGCGGTCTGAGCGCCCTGCGCCGCTATGACCTCAAGCGGCTGGTGGCGCCGGCCGCCACCGAGGTCCAGTCATGAGCAAGGCGTCTGGCGACCGTCGCGGCGGCGTCGAGCAGCGGGCGGGAGAGGTCCGGCGCGCGCTGGAGTACCACAACTACCGCTACTACGTCCTAGACGATCCCGAGATCGAGGATGACCAGTACGACGCGCTGCTCGACGAACTGCGCGCGATCGAGCGCGACCACCCTGAGCTGATCAGCCCAGACTCGCCCACGCAGCGGGTCGGAGCCGAGCCGGTCTCGGAGCTGGTCAAGGTCAGCCATCTCCAACCGATGCTCTCGCTCGGCACGGTCCGTTCGGAGGAAGAGCTGCGTAGCTGGATCCAGCGCATGCGCAACTTCCTCGCCCGCGAGGGAATCGAAGCTCCCCAGTTCGAGTTCGTCGCCGAGCCGAAGATCGATGGGTTGGCGATCTCCCTCCTGTACCGCGATGGCGTGCTCGAGCGAGGGGCCACGCGCGGCAACGGGGAGGTGGGCGAGGACGTCACCCACAACCTGCGCACGATCCCTTCGATCCCCTTAAGGCTGGAGATGCGCAACCCCCCGGCGCTGATCGAGGTGCGGGGCGAGGCATACATGTCGCTGCCCGACTTCGCTGCCCTCAACGAGCGCCAGGCCGCGGCCGGCCTGTCCACGTTCCGCAATCCGCGCAACTCCGCCGCGGGCACGATTCGCCAGCTCGACCCCAAGCTCGCCTCCCAGCGCCCCTTGTCTTTCTGGGCGTACGGGGTGGGCGCGGCCGAGGCAATCAGCTTCCCCACCCAATGGGGCACGCTGCAGTGGCTGCGCGAGCGGCGCTTCCCCGTCCATCCCGACGTCGTTCTGTTGAGCTCCGAGGAGGAGGTGGTGGAGCGCTGTCGTGAGTGGGAAGCGCGGCGAGGATCGCTCGATTTCGAGATCGACGGCGTCGTCATCAAGGTCAACGACGCCGAGTTCCAGCGTCGTCTCGGCGTGGTCGGGCGAGAGCCGCGGTGGTCGATGGCCTGGAAGTTCGCCCCGACCACGGCGGTCACAAAGCTCAACGAGATCGGGTGGAACCCCGGCAAGTTCGGCGACCTGCACCCCTACGCGGTGCTGGAGCCGGTGACGGTCGGGGGCGTGACGGTAAAGCTCGCGACGCTCCACAACGAAGAGGACCTGGCACGCAAGAACATCCGTCCCGGTGAGGACGTGATCGTGCTGCGCGCGGGTGACGTCATTCCGCAGGTGCTCTCGCCGGCGCCGCACATGGCGGAGCGCTCGATCCGGCCGGATCGACCGCAGCCGCCGGCAAATTGTCCGATATGCGGCACGGAGACCGTGAAGCCCGACGGATCCGTGTTCACCAAGTGCCCCAACCGCAATTGCCCCGGCCGCCGCTGGCAGCTGCTCAAGCATTTCGTGGGCGCCATGGACATCGATGGCCTAGGCGAGAAGCAGGTGAGCCTATTCATGGAGTTGGGCTGGGTGCAGACCGCGGCGGACTTCTACCGCCTGGACCCGGGCCAGATCGAGCAGCGCACGGGCTTCGGCGAAGTCTCGGCGCGCAAGCTCGCGGCAGCAATCGAGGCCTCCAAGCGTCAGCCCTTTGGGGGCGTGCTGTACGCGCTGGGCATCGAAGAGGTGGGCGAGGTGACCGGACGCAACCTGGCGAATCAGTTCCGGACCATCGACGCGCTGTTGAGCGCAAGCCCCGACGAGATCGAGGCGACCCCCGGCGTTGGTCCCAAGATGGCCACGCTGATCCACGACCAGCTTGCCGACCCGCAGATGCGCGCGCTGATCGAGGACCTGCGTGGCCAGGGACTGCGGTTTGAGCAAGAAGGGCCTCCTCCCGGCGAAGGGCCGCTGGCGGACAAGACGTTCGTGCTCACCGGCACGCTTCCCAACCTGACTCGGGAGCAGGCCACCGAGCGGATCGTGGCGGCCGGCGGCAAGGTCACCGGCTCCGTCTCGCGCAAGACTGCCTACGTCGTGGCCGGCGCAGGCCCGGGGTCGAAGCTAGTCCAGGCGGAGCGGCTCGGCGTACCCGTGATCGACGAGGACGGGCTCCGCGAGCTGGTCGACGGCCGCGGTACCTAGCCGTCCGATTCGGTCGGAGCCGTTGCTCCGGGTGTCAACCGTCGTAGTTGGCCAGCGCGACCGCCATGCTCGCCTCGACGGCGTGACCGAAGTTCGGGTTCTCAAGCGATTCATGAGGAAGGCAAACGCCAGGGTATGGCCATCCCGAGCCCGGCAGTAGCCGGCTAGGCTGGCCACGTCGTAGAGCGTTCCAGTCTTGCCGCGGCACCGCCCTTGGGCACTGGTGCCGCGCATTTCGTCTATCAGCGTTCCAGTCTCCCCCGCGATCGCGAGCGAGTGCACGAAGACGGAGTGTCCAGCCATGCGCCGCAGCAGTGTCACGACCTGGCGGGGGCTCGTCGAGTCATAGCGTGAGAGCCCCGAGCCGTCGTCGAAGCGGGGCCTGAGCCCGAACTTGTCCGCCATCGCTCGGCGTACCACCCCCGCTCCCGCCGCCGTCGTGCCGCCGCCACCGAGCTTCGCGCCGAGGTTCTTGAGCAGCATCTCAGCGAGAAAGTTGTCCGAGGGCGCGTTGGTCAACCGGATCAGCGTCCGGAGTGGCGGCGAGTCGACCGCGGCGAGCGGATGGGCGTTTGGGGGTGTCTGACCGGTCGAGAAGGGGACGCCGGACGGTACGCCGACCCCGGCGGCGCGCAGCGCGGTCGCGAAGCGTCTGGTCGCGGCGCGAGCCGGATTTCTCTGGAACGCAGTCCAGGTCGAGTTGGCGAACCCGCGGTCGTATGCCAGCGCGCTCAGTTGCCCTTCCAGGAAGAAGGAGCGCTGGTAACCGGTCGCTGGGGTGCCCGCAGCGAGTCGAAGCGCGACTCGTCGCCTACGATTCGCCCGGCTAGGCGCACGATGCCGGCGGCGCGGACCCGACGGGCCAGCGCCTGGACCGTGGCGCCGGCGCCGTAGGCGGCCCGATCGAAGGCCGCAGCGCCAAAGGTCGGGTCGCCGCCGCCGCGGAGGTACAGCGTCCCGTGCCACGTGCCCGAGCGATCGAGTCGTCCGGTGCCGAGGACCGAGGTTTTCAGCACCGCGGAGGGTCCGAGGCGGAGTAACGCTGTGGAGGTCGTGTACAGCTTCTGCACGGAGGCGGGAGTGCGACCCCTCCGGGCGTCGAAGGCAAACAGCGTCCTGCGCGTGGTCATGTCCACCACATAGGCGCCGTGGGCGCCGCCGACAGCCTCCAGATCCTCCGCCAGCGCCCTGCGCAGGGCCCCCGCGCCCAGCGCCGAACCGCGTCCGAGCGACGTCGCTGGTGCTCCGAGAGCCGCGATCCCGGCGAGGACGATGACTGCCGCCCTTCGCATCAACTTGTGGTAACCCCGTCGCGAGCTAAAGGATGCGGTCTGGGTCGCGCTTGCTTGCGGCGCGCGGGCCGATGTGCTCGCCTCCTCCGTAGATAAAGAACTCACCCGTACGCCGGACCGCCACCCTAAAACCGAGGCCCTCCAACCTGCGTTCCAGCCACGAGGGCACGTAGAAGCGCTTCACAACCTGGAACTCACGCCCGTCGTCGAGCCGCCTCGACATGGTTTCCTCGTCGGCCGCCGGGAGGCGGTGGTCGGAGGCCGTGGAGCGGTCACTGCGGTCGCTGTCGACGAAGAACACCCGCCCTCCCGGCCGAAGCGCCGTCGCGACCGTCAGCCAGAAGGCGTCGAAGCGACTCTCTGGAACGTGCGAGAGCCAGAACGCAAAGAAGCACAGGTCGTAGGCGCTTGGCGCCGGGCTCCATGCGAACAGGTCGGCGTGGACGAACTCGACCGGCCCCGCGCCCACTCGCGCCCTCGCCCGGGCGATCATCTCCGCGGCGGCGTCGACAGCGGTCAGCCGCCGCGCATGACGGACCAGCACGTCTGTCCAAAGGCCGGTCCCGCACGCCAGCTCGAGGATGTCCCCTTTCGGACCGAAATTGTCGAGAGCTCGCTCCAGCGCCGCCGCTTCTGAGAACCACTGCGCGTTCGCGTCGGCGCCACGGTCGTAGCGACCGCGGCGGTGCCACCAATCGTCGTATTCGGGGGCGCGAGCCCGGTAGTAGCTTTGCTGCTCGGCGAGCAGATGAGAGTCGTGCACTAGCCTGCCGGGCGCCGGCCGGCGTTAGGAAAGCGAGTGAGCTACGCCTGGGCCGGCGTGGGCTGGATTTCCTTCCCGGCCGGGTCCTCCCGGAGGCTGCAGAGGAACAGGGTCTTGTCGATCCGGCCGTTGAAGATCGGGACGCCCAACTCAATGCACTTGGCGATTACGTCCTTGCGGTCCAACCCCGACTCTCGCGCAAGCTCGGTGGGCGTCAGATGGTTTGCCATCGGTCATCGACCTCCTTTAGCCGGTAGCTACATCTTCTGAAGTATGCCGGGCTCGACGGATGGTCTCAACATTCCCGGCCCCCTTTTCTGTGAATTTTGGGCTGCCGGGCTCGCTTCCGGCATCGCTGCCGTGGGTCGACGATCCGCCAACCGGATTGCGACGCCGGGCCTTTTCCGAACCCGCGCCTGCGACGTGCGTTTGGCTCGATGGGGAGGGTCGCGCACGTCGCCTCTTCGGGCGCTCCGGCCGGGGCTGGTCCGGCCACGGTCGCGACCATCGCGGCGGTGGCCATCGTGGAAGGCGGGGGCCTCCAACCCGCCGGGATCCGGTTCTACGCAGCGGGCTACTCATGCGTCGGCAACAGGGTCCGCCCGAGCTGGCGCCTCCGGCAGCCGGCGGCGTCCGGGTATCTCGAGCGCGGTCCTGAGAAGTTCCGATGACGGTGGAGCGGGCGCGACCTCCTCCACCCACTCTGGCCCGTCTCCCTCGGACCCGTCGGTTCCGTCACCTCCCTTCGGTTCCTTCCGGTAGGTCGGTTCACCACGTACCTGCGATACCCCGGCTTTTCTCGGTCCCAGTGCGCGGGCGCGCCCTACTCGGCGGCGTCTTTCACCGCTGAAGCTGCCGGGGCTGCCGAAGCTCCCTGCGCTGCCGAGGCTCCCCGCGGTGCCGGAGCTCCCACCGGCACCGAAGATCGGTTAGCGGCCCGACGCCGTCAGCGCCCGCCCCGCGCCGGCCGAGAGGGGCCGGCACTGTGGAATACTG
>JAFAPR010000077.1 GCA_019247075.1 Solirubrobacterales bacterium
CTTTAGGGGCTTTCAACCGCTGGTTTCTCACGTACACCTTCCGGACTTGCTTGCCGGAGCCCGACCATCTGGCAGTGCTGGCCGGTCCCGTCGTTGTCGGGGTTGCTGTCCACCCTCACCGCCGTCTCGCGGGTCGGGCTGCCCCCAGCTTCACCAGCCCGCTGCGACGAGCTGGCCGCGGTGTCCTTTCACCACCGCACGGTCACACAGCGCCTCGTGGCGCTCGATATCGGTCAGCCACAGCACGTTGGGGCGATCACGCCGAAACGAGCGGCGCACGAGATCATCGGCGGCCGGCGCCTGTGCGGCCGACGTCGTGCTCACAGGGCGCTTGGCGCGGCGGGAGACGCCCTCGATCCCGAGGCGGCGCATCAGCTTTGCGACCCGCCTTATGGGCGATCTGGATGCCGTGGTCGTCCTCGAGCTCGGCATGGATCCTGGGCACGCCATAGGTCCCACGCGAGCCCGCGTGGATCCGCGCGATTACCTTCATCAGCTCGCGATCGCGCAGCTCTCTCGCGCTCGGCGGCCTGCGCTTCCAGGCATAAAACCCGGCGCGGGTCACGCCCAACACGACGCACAGCACGCAGACAGGATGCCGTGCTCTCTCCGCCTCGATCAGCCCGAAGGTCATCTCCGTAGATCGGTCTCCCGGGCGAAGAAAGTCGCGGCCTTCTTCAGGATCTCGCGCTCCTCGCGCAGCCTGGCGTTCTCGCGCCGCAGCTTGCGCAGCTCCTCGCGCTCATCGCTGGTCAAGCCCTGCCGACGACCCTCCTCGACCTCCGCCTGCAGCACCCAGCGCCTGAGCGACTCCGGCGCGACCCCCAGGTCCTCGGCCACCGCCGCATACGACCTGCCGCTGACCCGGAACAGACGCACCGCCTCCTGCCTGAACTCCGGCGCAAACGCCTTCCCTCTCGCCATCTAAACACCCCTTCCGGACGCAAAACGCCCATTCTCAGAGCGTCAACGAAAGCGGGTCAACTCCCCTCCAGCGCGAAACGGCTCTAAGTACCGCGGTCGAGGCAAAGGGGGCTCGACCTGTGGCTTCGTCGCTGGTCGAGGCGTCGGGTCAGGCGAACGGCTCACGGCGGGCAGGCTCCCAGCGGCGGGTAGATTGGGCACATGGCGGTCCAACGGATGGACAACGTAGGCATCGTCGTCGACGACCTCCCGGCGACGATCGCCTTCTTTCGCGAGTTAGGCCTCGAGCTCGAAGGCCAAGCCACGATCGAAGGAGAGTGGGCTGGGCGCGTCACTGGACTGCGAGACCAGCGGGTCGAGATCGCCATGATGCGCACGCTGGACGGCCACAGTCGGCTCGAGCTCTCGCGATTTCTCACGCCGGTTGCGGTTGCCGATCACCGGAACGCCCCAGTGAACGCTCTCGGCTATCTGCGCGTCATGTTCGCCGTGGACGACATCGACGAGATGGTCAGCGGGCTCGGCAAGCACGGCGCGCAGCTCGTTGGCGAGGTGGTCCAGTACGGGGACGCGTATCGGCTCTGCTACCTCCGCGGGCCCGGAGGACTTCTCATAGGACTCGGGCAAGAACTCGGCTGAGCGTCAGGGTTTGATCCAACAGCAGCGCTTCGACCGGGCGCCAGCGTGCCGTCAGAAGTGTCAGTAGTTGTCAGTGCCCCTGTAGCGCTCGTAGATCACCCGGGAGCCGAACGTCCTGGTCTCGATCAGCTCCAACGGGATGTCCTCGGTGACCGGCGGTAGGAACGGCGTACCGCCGCCGACGATGATCGGATTGCGGAACATGCGCAGCTCATCGACCAAGCCGAGCCCGATCGCCGTCGCGGCGAGGCCAGCGCCGCCGATCTCGACGTCCTTGTCAGTCGCGGCGAGCGTGGCGGCGACCTCCTCGGCCACGGACGCTTCGGCGAGCCGGGCGTTGCCCTGGACGCTGACGAGCGTGCGGCTGAAGACGACCTTCGGAAGCGCGCACCAGACGTCGGCGAACGCGGCGTGAAGCTCAGTGTCGCGCAGCGACGGATCCGTCTCCCACACCAACATCGTCTCGTACAGCTTGCGGCCGCACAGATGGCAGCCAAGCTCGCGCACCCGCGCGAGATGGAAGCCAAACAGCTCCTCATCAGGGACAGTCCACCCGAACCCGCCCTCGCGGTCGGCGATAAAGCCGTCCACCGAAACGCTCATCGAGTAGATCAGCAAGGCTTCAAGCTCGGCGCGCCGGAACTACGGACCATAGTCGTGAATGAAGTTGATCATTGAGCTTGAGATCGGGCTCTTGTTCCCACTGAAGTCTGCTCCGCCAAAGCTAAAGACCGATCGCAACACGAAAACTCATCGTCGTCCAAAGCGGCCGGGAGATTTCGGCTGATCGTCCCGAGGAGAGATCGGATGCGAGCAGCCCTTGTCCTAGGGGACCGGCCGAATCCTTACCGACCGGCGGCAACTGTCGCAGGGCGGCTCTGATTGGCGGTGACATATGTGCAAGCTGCCAGCGGATCTCCTCGCCGATGGCCTCCGGCCGGTGGGGGGCGGCCAGTCCAGCCGGCTTGGCTGCATATGCGGCGGCACCCAGCTGATCATGCAACCGCGGTTGCCTCGAGCATGACGAGGAGCTCGGCTGGTAGCTGCGTGACACCCAAGAGACTGGTCGCAAAGCCACCATCCGAGTCCGCAAAGCGGTCCGTCAGGGTTGTCCAGTGCTTGAACAGCTCGTCGAGGTCGGTCGTGTACGCGTTTGCCGGACGACGTTGTCCAGAGTCATGTTGGCGGCGGCCAGGATGGCCTCCAAGTTGCCGAGGGCCACCTCGATTTGTGCGGCCATGTCGCCCGGATGCTGGGGGTTACCGTTGGCGTCCACGGCGTCTTGCCCGCTGCAAATGAGCTGCCGCTCGTGCCCCTCGATGAGCTGCGCCCTGGTCGAAGCCCAGCTGCTTGGACCAATCCACAGGGTTGATTGACCTTCGCTGCATGTGGTGCCTCCTTCGGCTGGTAGGTCTTGATGTGGATTGAGACCGAAGTCGACAGGGAATCTCATCTCTAGGACTAATAAATCTCATTCCAGGAGTCGATACTCCTAAAAGACGACTTTGTGGATATGATTTTGGAGATGGACACGTTCCGCACATACGGCGACGGCTGCGCGATCGCCTATGGCCTCGACCTCGTCGGAGAGCGCTGGGCATTGCTCGTCGTCCGCGAGCTGCTACTTGGGCCGAAGCGCTACACGGACCTGCGCGGAGGGCTTCCGAACGCGAGCCCGAACGTCCTCTCCCAGCGCCTTGGCGAGCTTGAGCGGGCCGGGATTGTCCGGCGACGCAAGCTCCCGCCGCCGGCTGGCTCGCGCGTCTATGAGCTGACCGAGTGGGGCCGCGGGCTCGAGGAGATCGTGGTCTCACTCGGAAACTGGGCTGAGCGCGAGCGTGCCGGCCTTCCAAGCGGCGTTCCGATCGGCGCGGATTCGGTGATCCTGGCGCTCCGCTCGCGGTTTGCCCCACGCGCAGACGGACTACGAGCCGGGTACGAGCTCCGATTGGGCGTGGATCGCTTCCGCATCGAGATCGCGGGCGCCGAGATTGAAATCTCCCGCGACGCCGACGATCGAGTCGACGCCACGGTCGACACAGACCCCGACACCCTCGCCAGCGTGCTCTGGGGTGGCCAGCCGCTTAGGACCGCACAACGCTCGGGGAAGATGAAAATCGAGGGGGACAAGAAGGCCGTGGAGCGCTTCATGCGGCTCTTTCCCATTCCCACGCCGACCGCCAACCCTGAGGCCGCTGGCGAGCTCAAGTAGCGCGAGGTGGTTCTCGTCTTTCTTTGACCAGTGAATCAGCAGTGCACGCGAGTTTGAGACCATCGTCGCCGTCTCCGGGGTCAACGCGCCGAACGGGACTATCAGCGCGCTCAGCCGCTGACGCGGGCTGGCCGCCAAGCAGGCGCTGGCCAGGCTCGCGGCGCTGTCGAACCGCATGAAAATCTAGCGCCGGCGGGTCGCTCGTCGTGGCGCCAAGGCCACGCTTCCTAGGATTGCCGCACCGGCGAACACAAGCAGCGGGAGTTTTGTAGCTATCGCGGCAAGTCCTCCGCCTGCCAGACCTGAGATTGATTCTGCGCCGACCTGAATTGACTGGTTGTTGCCCATCGCGCGCCCCTGCTCGGCTTCGTCCGCCGCCAGAGAGAGCATCGCGGCGCAGGAGGGCAGGCACACGGCCAGCGCAAGCGCTGTCGGCCCAAGTGTGAACCACAGCGAGATCTGGGAGCGCGGGACCACGATCACCGCCATCAGGACACCGGTGGCCAGCGCGCTGTATACGACCATCTGCCGGGGGGTCAGCCTGCGCGACAAGGCGGCGACCAGGCCAAGGTTTGCGATCACGATTGGCACCGCGACGTAGGCGATGTACTCGGAGACCTTCCCGACCCCGAGCTTGTACTGGTCGACTAGGTACATCGGATAGACCCGGAAGAAGCCGAAGATCGCCAGGTACAGCAGAACGTTGACCAGATACAGCGGCCGCAGCCGCCGGTCGGTGACGACGCGCGTGAGGTTTGTGAACGCGTCCAGATAGCTGGCCCGGGCCGGCTCGGCCCGATGCGTCTCTCCGAACCATCCAAACACGGCCACGAGCAGGACGGCCAGGAGGATCATGACCGCCCAGTACGGGGTCGAGTAGCCAAACCAACCAACGACGGAACGGTCGGCGAGCTTGCCTCCGCCCAGCGGTCCGACGACGTACGCGAGGCTGGCGCTCAAGTAGATGTAGCCGAACAGCCGGTTGCGGTCCTCGCGCGGGGTCGCGTCGGCGATGGCACCCTGGGCGATCACCACGTTTGCCTCGCAGAGGCCCGCGAGGAAGCACGCGATCATCAGAAGGGGAAGGCTCTCGACCTCCAGCGCAGCCGCGATCGCGCCGTAAAGCGCGGTGGTGGCCGCAAGCGAGGCCAGAAGCACGGGCCGCCGTCCGAGGCGGTCGGACAGAGCTCCCAGCGGCGGCGAGCCCACGAACTGGCCGAGGGGATAGAGCGCGAGCAGCACTCCGAGCAGGAGGCTGCGCTGCGCAAAGCTCGAGGAACGGGGCAGCATTCCGCCGTCGTCGCGGAGCAGCAGCGGGGTAAACACGGCGATCATCAGGCTGTAGCCGAGAAACCCGACGAACACCACCACGTAGAGCGGAGCTACCGCCCGGAGCCCGGCGCGCGTCACGGTTGCCCGGGTCTGGCGTCCGCGACGAGCCTCACCCGCCGGTCACCATCGCGCGCGGCGTGACCTCAGGCGTCCCACGCGAGCCAGGCCCAAGCGACGCTGCCACGGCCGCGCCGATTAGGAGCGCCGCAGTCACAACAAAGCTCACCCGCGCGGCGACGTCGAACGCGTGGTCGATCCGAGCGAGCAGCTGGCGGTGGAGTTCCGGGCCAGTGCCCGCCACCAGCGCCTGGGCCCGCTCGATCGACTCGCCGGCTTGCCGCCTGGCTGCCGCCGAGAACCCGGCCAGCTGACCTTCGACGCGGTGAGCGTAGACCGCGGCGAACACGCTGCCGATGATCGCCACCCCGAGAGCGCCGCCGACCTGTCGCGCGAGTTGGTTGATCGCCCCGCCATCACCCGCCTTCTGCTCACCGACGTCAGCCATGATCGCCCCGGTCGCCGGGATGAGGGTCATGGGGATCATGGCACCAAACACCGCCGCGCCGATCACCACGAACGGCCCGACCTGTGTCGCGGTGGATCCACAACAACAGCGCCACCGCCGCGGACATCGCCGCGAGCCCCGCGGCGACCGTCACGCGCCTGCCGAGCACGCCTGTGAGCCGCGGAGCGAGAGGCGCGGCCACCAGGGTACAGACCCCGAGCGGGGCCAGCAGGAGACCCGAAAAGAGCGTGGATTCGTGGCGCACGTAGTGCAGGTACTGAGGGAGCAAGAACAGCACGCCGAGGAACGAGATGTAAATGGCGAGGATCACGAGCGCGCCTGTCGCCACGCCCGGCCGCAGGAGCGCTGTGACATCGAACAACGGAGCGCTCCGCACAAGCTCGACGCGGACGAACGCCACGCCCGCCGCCAAGCCGCCCACGGCCGCCGCCAGCACCGCTGGATTGCCCCAACCCAAATGCACGCCCTCGATCAGCGCGAAGACAACTAGCGCCAATGCCAAGACCGAAAGTCCCACGCCGATCAGGTCAAGCGCCGGCGCGCCTGGCCGCCGGGACTCGGGCAACCAGAGCACCCCCAGCGGTACCGCGGCGACTACCACCGGAACGTTAACCAGAAACACGGCCTGCCAACCAACACTCTGGACGAGTACTCCCCCGAGCACGGGCCCGAGCGCGAGGCCCACCCCGGCCACGGCGGCCCACACAGCCAATGCCCGAGGCCGCTCCTCGGAGGAGAAAATAACCGCGATCAGGGACAGGGCTGGGGGCAGCACGCAGGCCGCCGCCGCCCCCATCAGCACGCGAGCCGCGATCAGCTCTGCCACGTTCTGCGAGGCCGCGGCCAGAACCGAGGTCGCTCCAAACCCCGCCAGCCCGAGTAGAAACACCCGGCGGCGCCCGAAGCGGTCGGCCAGACCGCTGCCCACCAGCAACATCCCAGCGAGGCACACGAGAAACCCGTCGACCACCCACTGGAGGGCGCCGACGGAAGCAACTAGGTCTCGTGAGATCGCGGGCAAAGCGACGTTCACGATCGTCGAGTCGACAGCGCTAATGAACATCGCGGCGCAAAGGACCACCAGGCCAAGCTGTCTGCGATCGCGGCCCGGCGCGGGCTCGTCCGCGAGCTGCCCGACGGGCAGATGTAGGTACACCACGCGAAAGACGATAACCCCCGTGTCATTTCACCGGGTGTCAAGCGTCCACGCCGGCCCGCTTGTCACATGACGTAATGACCATGACCAACCACCTGACGTGGTGACCATGAGGGCTAAGCGGCGCCAGCGACCTGGGCGACGCCCTGCGTCAGGACCGGTTGGCGCGCGGGTGGAGCGCGCGTCGAGCCGAACGCGAACTCAGGATCGGAAACCCATACATGCAGCGGCTTGAGCCCGGCGAGCGCTGCCCGTCGGTGGCGCTCACGCAAGCGCGAGGACCTGCTGCAAGCCACGAGCGCGACTGGGCAAAGTCAAGCAAATGATCGAGCGGCCGCGCGGGTCGCTCCAAACCGCCCCCGCCGCCAAGATTGGCCAACGCGTCGGCCGCGTCTCGAACCAGTAAAGGTCGCCAAGCACTTCGAGCTGCGCATCGCCGCTGGCTCCTTCAGCTACGGGCGCAAGACCGAGCAGATCGAGGCCGAGGCCGCCCTCGACGGCAGGTACGTCCGGGTCTCCGGTCGGTTGGTTTGAAAATCGAGTTCGCACGCCGCACAATGGCTCGAGTTTGGGATGGTCCGCCGCGGACCTGGCTCCCTCCGCGGTCTCAGATTCGGCCCAGGGGCGTAGCAAGCGTCCCATTTTTATCCGCCGGGCTGCACGCCAGCGTGCATGAACAGTTTGGGGGTGAAGGGCGCGCGGTAACTGTCGCGTGAGCAGGGTTTTCTGGGCTGAGGATTTCTTCGGAGGTTGCGCAGAACGCATCGACGCGCAGCCGCCCTCGTGACGCAGGCTGCTGGCTGTTGGAAGGTCAAGCGGCCCGCAAGGAGGGCGACGTGCGCGTCACTACCGCATTCAACCGGCTTCTGCGCTTGCCGGGCGCGTCGGTCATCGATGTGAGCTTTGGCTCTGAGGGGGGGTGATCGTGACTGTCCGTCTCAGGCGCCGGCGAAGGGTCTGCGGCCGGTGCGGCCAGACCGGCCGTCACCTGGAGATCCACGACCGGCGGATCAAGCGCTGGCGGCATCTCGACCTCGGCGCAAGCTGGTGCGTTGTCGAGTGGAGCTCAGACGACTGCGCTGCCAGCTGCACCACCTTCGTTCCCGAGCGAGCCAGCTCGATGACCTGACGCCGAACCTCCGGCGGGTACTGCGAGGCAGCCGAATCCTCCTTCACGGCCGAGGACTCTAGAAACCAGACACCACACAACCCAGGGCAGATCAGTCTCCCTAGGACCCAGGGCAGTTCAGATCCATCTTCACGCCCCTACAACCACCACAGACCCCACAGCTCACTCGGAGGCCGGCCACCCATCACCCGGATTCACAACCTCCGCTGGTAGGACAACTAGCTATCCACCGTCGCCTCCAAGAATCGAAACGGCGAGGTAGACCCAGAAGTCGTGCCAGTGCCCTGAGACCAGCGCGGGGCCTAACCGGCGGGCCGGGTTCATCGACGCGCCGGTCACGGAGCCGCCGAACAGCTGCCGTCGCGCTCGGTGTCATCGGTGTAGTCGGCATCGGGCGGAGTGTGTGGGCCATCGTCAAGTACTCAGCCTTCCGTTTTGATAGCGCGATCGTGGGTCGCGAGGAGCACGGAACGTTGCCCGCGACCGTTGCCCGTACCCGCACCACCACCGAGCGGTCGATGAGCAAAGCAAAGCAGAAGATGCCTGCTTGCAGGCACTTTTGAGTGGGCGGTGCCTGACTCGAACAGGCGACCTCCTGCTTGTAAGGCAGGCGCTCTACCAGCTGAGCTAACCGCCCGATCGCCAGATCGTACTTAGACGAACAGCGTGCGCGCGAGGCTGCCGTCGCTCTCCCGCCGGGCCCGATCGCGGCCTCCCGCGGCGACGACCGGACCTGGACGTAACAGCCTCAGGTTCGCGCAGATGCGGAGCGGTCGATAGTGAGGTACCAGTAGCCACCCGCGAGATTCAGCGCCCCAAGAACCAGAAAGAACGCTGCCCATGCGTAGACGTGGTACGAGAGGCACACAACGCCCGCGCCGGCCGCGACGCTGCCACCGGCAATACGCGCGACCCCGGAGAAGCGGAGGTGGCGGTACTCCCACTGGTTGATCAAACGTTGCGTGCCGGGTCGCGAAGGAGATAGCCACCATGGGCGCAGACGTTGTGCAGCGGCGTTGTTGGGTGCGTTCATCGGGATGACTGCTCCGGGCCGTTGTGCCGGTCGCGCCGAACACCTATCAAAATGATATCATATCAATGGCTCGCTAGTCAAGCGTCGCCAGATGCTAGGGCGCGCACGCCTCGAACAGGCCTCGGCCGGCGTCGGTTAGCGACAGCAGGGCGCCGCGGCCATCTTGCGGGTCGGCGACGCGTAGTCGCGAGGACGGCGAAGTCCGCACCGCGGATCCCGAAACGCTCGAACACGGACTCGAGCTTTAGACCCTGGGAAGGACGAGGCGTTGCGCGGCGTCACTCACGGGAAGGATAGCTCTCGCCCGTAAAGTAGTTTGAGCCAAAACTGAATTCATGAGCTTTATAGCGGCACCAGATCGAGCCATCCCGCCTGCGACGCTAGAAGTCAGGGCTGCGGAAGTATTCGTGGCCGTGGCGGAAGAGCTCCATTTCGGCCGTGCCGCCGACCGGCTGCACATGACGCAGCCAGCGGTGAGTCGTCACATCAGCCGGCTCGAGGCCTCGCTTGGCCTGACTTTGCTTGAGCGCACTAATCGTCACGTCGAGCTGACACGAGAAGCGCAGGTCTTCCTGGCCTCGGCGCGTGACGTCCTGGTCAGTGCCCGGCGGGCGGTTCAAGCTGCGCGGCTCGCTGTCCAGGGCGGCGTCGGACAGCTGCGACTTGGCTCGGCCGGGACGCTCCCAAATGAGCTCGCGGTACGCTTGGTTCGTGCCTTCCGGGCAGCGTACCCGGCGGTCGAAGTCCAGCTCTCTCAGTCGAGCTACGTAACCTGCCCCCACGCCGATCTGGACCCGGGGCGCGTGGAGCTGGCCGTCGTTCGCGCCCCGCTTTCAGCGCCGGGGCTCGTCTTCGAGCCGCTTTTGCAAGAGAGCCGCGTCGTAGCCTTGAGTGCCCATCACCCACTCGCGCCGCGCGCATCTGTGACGCTGCCCGAACTTGCCGGTGAGCCGATCGTAACTTCCGCCGGCTGGCCTAGACGCTTGCGCGACTATTGGGCTGGAGTCGACGATGGCGCTGATCCAGGCTACACCGTGGCGGTTGCGGCCTCGGGACCGGGTGAATGGTTGGACGCTCTCGCCGAGGCGAAAGGCGTGAGTCTTTGCCCGCGCTCGATCGCCGGTTACTACCGAAAGCAGGATGTCATCTACGTACCGGTCGCCGACCTCGGGCCTTGCGCAGTCGGGCTCGCATGGCGAGCCGGAGACGGCAGCCCGCTGCTGAGCAACTTTGTTGCCAGCGCGGCCTCGTACATAGCCACGCACAACCTGCGCGGCTGGATGGCCAGGGACTGAGCGGAGCCGCGCTTTGGACGTTACGCGAACCATCACCCGCAAAGGCTTGAGGCTCTACGACTACGCGGCTTCCTGCACCTGCTACAAGGTCAGACTCCTGCTCGCGCACCTGGCACTTTCGTACGAGCGCGTGCCGATCGACATCTTCGACGGTCAGACCCTCACGGACGAGTACACGCAGATCAATCCGATGCGCACCACCCCGGTACTCGAAACCGTCGATGGTCGGTACCTGCCCGAATCGAACGCGATCCTCCTCTACCTGGCCCGGGGCACCGCATACCTCCCCAGCGACTCATTCGAACTCGCCGAGGTAGTCCGCTGGCTGATCTATGAACAGACCGACGTCGTGCCCACGATCGGTGGCCTTCGCTTTCGGCTCCTTGTCGGCAGGCTGGAGCCGTCCGACCCAGAGGCGATGCGGCGGCGAAACGGAGCCATAGAGGTGCTCTCGCTGCTCGAGAACCACCTCTCGGTAAACGAGTTCTTCGTCGGCGGGCAATACACCATCGCGGACATCGCGATCTACGGTTACACCCACCTGGCGCATGAGGCGGGCCTGGACTTAGAGCCTTACGCGAGCCTTCGATCCTGGTTTCGTCGCGTCGAACGGCAGCCAGCGTATGTCGAGGACGTGGAACCGTACGGCGCCAACGCAGCGCCCGGCGCGGGGCACTCGATCTACGGCTGATAACCAATCGACATGTCAGCCACGCGTGCCAGTGATTGACCGCGAGCACAAACCCGACGAACCTCGGCGCGACTGATCCAGACGACCAGGAGGTTGGAGATGAAGATCGGGATCCGTGCCGCAATGAGCGACGAAGAGCTGGCTCGGGTCGAGTCTGATCCAAACGTGATCCGCAGCGTTCGCAAGCTCGAGGCGACGGTGACAAACGGCCGCGCGATGCGGGACGTGCTGACCGAGCACAGAGGACTCCGAGCCTGCCTGTCGTCGTTTTGCGAGCCCACCGACGCGGCCGAGGATCGTGCGCGGCGGTTCAAGTTCCTGGGACCGAGCGGGGCTTCCCCTCTGCTGCTTTCGGCCTCCCGGTCGCTGGCGCCATAGCCAGGAAATCGCACCCTTCGGAGCATCAACTTCTACTGAGGAGCAAAAAATGAAGATTCGTGGAGCCAGCGTGGTGGTGACCGGCGCCGGCGGTGGCCTCGGCACGTGCCTGATACACGAGTTGCTTCGCCGCGGCGCCGTCCGGGTTTACGCCGGGGGCCGGACGGAAGAGTCGAGCCGAGACGCCGTGGAGATCGATCCTGAGGTCGTAAGCCCGATGGTGCTCGACATCACCAGCGAGTCCGACGCCGCAGCGGCAGCAGCGACCGCTAGCGACGCCAACCTCGTGTTCAACAACGCGGGCGTGATCGCGTTCGGGGCGCCGCTCGAGGTTGACCTTTCGGCGGTCGAGCACGATTTCAGGACCAATGTGATCGGGACGCTTCGCGTGACTCAGGCCTTCGCGCCCGTACTCGAGGCAAACGGCGGCGGGACGATTGTCAACACGCTGAGCCTGCTGTCGCTGGCTCCGGTGACCGGGATGAGCCCGTACTGCGCCTCGAAGGCCGCCGCCCACTCGTTCACGCAATCGCTGCGCCACGAACTCGCGGCACGAGGCATCGCCGTGCTCGGCGTCTACCCAGGTCCGATGGACACTCCGATGCTCGCCGGCGTTAAAGCGCCCAAGGCCAGGCCGGAAGCCGTGGCAAAGTCGATCCTCGACGCCGTAGAGGCGGGCCAGGAGTACATCGCCCCGGACGATTTCTCGGCCCAGGCCTACGCCGGCTACCGCTCCAATCCGGAGTCGCTCGAGACTATGTTGGCGGCCTTCTAGCGTTTGCGCGAGCGAGTTCAGGCCGGCGTCCCCTTGCGTGCCGTGAGGCCCGTCTTAACCCAGAGGCGGCCGCCGAGATCAAGCCCCTGTGCGACGGCACGCATCGCACGATCGACTTCCGGGACCGCCTGCAATTCCGGAACGGCATCGCTGCGCCCTGATTTCGCGTTGATCCTGACCCCCCAAATCGAGATCCTGCCCTCCAGCAATCGCACCGCGGCGAGACGACGAGGAGACCCAATGAAGTCAAGCCAAACACGAGATCCAGTGCCAGACCGATGCGAGCCGTAGCGGTCTTCCCCCAGCGGCACTCGATCGAGGTGATCGACCACCCCGCGCCACCGGCGAGCTCGCCAACAGAGGTTCGCGCGAACGTGCTCGAAGTGGGCGTCTGCGGCACCGACCGCGAGATCGCGCGGTTCGAGTACGGAATCCCGCCGGCAGGCAACGACTACCTGGTGATCGGTCATGAATCGCTGGCTGAAGTGGTCGAGGTCGGAGACGCGGTGGACGGGATGGCGCCCGGGGATCTCGTGGTGACGATGGTGCGGAGGGCCTGCGGGCGCCCGGACTGTCGCCCCTGTCGGGCGGGACGACAGGACTTCTGTGTGACCGGCGACTTCATCGAGCGGGGCATCAAGGAACGGCACGGGTTCATGACCGACCAGGTCGTCGACGACGCCCGGTTCATGGTCAAGGTGCCGGGGGAGCTCCGCGCCGTAGGTGTGCTGACCGAGCCCCTGACGATCGCGCAGAAGGCGCTCGATGAGCTCTGGCGCGCTCAGGACCGCCTGCCATGGATTAACGCCGACGCTGACCCTGGCGCGCGCGGCCGTGGCCACCGGGCGGTCGTCCTCGGAGCGGGCCCGGTAGGCCTCCTCGGGGCGATGGCGCTGCGGGAGGCGGGATTCGAGACCACGATTTACTCCCGCTCGCCGGCGCCGAACGCAAAGGCTGATCTGGCTGGGGCGATCGGGGTCCGGTACGTCTCATCGAGCGACCACGACCTCAACGAGCTGGTCGAGATCGCCGGCCGACCCGACGTCATCTACGAGGCCGCCGGTGTGGCCGATGTCGCGATGGACGTCCTCAATGTGCTCGGTCCCAACGGCGTGTTTGTGTTCACCGGAGTGCCCGGCCCCGAGCAGGCAAAGACGCTCGACGCGAGCGCGCTGGTGCGCCAGATGGTGCTCGGAAACCAGCTGATCCTCGGGACGGTCAACGCCGGCCGCGGCGCCTATGAGTCCGCAGTGGCGACCCTTGGAGCGTTTCATCGCCGATGGCCGGTGGAAGTCGCGGCGCTGATTACTAAGCGCCACCCGCTCGAGGAGGCACCCGACCTATTGACCGCCCCTTCGCACGGGATCAAGGACGTTGTGTCAATGAACGGAACGTCATGAATACCAGCGGGGATGGGTGGATCGACGTGAGCGTTCCGATCTCGGACGGGATGCTCCACTGGCCGGACAACCCGCCCGTCAGCCTCAGGCGCGTCCTGGCGATCGAGCGAGGTGATGGTGCGAATGTGTCGGCATTATCGCTGGGCGTCCACACCGGCACCCACATTGACGCTCCTGTGCACTTCCTTCCGGACGGCGCTGACGTCCGCGCCCTCGAGCCGGCGTGGCGATCGTCGAGGGCCTCGATTTGACTCGGGTGGCCCCCGGTAGCTACACGCTGCTTTGTCTGCCGTTGCCCCCGGCAGGGAGCGACGGCGCCCCGGCGCGGGTGCTGCTACGACCCCTGCCACCCGGAAGGTTCGCGCCGTGAGCGACGGCGCGACACAGGTCCAGGCCGCCACCTTCCGCCGGGCGCGACCCTACCTTCCAATTGCGGAGCATGCTCTGATCGGCGACTTGCACACTGTCGCGCTCGTCGGCACCGATGGGGCGATCGACTGGTGCTGCCTCCCCCGGGTCGACTCCCCCAGCGTGGTCGCGGCGATCCTTGACGCCAACCGCGGTGGTCATTTCCGAATCACGCCCGAGGCCAGTTCGACTCAGGTCAAGCAGCTCTACTTGCCCAATACAAATGTGCTCCTGACCCGGTTCTTCGGCTCCGACGGCGTCGTGGAGGTAGTCGACTTCATGCCGGTGGCCGCAGCGGCGGATCACGCCAGCGTCCTCATCCGTCAAATCCGTGCCGTCAAAGGTGAGGTGCCGCTGGCGGTCGACGTTGCCCCTCGGTTTGACTACGGCCGCGCGCCCCCGACGATCGACCTCACTGACCACGGTGCAGGCTTTGAGTCCCCGGCGATGGCGCTAGCGCTGCGATCCCCGATCGAGCTGGAAGCTGACGACGGCGCCGTCCACGGCCGCTTGCGGCTCGCCCCGGGGGAGCGTGCCAGCTTCGTGCTGTCGTCGGCCGACTCGAAGCGCGGATGGGACGAGACCGCCGTGTCCGACGCGTTCGACGCGACGGTGAAGTACTGGCGCGAGTGGATCGGTCACTCGAGCTACCGCGGGCGCTGGCGCGAAATGGTGCATCGCTCGGCCCTCACGCTGAAGCTGCTCACCTTCCGGCCGACCGGTGCGATTGTTGCCGCCGCGACTATGGGGCTGCCGGAGGCGCTCGGGGGTGAGCGCAACTGGGATTACCGCTACACGTGGATCCGCGACGCCGCCTTCAGCGTTTACGCGCTCCTGCGGCTTGGCTTCACCGAGGAGGCCGAAGCCTTCATGGGGTGGCTGGTGGGGCGCTTCACCGATCGGGCCGGCGAGGGCTCGCGGGAGTCTGGGCCGCTCCAGATCATGTATGGAATCGACGGCCGCCGGGAACTGGACGAGCAGCAGCTCGCTCACCTCGAGGGTTATCGCGGCTCGGCGCCGGTCCGCGTCGGTAACGGGGCCGCGACGCAGCTTCAGCTCGACATCTACGGCGAGATGATCGACTCGGTGTACCTCTTCAACAAGCACACGCCGATCCATCACGAGGCGTGGATCAACATCGCCCGCATCGTCGACTGGGTGTGCGAGAACTGGGACACCCCCGACGAGGGGGTGTGGGAGACCCGCGGCGGGCGCCAGCGGTTCACCTACTCCCGGCTGATGTGCTGGGTGGCTGTCGAGCGCGCCATGCGGATCGCGCGCCAGCGCGGGCTTCCCGCGGACGAGGAGCGCTGGCGCGTGGCTCGCGACGCGATCTACCGGCGGATCACCGACCGCTGCTGGAGCGACTCGCGCCAGGCATTCACCCAGTACGAGGGCAGCGACGTCCTCGACGCCTCCGTCCTCCTGATCCCGCTCGTAAAGTTCGTGGCCGGCGACGATCCTCGCTGGCTCTCGACGCTCGACGCGATCGGCGAGGAGCTCGTCTCCGACGGCCTCGTGTATCGCTATGACCCGAGCGCCTCCCCCGACGGACTGGCGGGCAGTGAAGGCACCTTCTCGATCTGCTCGTTCTGGTGGGTCGAAGCCCTAACCCGGGCGGGCCGTCTGGACGAGGCGCAGCTGGCCTTCGAGAAGATGCTCACCTACGCCAACCACGTGGGCCTCTATTCGGAGGAGGTCGGCCCGCTCGGCGAAGCGCTCGGTAACTTCCCCCAGGCCTTCACCCACCTGTCTCTGATCAGCTGCGCGTTCAACCTCGACCGCGCGCTCGGATGAGCCGCACCGACCAACCCAGGAGGGAACGATGACCGACCCAGACCGGCGTTGCGCAACTGGTAATCGAAGCGCTAGGGATCTAACGTGAAGATCGGGGTGATAGGGGCGGGCCGCATCGGCGGCAACTGCGCCCGCCAAGCGGTCAAGGCGGGCCATGAGGTAATCCTGTCGTTCGCGCGCGAGACCGCGAAACTCGATGACCTGGCGGCTGGGTTGGGGCCGCGTGCGGCCACCGGCTCGCCGCGGGAAGCGGTCGAGTCCGGAGACGTGGTGATCTTGTCCGTGCCGTGGGGGGTGATACCCGAGGCGCTCGAGCAGGCGGGTGATCTGACCGGCAAGATCGTGGTCGATACGACCAACCAGTTCGGTGCCGGGGCCATGCCCGCAGGTGGGCAGACCGCGGCGTCGTTCAACGCGCAGCGTATGCCGGGCGCGCGCTACACGAAATCCTTCAACACTCTGACCTCCCGATTCCAGGAGGAGGCTGCCGCGAGGGTGGGAGCCGCACGGGTCGTCCAGTGGATCTGTGGCGACGACGCCGATGCCAAAGCGGTCGTCAGCGGGCTGATCGCCGACATGGGCTACCTTCCAGTCGATCTCGGGGGCACCGCCACCTGCCAGGTGATGGAAGCTCCTCGCCGAGCCGGCGCGGTGTACGGCGAGGAATATCGGAAGGCGGACGCGCAGGCTGTGGTCGACGCGGTCCTCGAGGGAGCCGAGATACCGCCGACGCCCAACTACGGCTAAACGCTGCGCCCGGGTTCGCCTATTTGCTGGCTCTGGCGCGGGTGCGCGCGCCCTTCTTTGCCGCGGCGCTACGACTCCGAGCGTTTGTCTTGCGCGTGTTGGCCGCCTTCCTCGCCGCGGCGCTACGGGTCCGGGCCGTTGCCTTGCGCGCGGTAGCCGCCTTCCTCGCCGCGGCCTCGCGAGTGGCGGAGCGCTCGGACAGCCGATCCTCGGCCTCGCTCACGATCTGCTTGAGATTGTCCAGCGTCTGCTGCACGCTCTCGTCCGGCTTGCGGCGCCCGTCGCTTGCCTCGCAGATGAGTCTGGCCGTGCGCTTGCGCAGTCCCTGGGCCCGCAGGCGCTGGAAGAGCTCATCATTTTGCGTCGTCTTTGCCATCATCGCTCCTTAGCTGTTCGATGCGGGTACCGATCCCCTACCCGACGTGAGCTCGATTAGGCGTAAGTCGCGGTTCCACAGCACGACGTCGAACAACGAATCGGGGCCAGAAGATGCCTAAGCGTAGAGATTCGGCGGCGCGGCAGTCGACAGCGATCGTCTGACCAGCGTGACGCGCACGCGCGTGCCGTCGTCTATGCATCGCGAGCGTCGCCGGTGGGCTTGCCGAGGTCGTTGCCCCAGTGTGGGCGGAACTGGACGCTGATCCGCGCGCCGAGGCAGCGCGCGGTCTTGGGGATCGCGTGCAGCCAGGTCCGCTGGCAGCTTCCGCCCATCACGAGCAGGTCGCCGTGGCCGATCTGGAGGCGCAGCCCAGGGCCCCCCGACTTCGGCCGTAGCGCGAACGGTCGGGCGGCGCCGAGCGAGAGGATCGCCACCATCGTGTCGCGTGCGCTCTCGCGGGCAACGCGATCGCCGTGCCAGGCGACGCTGTCGCTGCCGTCGCGGTACAGACAGAGCCCGGCGCTTACGAATGGCTCGCCCAGCTCCTCGATGTAGTGGGCGTTCAGCGCCGAGCGGGCCTTGTCGAGCACGGGATGCGGCAGCGTCTCGCCCTGCGCGTACCGGGCTAGGAGCCGCGGAACCCGCACGTCGCTGTCGTACATGTGCATCCGCTCCTCCTGCCACGGCACGGTGCTGGCCAAGGCGTCGAACAGCTCGTCGGCCGCGGTGACGAAGCCCGGCCGTAGGTCAATCCAGGCGCCATTGGAGAGCTGCCGGCGCTCCACGGCCGCGCCGAGGTCGGCGAGGCCGAGATCGCCCGAGGAGCCAAACAGCGAGGGTTGGATGACGAGCGACACAACGTGAAGTCTAGCCGGGGAGCGAACAGACGTTCGCAGGGCGGGCGGCGAGTGGTGTTGTTGTGTTAGTGAGCCCGTGGAAGTGCTCAACATCTGTTGCACGGCGCTCGATCGACCACTGCATCAGGACGCTGCGCGGCCAGCGCTTCGTCCCGCTGCCCCGAGCTGGAGATGCTCCACGTGGCCTACAGCCTGGTCGATCAGCGACGCGACGTGATCGTCATACAGCGAATAGACAACGCTGCGACCGCGGCGCTCGCCGACAACCAACCCGATGTCACGGAGCAACCTCAGCTGGTGCGAAACCGCCGACTGTTGCATCCCGACGGCGGCGATCAGCTCGGACACAGATCGGGAGCCCTCCCGCAACTGGGCGAGAATCAGCACCCGGCTCGGCGTCGCGAGCGCTTGCATCGCCTCAGCCACCCGGTCGGCGACCTCCGGAGTGACCGCGCCCCGATGCGTGTGGCCTGTCACGCCGTGAGTCATGGGCCATCACGAGCTAACATGAGCACTCGTTCATTGAATTAACGCTCATATGATGGTACTCGAGTCTCGCGTTCTCTCCCACCTTGGACGCGCCACGTGAGTGGGGCGACGCCAGCGCTGATCGCGGCGGCCGCGGGGGTCGGGTTCGGCCACGCGATCATGCCCGACCACTGGGTGCCGCTCGCCCTGCTAGGCCGCACGCGCGGCTACCCCCTCGCCCGCGTCGCGCGCCTGTCCAGCCTCGCCGGTGTCTCGCACGTGCTCGTGTCGCTGCTGCTCGGCGCGGTGATTGTCGCCATCGGCCTGCAGTTTCGCTCGACGATCGCCGGCGTCCAGGACACGATCGTCGGATCGGCGCTGCTCGCGACCGGGATCGGATTCGCCGCGCTTGAGCTGAGCGGGCGGGGTCACTCCCACGGCCACGACCATGCCTTCCCGCACGGGCCTCAAGAGGGCAGCCATCCTCACGAGCATGGCCGCATTCATGACCTAGCCCGGGTGATGGTCCCGTTCGGCGCCGCAGCCTCACCCGACCTCACCATACTCCCCGTGTTCCTAGCCGCGACTGCGGCAGGCACCGTGACCGCGGTCGGGTCGCTGGTCGTCTTCGCGGCTGTCACGATCTCAACAATCGTCGCCCTCACGCTGCTTGGCAGCGTCGGCGGCTACGGGCTCCGCGGTCGCTTGCTTGACCGGTGGGGCAACGGCATCACCGCCACCACGCTGATCATCATCGGCGCGCTCGTCCTCACCGGCACCCTCTGAACGCGACGCACCAGTACAGTCGAGCAGCACCAGTTGGTGGTGAGCGACCCGCAGCATCCGCCACACGGGCTTACGAGCGTAAGATACGCTGCGGCGCGGCGCGACCTCAGATCAGCTTGGACGAGTTGCACACCGGCACATCAGCTTGTGCTGTAGGTGGCGTACAGGGACATCTGTTGGCTGTCGGTGCTGAAGGGTCCGAACGGGTTGCTGGGCCCGGAGGCGAAGCTGTTGCCGTTGTAGTCACGGCTGGCGGTGACACTGGTGTAGCGGTAGCGGGCGACGTTGCCGGTGCCGCCAGTGATCACGCCGATCCAATACTGGCCGGCTGAGAGGGCCACGGCGGAGCTGAAGGGCAGGTCATACCAGCCCTTGCTCTGCCCACTTGAAAATGTCAGTGCGGTGCTGCTCGCGGCCAGCGTACCCGGGGATCCGTTGGGCCCGTCGGCGTTGTAAATCACGCCCTCCACTTGCTCCTGCTGGCCCGAGGTCGAGGTCGAGTTATTCTGCAGGTAGATGCTCAGCTTCGACACCGAAGCCGCAACAGGCAGCGAGTAAGCGTTCACCCACTTGCGATTGACGCCAAACGGGTTCGAGGACGCGCCAACGACCACCGCCGTCGGCGCCGAGGTTGCCGGCGCCGAGGACCCACTCGCGTTCACCGCCGTCACTGCGACGCGGATCGTGGAGCCTGCGTCGGCCGCCTGTACCGTGTAGCTGGCTGCCATGGCACCCGCGATCGGGGCGCAAGCCGACCCGGTCGAGTCACACCGCTGCCATGCATACGTATACGAGGTCGGGCTGTTAGACCACGATCCCGGGCCCGCCGTCAACGTCTGCCCAACGGCGGCAAAACCGGAGATCTTCGGCAGCGCAGTATTGACGGGGACCCCGTTAACGGACGCCCCGCACCCCGGAATCGCCTTGCAAACGTCGAGCGTGCCGCCGGTCCGCACCTTGCCGCGGAGCGCCGACACCTGATCGACGTTGTTCAGGATGTCCGCCTTCAGCGCCGACATTGTCACGTTGTCGCTTGACAGAATCAGCGCCGCGGCACCGGAGACTTGGGCCGCGGCCATCGACCCGCCGCTGATATAGCCGTACGCTCCATTTCGCAGGGTCGAATAGATGTTCGATCCGGGCGCGGCGAGATCGACCGTGGTCGGGCCGTAATTGGCCCAGGTCGGGAGCCCGTATCGCTGGTTGACGGCGGTCACGCAGATTTCATTGGAAAGGTTGTAGGCGCAGGGGTAGGTGGGGGTGGTGTCGTTGTTTTGGCCGCTGTTGCCGGCCGCCGTCACGAACAGGATCCCGTTCGAGCCGAGCATCTGGATTTCGCCCAAGAGGGGATCACCCGGCTGCCCTAACTCAGCGTTAGCAGCTCCCACAAACGTCACCGAGTCGTTCACGACCCTGACATTCACCCCTGCCTGCTGTGCCTGCAACAGCCAGTCAAGCGCGGAAATCAGCTGCGACACGCTACCCGTGCTACCCGCCTGGGTATTGGAATTGGAATTGAGGAACTTGACCGGCAGCAGCGTCGTCGACCAGTTCATCCCGGCCACTCCGATCCCGTTGTTCCCAACCGCGCCGATGATTCCGGCGACATGAGTGCCGTGGCCGTGGTAAGCGTTGTCGGTATCCATCGGGTCGCAGGTAACCGTGGCGGGGTTTGCGAAGTTTGCGCCGTGCGTGCCGACGCCGCACGTGCCGTTGGTGCAGCCGGGGGTGCCCGCGCTGCACGTGCCGATGCCGCCTGGGTTGCTCCACACGTTTGCCGCCAGGTCCGGATGCGTGTAATCCAGCCCGGTGTCAGTTATGCCGACGACGATCGAAGGGCTGCCGGTCGTCACATTCCATGCCCGGGCGGCGCCGTCGTCGTCGCCCGCGACTCCCGTCTGGCCATTTACCGTCTGGCCGTTGTTCAGCGAACCCCATTGGACGGGGAACGACGGGTCATTTGGGACCTGCGGTGGACTGCTCTGGATCTGCGGAGTAGCGCTCTGAGTCGTCAAGTCGCTCTCCCTCATCAAGTAGTCAGGTTCGGCGAATCGCACCCACTTCTGCCCGCGCAAGGCCTTGACGTCCGATAGCACGTTTCCCCGCGCGACCTGGAGCGTGAAGAGCGCCCCGATGCGTCGGTCCAGACCACGGGACCCGCGGGCCGCACGGGATGCGGCGTTGAGCTGGGTGGCGCGCTGAGCCTTCACTGCGCGCTCCACGGCGCTGCGCTCGGCCGCCGAAGCTCCTGGCTTGAACTCCACCAGCACAATCCCCGGTCGGTAAGGCGCAGAGGCCTGGGCCGTTGAAGCGAGCAGACCGAGGAGCACGAGCGTCAAAGCGACCAGCAGCCCGACCGCGCGGAGGCGGATTTTGGCCCTCCCGTTCGCTTCTGAGGTTGCACCGGTTGCCTCGCCCCTAGGCACTTGATGTTCTCACCCCCAATTCACGGCGCGGTTGTCCTTGCCACCCGAGTCTATAGCACCAATTCGAGGAGCCTGGCCGGTAACGGCAACGGCGTCATCTACACCGACCCGGGCGAGCAGGAGTTTCCGTCCGGGCCGCGCGATAGCTTGGCGCGGTCAACATGAAGCCGCTCGCCGGTCATCCGTGTCCGGCAAGCGGTGGACTCAATCACGATCGGCTCCGATCGCATGGGGCAAAGCGCCGCACGTTGCCGCGTAGCGCTTGCGCTAGCCCCCCAGCCAACTCCGCAGGCTTCTAACCCCGTCCGAAGGGAGAGCTGTGGACTGTCCAAGAGACCTTGGCCAAGTCGACCTGTGGCAAGAATCCCTTGAGCGCTCGTTGGCCAGACGGGGGCGGCCCAAGCGCTCTTCGGTCGAGCTCTACCGCCTGCGGGGGGAACGCGGCCGGGGGGAACGCGGCCTCACGCTCGAGGAAGTGTTACTCGAGTCCGCGCAACACTCGCAACTCCGCCGACGGGCGGCGGACCACCACCTGGTGCCGCGACCTGCGGCGGCGGTCGGCGGCGTCTCGGCGCTGACGCTGTTGGCGCTGATGACGTTGCCGGACTTGCTCGGCGGCCGCGGCGGCAGCAACCAGCGGCTCACGTATGCCGCAAAGGTACGCCGACGTGAACGCGCCGCGAAGACCGCGGCGATCGCATCGTTTCAGCCCCGCTCGGTGTCCAACCGTGCACTCGCCGGCGATTCCACCCCGGTGACCTTCCATAACCGTCGCGCGCGGGAAGCGATGTCGATCAGCGCGAGCACTCGGCAGCTTCAGCGGCGCCTGGGGGTGGTCGCCGATGGTGACTTTGGCCCGATCACACTGCGGGCGGTGAAAGATTTTCAGGCCGACCACGGGCTGGTGGTGGACGGGATCGTGGGGCCGGCCACGCGCGCCG
This sequence comes from Solirubrobacterales bacterium, assembly GCA_019247075.1. Taxonomy (GTDB): domain Bacteria; phylum Actinomycetota; class Thermoleophilia; order Solirubrobacterales; family Solirubrobacteraceae; genus Palsa-465. The sequence goes on from JAFAPR010000077.1 coordinate 22,300, forward strand.
CGCTGGGGCTGCCGGCAGGGCCGATGCTGCGTGCGAACCCGATCTACTTTCCCGAGCCCGCCAAGGCCTTCCATCGTTTGGTCCGCGTCGCGCCCAGGCCGGCCCGCCGCGTGTCCCGAAGGCGCCCGGATCGCGCGCGGGAAGCGGTGTCGATCGGCGCCGGCACTCGGGAGCTTCAGCGGCGCCTGGGGGTGGTCGCCGATGGTGACTTTGGCCCGATCACACTGCGGGCGGTGAAGGATTTTCAGGCCGACCACGGGCTGGTGGTGGACGGGATCGTGGGGCCGGCCACGCGCGCCGCGCTGGGGCTGCCGGCAGGGCGCATACTCCGGCCCGAGGCGGCTCTATTCCCGCGGCCCCACCTCCGCCATTTTCCGGCCCGCACGACGAACGGATATGTGAATCCGCTCGCCCAGACCGGCGTCACGCCCGAGCGAATCGATATGGGCGTCGACTATGCAGGCACCGGAACGCTTACCTCGATCGGGCAGGCGAGAATTGATTACGTCGCCACGACGAACACGGGCTGGCCCGGCGCCTTCATCGAGTACCAGTTGCTTAACGGCCCCGATGTGGGTCGCTGCGTCTATTACGCCGAGGGTGTGCGGCCGGCTGTGGGGATCTACGTGGGGCGGGTTCTCCAACCCGGGCAGGCCGTGGCCTACCTGATCCCTGGATGGTCGACCGGGATCGAGATTGGGTGGGGCGCTGGGATCGGTACCGCGACACTCGCCGAGAAATTCGGTGAACACGCGTTTCCGACGCCGGCCGGTGAGAACTTCTCCGCCTTGATCGCTTCGCTAGGAGGACCGGCCGGCATTCCGTAGGCAGGCCTGTCGGCGACGCGCATGAGCGCGCTCGCGGTCGCGTCGCTCTGTTGCCGACAGTCCGCGAGTGCTCGAGATCGATGTGCGCGCGGCGGGCGGAGCGCGGCAACCAGTAAGCGGCCTCGGCGCGGTAGCTGTACGATGCCCGATCGTGGGGTTGCCGGGTATGAGGGTGGCGCGGGTTGTGGCAATGCTGGCGGTGGCGGCATTGGTGGCGTTCGCGGCCAGCAGCAGTCCTGGTTCTGCGAGCGGCTCAAAGAGTCCCCCGGGCCACTTGCAGCCGCGCCATGCGCCGCCGTACGCGGCCGGCGCCCTCAGGGGGATCCACAAGATTCGCCACGTCGTGATCATCATGCAGGAGAACCGCTCGTTCGATAACTACTTCGCCACCTATCCGGGCGCCGACGGGGTCCCCGGCCTCAAAGGCCACCCCGGCAAGGTGCCGTGCATTCCCGATCCCGGCGAGGCTTGCGTGCGTCCGTTCCATGACCGCTACGACTTCAACACAGGCGGGATATATACCTTTCCCTTCTCTGCTAAAGATATCGACGGCGGAAATATGGATGGATTCATCGCAGTTCAGGAGTATTACTACACGGGCTGCAAGTGCGGACCGTCGGTGCCCGCCGATGACACGATGGGATACCACACCGGTAAGGACCTCCCCAATTACTGGGCGTACGCGCACGACTTCGTGTTGCAAGACCACATGTTTGGGTCGGTGGCCTCGTGGAGCTTGCCTTCCCACCTGTTTTTGACCTCCCTATGGTCCGCGTACTGCAAAAAGCACAACGACCCGGCTAGCTGCACCAACGCGCCGAATAAACCGGGGTACCCTCCCGGCTTCAACGGCACCACAACCCGGCCGGTTTACGCGTGGACCGATCTCACCTACCTGCTGCACGAGCACCACGTCAGCTGGCGCTATTACATCTTCAAGGGGAAAGAGCCCTTGTGCGATTCGGATATCACGCTCTCGTGCGCGCCCGTCACGAACGGGCCTCGGTCTGGGGTCGCCTGGTATCCGATCAAGTGGTTTGACACCGTTAAAAATGACAAACAGGCCAAGAACATCCAGTCGATCAAGCGGCTGTTCACAGCGGCAAAGAAAGGGAAGCTGCCCGCGGTTTCCTGGGTCGTGCCAAACATCAAGGTCTCGGAGCACAACGGGAACGGGTTGATCAGCGCCGGGCAGGCGTACGTGACCGGGTTGATCAACACACTGATGCGCAGCTCGGA
>JAFAPR010000080.1 GCA_019247075.1 Solirubrobacterales bacterium
GATCTCGGTGCTCGCGATCGCGACCCCGGTGATGGCGCTCGAGGACATGCTCGCCACCAAGCTCATGTCGCTCAACGAGCACTCGCTCGACTACCGCAGCGTGCTGGCGATCGCCCGCGCCTTGCGGGAGCAGATCGATTGGGACGCTCTGATCGCGCGTACGGGCGAATCCCCCTTCGCCAAGGCCTTCTTCACGCTCGTGCGGGAGCTCGGGATCGCCCCCGCCGGCGACGAGACGGAACCCCGCCCTCTGCGCCAGCCCGGATCGCGGGTGCGCGTGGTCCGCTAGCGCGCCCTCAGACGGGCGCGTGGTCCGCTAGCGCGCCGTTACACGGGCGCGTGGTCCGCTAGCGCGCCGTTACACGGGCGCGTGGCTTGCTTCGTAGCGCTCGCGGGCCTCCTCGAGCTCCCGCAGGGCCGCGTCGCGGTTGCGCCAACCCTTCACGGTGGACTCCTTTCCCGGCTCGAGGTCCTTGTAGATAGCAAAAAAGTGGCTGATCTCGAGGCGGAGCTGGCTGGGCAGGTCCTCCACCCGTTCCAACGTGTTCCATGTCGGGTCGCCGCACGGGACGCACAAGAGCTTTGAGTCGAGTCCCTTTTCGTCCGACATGTCGAGCAGCCCGATCGGGCGGCACTTGACAACGCAACCCGGAAACGTTGGCTCAGAGACGCAGACGAGCACATCGAGCGTGTCTCCGTCGGGGGCGAGGGTGTCCGGGACGTAGCCGTAATCGGTCGGGTACACGACCGAGGAGAAGAGGAAGCGGTCGAGCGTGATGGCGTCGCGTTTGGGGTCGTACTCGTACTTGTTACGGCTCCCCTTGGGGGTCTCCACAACGCACCTGATGGTGTAATCGCTGGTATCTGTCATGGGCCAGATGTTCGCAGCATGACGGTGGGACCGTGCGCCTCCACCGCGGCGCGTGGCATATTGCGCCCATGTCCATCAACGAGCGCTCCCTTGCCGTGGCTGTGACTGGCCCTACGGGCACGTTTGGCTTCGGCCTCACCCCTTTGCTCCAGTCCGAGCCACGCGTAGGACGCGTCGTCGGCATTGCCCGCCGGCCATTCGATCCCCGTGGACACGGCTGGACGAAGATGGAGTACCGCCGCGGCGATGTACGCGACCAGGCGGCCCTGCGCGAGGCGTTCAGCGGCATGGACGTGGTCGTCCACCTCGCGTTCAACCTCACCGGCACCGTCTCCGCCGAGACGATCCGGGACATCAACGTCACCGGGACGCTGAATGCCTTTCGAGCGGCTGGGGACGTGGGGGCGCTGCGATTCGTGTACGCCTCTTCGGTCGCCGCGTACGGCTTTCACCGTGACAACCCCGTCGGCATGAAGGAGGACTGGCCGGTCCGCCCGGCCACTCGCCTCTTCTACGCGCGCGAGAAGGGGGAGCTCGAGGAGTTGCTGTGGGCGCAGGCGGGAGCGGAATCGGGGCCGGCGCTGTACATGGTGCGCCCACCCTTCGTGCTCGGGCCACATGCCGCGGGCGCCAAGAGCCTCCTCCCCCCGCCCTGGGCGACGGCCGTACGTGGGGTGCTGGAAGCGGCTGGACGGCTGCGGCTGCCGGTGCTTGCGCCCGATGTTCCGGTGCAGTTCATCCACGAAGATGACGTCGGACAGGCACTGCTCAAGTGCGTGCTTGCGGAGGGGCCGCCTGGCGCTTACAACATCGCGGGTGATGGCGTGCTGAGCGGCACCGATGTGGTGCGCGAGCTTGGGCTGACGCCGGTTCCTGTCCCTGGACCCTTGGTCCACGCCGCCGCCCGCGCGGCTACTTTCGCGCCGGGCATGCCCTTCCTCCCGCCAGCCGTCGAATGGATCGAGGCCCTCAGCCACCCCGCGATCATGGACACGACCAAGGCCAGGGAACAACTCGGCTGGCGCCCCAGGTACAGCGCGCTCGAAGCACTGCGCGATACGGTCCGCGGGCGCGACGGCGCCTGAGGGCCATCGACTCGCCCGGCGCTAAGACGACGGACGGCGCGGCTTGCTCAGCAGTCCCGCGCCGTCCCGGAGAGAGAGGAGGCACTGCATCCCCTCGGCTGCGGAGCTACCCAAGGTCTGGACGCGGAAACATCGCGCCCGGAGGTTGGGGCGCGCCCGGCTCGCAGTTGTCCGGGAGGGGACGCCACGCATCGTTTGTTTGCAACCAACGTGGGTAGGCGTAAAGAAGCCAGGGAGGTGATATGAGCGAACCCACTTTCCAGACGATGAGACTGGCCAGGGGGAAGCACTCGTCTCCGCGGCATGGCGCGTGCGTGATGGAGCTCGCGTCGCTGCTGGCCGGCGAGGCGTTTACCGATCGGCCGAAATCCGTATCGCCCCTGATCGCAGCCTTTATGCGGGGCTACAACGACCTGCTCGACGACCTCCGGCGACAGGATCTGATCGCCTACGCCGCCAAGGTCGTGGGCACCTCGGGCTCTGAGGCGGTCGAGCTGGCTCGCGCCGAGCGGCTACTCGACTGGGCCGATCGGTGCTGGGGGCAGCGTTCGAAGCCCCGGATCCTGGGCGGCTTGCGGCACCATTGGGGTCGGCACGCCCCTCCCACTGACCCGGAGAACGCGGGGACCTACGCGATCCGCTCGATACACAACAGTGGGTGGCGGCTGCATGAGCAGGCCCTCGCGCTGATCGACGAGCTGATCGCCATGGGGACACAGCGAGGTGGTTCGGGGCCGTCTGGGTCCGCGCCTAGACCGGCGACAAGCCGGGAGCGCGAGCGGGTGCCTGTCTGCGTCTGATCTCCGGAGGGCACGGGACCGCGCTGCCCGATTACCGGCGCACCGCGCCGTGGCCCTCGCCCCGCTCGACTGCTGCCCGCTGCGGTCCGATGACGTTGCCCGGGTCGGTTGCCGACTGTACGCCGGCCCGGAACACCTGCCAGCGTTTGGCCAGCGCTCCAGCCAGCAACATGGAGCCGGCACCCGCGGCCGCCAGATGCGAGCTTTCACCGCGGCGGTGAAGCATCGCCGCCCCGGCGACCATCGACAGGCGGCGGGCCCAACCGAGTTTCCCGGCCAGTCCCTCCTTGTACGGCCGGGCATGCTCGCCGAGTCGGTGCTCCATCATCATCGACGAGACCATCTCGCAGACCACCGCCCCCAGAGCGAGCCGCCTTGCCGGCGCGGCGTATGCAGGGGGAGTAGTGATCAGGGCCGCCGCGCCAGCGCTGAGCGCCGCGCCCGAGGCGAACACGAAGGGAAGCTCCCGCCGGGCCTCGTGCCAGGCAGGGACCGCCGTGTTGGCTACAAGTGCGGCGGTATAGGTCGACATCGGCAGGCCGAGAAGCGCGCCGGCCGGAGCGGCGATCTGCCGCAAACGCGGCAGCGCGCCGGTCCAAGCGTTCAGCGTGACGGTCGCGTTACACGTGCCCGCGGCGACGAGGATCCACGAGCCGACGCTCATCGGCGAGCTGACTTTGAACATCCGCAGCATGTTCAGAAATCTCTTCGGCCGCCCCAGATCGGAGATCAGCAGCGTGGGACTGACCGCAGCCGCCGCGGCGGCGGTCGTCCACGCCCTACGCGCGAGCACCCCGTTGCCCTGTAGCTCGGCGAGCTGCGCGAGCCCGGCACTCGCGCCGCCTAGGCCGCCGGTGAAAAAGTAGGTGGGGATCTCCCACGTCCAGATCGGCTTCTTGAGCACCGGCTGCTCGTGGTAGGAGCGGACCGGGTTCCCCTCCCAGGTGGCAGCGCGCCCGTCGTCTACGCTCACCCTCGACCCCCGAAGACGGCCGCCGCGAGACCGAGGGCCAGCGCAGCGCCCGCGGCGGCGGTCGCGCCCCAGATCGAACCGAGGTCGCGGGTGGTGTCGACGGGGTCGGGAGGAAGGCCATAAACCTCGGGATCGTCGAGCAGCAGGAAGAAGGCGCCCGCCCCGCCGACGCCGTTCTCATCGTCGGCCAGGTACAGCTGTGCCCTGCGCTGACCGGCACTCTGGAGCTGATCGAGCCGGCGCTCCGCCCTTGACCGCAGTTCGGCGAGCTCGCCGAACTGGATCGAGTCCGTGGGGCAAGCCTTCGCGCAGGCCGGCTCGAGGCCGTCCTTGAGCCGGTCGTAGCACAGCGTGCACTTCCACACCCGGCCATCGTCTTCGCGCTGGTCCAGCACGCCGAAAGGGCAAGCTGCGACGCAGTACCCGCAGCCGTTGCAAACATCCTCCTGGACGACCACGGTTCCGAACTCGGTGCGGAACAGCGCTCCCGTTGGGCATACCTCGAGGCACGCCGCCTCGGTGCAGTGCTTGCACACGTCTGAGGCCATCAGCCAGCGAAGGCCATCACCCTCCTGGTATGTCTGCACTCCCCAGTTGATGGCCTGCGCCCTGGCGGACGCTTCCACCGGCGAGGCGCCCTCCTCCACGCCAGCCGGCAGCCGCTGCTCGACGAAGGCGACGTGCCGCCACGTGTTGGCGCCGAGCGCAATCGTGTTGTCGTACGAGTTGCCGGTGAAGCCTTGAATCGACGTGGGAATCTGGTTCCACTCCTTGCACGCCACCTCGCATGCCTTGCAGCCGATACAGATCGAGGTGTCGGTGAAGAACCCCATGCGCGGCTTGGAGTCCGCGCCGTAGGTCGCCGACCACTGGCGAACGTCGAGCGTCACGACGCTATCCCCGCTCGGCGTCTGTACTCCTCGACGAGCTCGAGCCGCCCCCGCCCGCGTGGCCGCCGCCCCGGGCGGATGTCGCAGGTGGCCACCTTGTACTCGGCGATGTGCGCGTTGTTGTCGAGCGCCACCGACAGCAACTCGTTGCCCGAGTCGCCGGTCACGATCCCCACCCCGCCCCAGTGGAAGGGGACGCCGACGAGGTGCGTGGTACGGCCGTGCACCGTGAGCGGCTTGATGCGCTGGGTGACGAGCACGCGAGCCTCGATCGCGGCACGGGCGGTAACGATCGTGGCCCAGTCGCCGTGGGTCAGGCCACGCTCCTGCGCGAGGGCCGGAGACACCTCGCAGAACATCTCGGGCGCAAGCTCGGCGAGGTAGGGGACCGAGCGCGACATGCCGCCGGCGGTATGGTGCTCGGTCAACCGGTAGGTCGAGAGCACGAACGGGAACACATCGGCACCAGGATCCGAGCCGGATGGGTTGTAGGGGTTCTCGGGGCGAGAAAACAGCTGCCGCGTAGGGTTCTTCTGCTGGCGGTAGAGCACGTTTTTGAAAGGCGACTCCTGCGGCTCGTAATGGGTGGGCAGGGGCCCGTCCACGATGCCGCTGGGGGCGTACATCCACGCCCGGCCGTCCGGGTGAAGAATGAAGGGCTTGTCCCCGGAGATGGCTTCAAGCGCCTTCGCGTCTGAGTCGGGAACGAAGTCGGGAGACTTGTCGCCGGGGAAGTCTGGGGAGTCTCCGAGGCTCGCCCACTGTCCCTGATCCGGATCCCACCACACGTAGCGCTTGCGCTCAGACCATGGCCTGCCGGCGGGGTCGGCGGAGGCGCGGTTGTAAAGGATCCGCACGTCCTTGGGCCAGGACCAGCCCCACTCCTGCGCGATCCAGTTTTGCTCGCTCCGGGGGCGCTTGCGCGCGGGCTTGTTGACGCCATCGCCGTAGATACCGCAGTGGATCCACGAACCGCAGGTGGTGGAACCGTCGTCCTTGAGCTCCTCGTAGCTAGCCAGCAGGTTCCCATCGGGTCCGGTTCCGTTGATCTCGCGCAGGACCGCCTCCGCGTCGGGCTCCCGGTGGGCGCCTTTCACCGGGTAGTCCCAGGTCAATTCGAGAATTGCGCGGTCGGCGGGATCCTCGGAGCCGCGGAGCTTCTCCCTGATGGCCTTACCTAGGTAGTAGACCCAGTGCAGGTCCGAGCGGCAGTCGTCTTTGGGCTCGCATGCCTGCTCGTGCCACTGCAAGAGGCGCTGCGTGTTGGTGAAGCAGCCATCCTTCTCGGTATGGGCGGCACAGGGCAAAAAGAAGACTTCGGTCTGGATGTCCTCCGTGCGCACCTCGCCGGAATCGTGCTCGGGCGAGTCCTTCCAAAAGGTCGCCGTCTCGGTCGGCTGGAAATCGCGTATCACGAGCCAGTCGACCTTCGCCAGCGCGAGGCGCATGAGCTTGGTGTTGGCCGATCCAACGGTCGGGTTCTGTCCCACGCAGAACATGCCTTTCAGACCGCCGTCGAGCGCGCGCATCATCATCGCGTAGTGCGAGTGATCGCCGTTGATGCAGGGTAGATGGTCAAAGCAGAAGTCGTTCTCCGGCGTCGCGGCCTCACCCCACCACGCCTTCATCAGCGAGACCATGTACGACTTGAGGTTGCCCCAGGCCCCCGTGCTGGGGCCGTTGAGCTCGACGAAGTGATCGAGGGTGGGATGGGAAACGGGATGGGGCATGGGGATGTACCCGGGAAGGATGTTGTAGAGCGTCGGTATGTCGGTGGACCCCTGGATGTTGGCGTGGCCGCGAAGCGCCAGGAGCCCACCGCCGGGGCGACCGATATTCCCCAGCAACAGCTGTACGATCGAGGCCGCGCGGATGTTCTGGACGCTGATCGTGTGGTGCGTCCAGCCGACCGAGTAGGCGATTGCCGAAGTGCGCTCCCGCCCGGAGTTCTCACACAGCGCCTGCGCGACAGCGATCAGGTGGTCCGGCGAGCACCCGCAGATCCCGGCGACCACCTCCGGCGTGTAGCGCGCGAAATGCCGGCGTACCAGCTGGAGGACGCAGTGATGATCCCGCATCGTGTTGTCGAGCTCGGGCGGCTCACCGTGCTCGAGCTCCATGCCGTGCGCCCCGTGGGCCTGCTCGCCCGAAACATCGGCCTGCTGCTCGGATTTTCCCGCACCGAGCTCGACTGACGTCCCGGCGTATCCCCACGTGTCGACGTTGTAGGCGAGATCGTCAGGGTTCCAGCCGGAGAAGAGGCCCGCGGGCCGCAGGTCGGGCGGGACATCGGCGTAGCTGCCCTGGTCCTCTGTGTCGTGGAACTCGCGCTTGATGATCACGGGGGCGTTGGTGTAGTGACGCACGTAGTCCTCGAACCAGGCGTCGTGCTCGAGGATGTAGTTGACGATCCCGCCCAGGAAGGCGATGTCGGTGCCCGCTCGGATGGGCACGTGCAGGTCGGCCATCGCGCTCGTGCGAGTGAACCGAGGGTCCACATGGATGAACTTCGCGCCCCGCTCCTTGGCCTCCAGGACCCATTGGAAGCCCACCGGGTGCTGTTCGGCCATGTTGGAGCCCATGATCAGGATGCAGTCGGCGTTCTGCAGATCCTGTTGGAAGGTCGTTGCGCCGCCGCGGCCGAACGAGGACCCCAGACCGGGGACCGTGGAGCTGTGTCATATGCGGGCCTGGTTCTCGATCGACAAGGCTCCTGCAGCGCAGAAGAACTTCTTGATCAGATAGTTCTCCTCGGAATCGAGCGTTGCGCCGCCGAGGAAGTGGATCCCTAGCGTGCGGTGCAGCGGATGCCCCTCGTCGTCTTCCTGCTCCCAGGACTCGCGACGGGACTTGATGAAGCGCTCGGCGATCATGTCGGTGGCCTGCTCGAGCGAGATGTATTCCCAATCGCTGGAACCGGCGCGGCGGTATTTGACGCGGCTTTCTCGCTTGGGGGAGTTGACCAGCGCCTCCGAGGCAGCGCCCTTCGGGCATAGCCTGCCGCGCGACACCGGCGAATCGGGGTCGCCCTCGATCTGGATCACGCGCTCGTCCTTGACGTATACGCGCTGCCCGCAGCCAACCGCGCAATAGGGGCAGATCGACTGGACGACCCTGTCGGCATCCACGATCCGCGCCTTCAGCTGCCGGGAGCGTTTCGTTTGCGCGGCTCGCGCGAGTCCCAGCCGATCTGAAGCCAGCTGGCGCACGACGGGCGGCAGACGCTGGGGCACGGCCATCGCTAGATCGTTAATACCCGCGAGGATCGGTGAAAAACGGGCCGGTCAGCCCGGCGACGACGAGGGCGGACTGTGCACGAAGCCGTTTTACCCCGCCTCCCTGGGGTAATTTCGACTCATGCAAGATCCCGACTCCACCCCCGATCCGGCGCGCGAGGAGGCCGATCGGGCCGCCCGCGGCGATGCGGGCACCGACGAGTTCGACGACGACGTGGTCGCGCGGGAAACTGCGCGCGCCGGCGCCGAGGCGGCTCGCATCGGGGGCCGCCCCAGCTCCGAGCCTCCCTCGATCGAGGACGTGGATGAGGCCCACAGGCACCTGGAAGAAGCGGGAGAGGGGGAATCGGAGGGGTTCGAGCAGGCCGAGCAGGAGCTCATTGAGCACGCCTCCCACGGCGACCAGCACGCCGCCCGGCGGGTGATTGCAGACGCTCCCGGCGAGCCGGACGACATACGCGGAGACGAGGGCGCCGAGGCAGACTTCGAGCACTCGAGTGAGCGCGACGATGACTGGAGCTGATTCAGATCGGCGCCGTGGGTCCGTGATACGCCGCTGACCTGGGCCGGGCGCTGGCCTGCTCCCGCTATCCCTACACGCCGGCCGGCTCCCGCACCCGCGGCAGCACCTGCTCCCTGTAGGCGTCGAAGAAGCCGTCCTGGTCGGGGCCGATCTGCTGGATGTAGAGCTCGTCGAAGCCGGCTTGGGCGAACGCGTCGATGGCTTCCACGTGGCGCTCGATGTCAGGGCCGCACGGGACCTGTTCGGCAACCATCTCCGGTGTCACCAACCCGCTCGCCTGCTCGAAGTGCCTGGTGGTGGGCAGCACCTGTGCGAGCTCACCCGGCAGGGCCTCGTTCGGCCACAACCGGTAGGCGGTCCGTTTGGCGCTGTCCTCGTCGCCGCCCCAGCAGGCCTTCATGCCGCCCTGGACGATTTTGTCGTTCCCGCCCTGGGAACGGAACCGCTCCACAGCGTCGGCGTCGGGCTGCACCGTGCAGTACCCGTCACCCACCCGGGCGGCGAGGTCGATGGACTTTGGGCCAAACCCGGAGATGAGCACCGGGGGCGGGGCCTCGGGCAGGTCGTAGATGCGCGCGTTCTCGAGGCGGTAGTGGCGACCGCAATGGTCCTGAAAGCCCCCTTGCCAGAGCAGCCGCAGCACTTGGACCGCCTCCTCGAGCATCTCTAAACGTACGTCTGCGCTTGGCCAACGATCGCCGAGGATGTGCTCGTTGAGCGCTTCGCCGCTGCCCACGCCGAGGCAGAAGTTGCCGTCCAGCAGGAGTGCGGATGTGGCTGCCGCCTGCGCGACCACGGCGGGGTGGATCCTCACAGTCGGGCACGTGACTGCCGTGGTCAGCTTCATGCCATCGGTGGCGCGCGCGATCCCTCCGATCACCGACCACACGAACGGGCTGTGTCC
>JAFAPR010000318.1 GCA_019247075.1 Solirubrobacterales bacterium
CCCCGCCTTTGCCGGTGATGAAGATCAGACGCCGGTCCAGTAGTTCGGTCATCGCGCGCAATGGTGTCAACTAGGCGCCGGGCCGCACATGCGCGGCAGGGTCGGTCGGTACATGTTCCGGCCCGGCCAGGCGGAGGATTTCCCCTAGCGCGTGCGAATACTCACCGCGTATGCAGTTCCCCGAAACACCGGAGCGTCATTTGCCTACCGGTTGCAAGGTGGTGGCGTTCGCCAATCAGAAGGGTGGCGTCGCTAAGACCACCACCACGCTCAACCTCGCGGTGGCCTTCGCCGAGGAAGGTCACCGCGTGCTGTGCGTCGACATGGACCCCCAGGGCAACCTCACGATGTCCCAGGGAGTCGACCCCGACACGCTCGAGCGCTCCATGTACGACGTGCTGGTCCACCGACTGCCGCTGCGAGAGGTCATCCACCGTCGCGAGATCGACGTGGCCTGCGCGTCGATCGATCTGGCCGGCGCGGAGATCGCGATGTCGACCATGATCGGGCGCGAACGCGCGCTCGAGAAGGCGCTCGCGGAGGTCAAGCCCGACTACGACTTCGTCTTCGTCGACACGCCGCCGAGCCTCGGGCTGCTGACGATCAACGCGCTCACCGCAGCCAACAAGGTGATCGTCCCCGTGCAATGCGAGTATCTGTCTATGCGCGGTCTGATCCAGCTCCAAAACACGCTCGCGATGATCCGTGAGAACCTCAATCCCGATGTCGACATCGAGGGCATCCTGCCCACCCTCGTCGACACCCGCACTCTCCATGCCAAGGAGGCGATCGAGCTGCTGGAGGAGAACTTTGGCGACCGCGTGTTCGCTTCGCGGATCCGGAAGACAATCCGGTTCGCCGAGGCGCCCGTGAAGGGCATGTCGGTGCTCAAGTACGATCCCGACGGTCTGGCCGCTCACGCCTACAGGCAGCTCGCCAAGGAGGTCCTCTCACATGCCAACCGGTAAGCGCGCGAGCATGCGCGAGGGCCCGCTCGCGGCCCTCTTCCGCAAGACCAGCGAAGATCTGCCGCAGGAGGACGCAAGGCAGCCCGGCGTACGCGCGAAGTCTCGGGGCTCGGCCGGCGCGGAGGGCAGGCCTGCTGCCCGCTCCGAGCCCCAGCGAGCCGCCCCCACCGAGCCGGGACCGCAGGTGCGCACGCCCAAGGAGCGGCTCCAGCACGCCTTCTCGGCCGAGATCCCCCACAACCTGCCCGATCCCTCCCGCCAAGTCGATGTCTACGCCAGATCGGAGCGCGCTCCCTCATCTGTTACGGGTAAGCCCATTATCCGCGTGGTCGGCGTCGGCGGCGCCGGCGTCAATGCCATCAACAGGATGGTCGAGGCCGAGGTCGAGGGCGTCGAGTTCCTCGCGATCAACACCGACCTGCAGTCGCTGCAGACCTGTGCGGCGCACGACACGCTGCACATAGGAGGAGGGGTCACGCGCGGCCTGGGCTCGGGCTCCGACCCCGAGCTGGGCCACCTGGCTGCGCGGGAGGAGCACGACCGGATCAAGGCGATGCTGCGCGGCTCGGACATGGTCTTCATCGCCGCCGGCGCGGGGGGCGGTACCGGAACGGGCGCCGCCCCGGTGGTGGCCCAGGTCGCGAGCGAGGTCGGGGCCCTGACCGTAGGCATCGTCACGCGCCCGTTCCAGTTCGAGGGATCGCGGCGTAGTGAACAGGCCGACGTCGGGATCCGCGCGCTGAAAGCTGAAGTCGACACCCTCATCGTCGTGCCCAACAACCGCCTGTTGTCGGTGCTCGACCGCAACACTTCGATCGTCGAAGCCTTCCGAGTCGCCGACGACGTGCTGCGGCAGGGCGTCCAGGGTGTCGCCGACTTGGTCACGCTTCCGGGCCTGATCAATCTCGACTTCGCCGATGTCCGGACGATCATGTCGGGAGCGGGGTCTGCCCTGCTCGGCATCGGCATGGGTTCCGGCGACAATCGCGCGCTTGACGCGGCGGAAAGGGCCGTCTCCTCCCCGCTGCTGGAGACGAGCGTGGAGGGTGCAAGGTCGATCCTGCTCTCGATCACCGGCGGGCTTGACCTCTCGCTGTGGGAGGTAAACGAGGCCGCGCGGGCCGTATCCGACGCGGCCCATCCCGACGCGAACATCATCTTCGGCGCGATGGTCGACGAGAAGCTCTCCGACCAGGTCTGGGTAACAGTGGTCGCGACGGGCTTCAGCGAGCGCGCTCCGCGGGCCTTCGAGCGAGATCTGGCGGGGAGGGAGCGCGCCTCGCGATCGGACCTGCGTGAGCTTCCGGCAGAGCCGCGGATCAGCCGGATGCGCGACCCGGCACGCGCCGGACGACTCGGCGGCGCCACGTCGATCCCCGAGCAGTTGGACGTTCCTGAGTTCATTCCGCGGAGATAGGCCACCGCGGCTACGAACCGCGCGAACACAGAGCTCGGCGTCATCGCCGCCGGCCACCCTGAGACGGCCCGTGCCGGGGCGGAGGTCCTGCGCCGGGGCGGCAATGCGGTCGATGCCGCGCTGGGGGCGATGCTCGCCTCCTTTGCCTGCGAGCCGTTGCTGACCGGGCTGGGCGCGGGCGGCTACATGCTCGTCGTCGCGCCGCGGGAGCGCCCGGTCCTGCTCGACTTTTTCGTCGAGGCACCGGGGCGCGGCATCGATCCCTCGAGCCGGGCGGAGCTTCGCCCTGTCACGGTCTCGTTCGGGGATGCGATCCA
>JAFAPR010000226.1 GCA_019247075.1 Solirubrobacterales bacterium
GCCACGGCGGCAACTTCGACTCCCAGTACATGGGCAGCCTCGAGCCGTTGCCCGGTGGGCGCGAGCTCGTCGGCTGGGGGTCGCAGCAGAACCTCACCGAGTACACCGCAGACGGGCATATGATCCTCGATGCCGCCCTGCCCTACCCGGACATCAGCTACCGGGCTGAGGTGGAGCCGTGGGTCGGGTTGCCGCTGTACCCGCCCGCCGGTGCGGCCCGGCGCAGCGGTGGCAAGTCCGCCGTCTACGCGAGTTGGAACGGCGCCACCGGCGTCGTATCGTGGCGGGTCCTCGGCGCACGGGGTGGCGGCACGCTCTCACCGGTGGCGACGGCTCCCAAGGGCGGGTTCGAGACTCGGATCGTGGTCCCCTCGAGCGATACGATCTTCCGGGTGCAGGCTCTTGGGGCGGGGCACCGAGTGATCGGAACCTCCTCGGTATTTGGGGTACATGGGTGATATCGGGCGCTGGCCGCGTCCGTTGCGCAAATGGGAGGAGTGAGACCACGATGGCATTGAGACAGGAGTCACCTGAGTCGCGGTGGGTTTCGGCGTCTGGGGCCCAGGCGGTGGCACCGCCGTTGGCCGACGCCGAGACCAACGGAGCCGGGAGCGCGAGGAGGCTGACGCATCTCCAACGGCTGGAGGCGGAGAGCATCTACATCATGCGCGAGGTCGCTGCTCAGGCGGAGAACGCCGTGATGCTCTACTCGATCGGCAAGGACAGCTCCGTGATGCTGCGCCTGGCGCTCAAGGCCTTCTATCCGGGCACGCCCCCTTTCCCGTTCATGCACATCGATACCACCTGGAAGTTCCGCGAGATGTACCAGTTCCGCGAGCGCATGGCTCGTGAGCACGGGCTCGACATGATCGTCCACATCAACCAGGAGGGGCTCCGACGCGGCATCAACCCCTTCACGCACGGCTCGGCCGTCCACACCGACGTGATGAAGACAGAGTCGCTCAAGCAGGCGCTGGACAAATATGCGTTCGACGCCGCCTTCGGCGGCGCTCGCAGGGATGAGGAGCGTTCGCGGGCCAAGGAGCGCGTGTTCTCGTTCCGCTCGGCCCAGCACCGCTGGGATCCCAAGAACCAGCGGCCGGAGCTGTGGCGGCTCTACAACGCGCGCAAACGCAAGGGGGAATCGATTCGCGTGTTCCCGCTCTCCAACTGGACCGAGCTAGACGTGTGGCAGTACATCTATCTGGAGCAGATTCCGATCGTGCCGCTGTACTTCGCCAAGGAGCGTCCCATCGTCGAGCGCGATGGAGCGCTGATCATGGTCGATGACGACCGCATGCCTCTGGAGCCCGGGGAGAAACCCCGGATGCGCAAGGTGCGCTTCCGCACGCTCGGCTGCTATCCGCTCACTGGCGCGGTCGAGAGCGACGCAGACACGCTCGAGGCGATCGTCTCGGAGATGGTGCAGGCCCGGACCTCCGAGCGCCAAGGCCGAGTGATCGACCACGATCAGGACGCCTCGATGGAGAAAAAGAAGCAGGAGGGCTACTTCTGATGGCCGTGACCGAGCCCGGCAGCGAGGAGCTCGCCGCCCGTCTGGAGGCCGACCGCCAAGCGGGGCTGTTGCGTTTCGTCACCTGTGGCAGCGTGGACGACGGCAAGAGCACCCTGATCGGCTGCCTGCTGTACGAAGCGGGACTGCTGTTTGAAGACCAGCAACGCGCGCTCGAGTCGGACTCTCGCAGGATCGGCACCCAGGGCGAGAGGCTGGATTACGCGCTGCTGCTGGACGGGCTCGCCGCCGAGCGCGAGCAGGGGATCACGATCGACGTCGCGCACCGCTACTTCCAGACCGACCGGCGCAAGTTCATCGTGGCCGACAGCCCCGGCCACGAGCAGTACACCCGCAACATGGTCACCGGCGCCTCCAACTCCGACTGCGCGGTTCTCCTCCTGGACGCCCGCAAGGGCGCGCTCACGCAGACCCGCCGCCACGCCTACATCGTCTCGCTGCTCGGCGTGCGCCACGTCGCGGTCGCGATCAACAAGCTCGACCTGGTGGGGTACTCCGAGAGCCGCTTCCGTGAGCTCGAGACTGAATGCCGCGACTTCGCCGACCAGGTCGGGCTTCCGGGCGTGACCTGCATCCCGGTCGCAGCGATCCACGGCGACAACGTCGTGGTGCGAAGCACGCGCACCCCCTGGTACGACGGCCCGACGCTACTCGAGTATCTGGAGACCGTCGAAATAGATGAGGACCGCCTCCAGGCTGCCCCTCTCCGGCTGCCGGTTCAGTGGGTCAACCGTCCCGATCATTCGTTCCGGGGCTTCGCCGGGATGGTCGTGAGCGGCACCGTGGCGGCGGGCGATCGGGTGGTTGCACTGCCCTCGCGGCGCGAGAGCACAGTCGCGCGCGTGGTCGCCTACGAGGGCGACCTCGACCGGGCTATGACGGGCCAGTCGGTGACGGTCACGCTCTCCGACGAAATCGACATCAGCCGCGGTGAGGTGATTGCGGACGTGGCCTCGCCTCCGGGCGTCGCCGACCAGTTCGAGGCGACGCTCGTGTGGATGGCCGAGGAGCCTCTGCTGCGCGGGCGCAACTACCTGATGCGCGTGGGAACCACCACTGTGGGCGCCACGGTCGCGCCGCTGAAGTACAGGATCGACGTCCACTCGCTCAAGCGCATCGCCGCCGACAAGCTCGAGCTCAACGAGATCGGAGTCGGAGAGCTCGAGCTCGATCGGCCGATTCCCTTCGACAGCTACTCCAGCAACCGCGACACGGGCGGCTTCGTGCTCATCGACCGGATCACAAGCCAGACCGTGGGCGCCGGGATGCTCAACTTCGAGCTGCACCGCTCCCACAGCGTGCAGTGGCAGGCGATCGACGTTGACAAGGCCTCTCACGTGAGGTTGAAGGGCCACCGGCCCTGCGTGCTGTGGATGACGGGACTGTCCGGCGCGGGCAAATCGACGATCGCCAACCTGGTCGAGCGCAAGCTCTACAGCCTTGGATGTCACACCTATCTGCTCGACGGCGACAACGTCCGCCACGGGCTCAACAAGGACCTGGGTTTCACCGATGCCGATCGCGTCGAGAACATTCGCCGCATCGCCGAGGTGGCCAAGCTCATGGTGGACGCTGGGCTGATCGTGATCACCTCCTTCATCTCCCCGTTCCGCAGCGAACGGCGTACGGCCCGGGAGCTGCTCGAAGACGACGAGTTCATCGAGGTCTTCGTCGACGCACCATTGAAGGTGGCGGAGGCGCGCGACCCAAAGAATCTGTACGCGAAGGCGCGGCGCGGCGAGATCGCCAACTTCACGGGCATCGACTCCCCCTACGAGCCGCCGGAGTCGCCGGAGGTCCACATCGAAACGACCACCACCACGGCGGAGATTGCTGCCGAGCAGCTCATGTCCGAGCTGCGGCGCCGCAACGTGCTCGATCCGGAGTGAGCCGCGCCGCGGGAGGGAGTTCTATGTTGGGGGCGCAACGCAGCGCAGACCGCGTTTCCCTTGAGGAGCTCGAGGCGATCGTTCGCAGCGCCGGAAAGGCGGTCATGGACGTGTACGCCGGAGCATTCGCCGTGGAGCGCAAGCTGGACGGCTCACCGGTGACCGAGGCAGACCGGCGCGCCGAGGAGATCATTCTCGACGGACTCGAGCGCCTCACGCCCGGCACGCCGATCGTCTCCGAGGAGAAGATCGACCTCGCCTCCGACGGCGGCGAGCCGGCGGGCTGGCGCCGAGAGGACCGCGTCTTCTGGCTGGTCGATCCACTCGACGGCACCAAGGAGTTCGTTTCGCGCAACGGCGAGTTCACCATCAACGTTGCGCTGGTGGAGGAGGGGATTCCGGCGGTGGGGGTCGTATTCGCCCCCGCGCTGAGACGGCTCTTCGCGGCAGCGGCGCGACGCGGAGCGATCGTCGATGACCCGGCGGGACGCCGCCCGGTGGCCGGGCGTGTCGCGCCCGCCGAAGGCGCGACCGTCGTGTCGAGTCGCTCCCACGGCAACGCCGACGCCCTGGAGCGCTTCACCTCCGGGCGGAGAATCGCGGCGCAGGTCACTGCCGGTTCGTCGCTGAAGTTCTGCCTGGTCGCGGCCGGACAGGCGGATATCTATCCGCGGTTCGGGCGGACGATGGAGTGGGATACGGCGGCCGGCGACGCAGTCCTGCGCGCAGCGGGAGGCCGGGTCACCGATCTCGAGGGGCGGGAGCTTCGCTACGGAAAGCCCGGATTCGAGAACCCGCAGTTTGTGGCCTGGGGGCGCGACTCGGAGGCAGGAGCGGCTAGGGGCGCGGCGCGTAGGGGCGGCGCGCGGGACCTGGGGCCGAGTGACTAGGGGCGGCGCGCCTTGGGGGCCGATCGGCGCCCTCTGACGGCTGCGTGCGAAAAAATCGACCATATGAGGTGAGCGCGTCAGGCGCGTGGTCGATTTTGGTCGTATAGGGGGACTTATCGCGCCGGCTACCTCGTCTGGAGATCGCTTGGGCGATTTGTTCCGCTTCGCCCACCCCTCACAACGCCAGGCGCCATTGATGCCGCCACTGCGATGACTTCTGGCGGCGACTACGCGCCCACGACGGCCCGGACCGCCCCGGCTAGCCGGTCGATGTCCTCGGCGGTCGTATCCCAGGCGCACATGAGGCGGACCTCGCTGCGCCGCTCGTCCCACACGTAGAAGTCGAACTGCTCCAGCAAGGGTGCGACCGACTGCTCGGGCAAGGTGGCGAAGATCGCGTTCGCCTGAACGGGGCGCGTGATCGTCACCCCGGGCACCTGGTCGATCGCGGCAGCGAGCCGGGCCGCCATCTGGTTGGCGTGCTCGGCGAGGGATCGCCACAGCTCATCCTCCAGTAGTGCCTCGAACTGGGCCGCGAGAAAGCGCATCTTCGACGCCAGCTGGAGCGACTGCTTGCGCAGGTACTCGAAACCGTCAGCCAGCCCCGGCTCTGTGAACACAACCGCCTCGGCGCCCAGCAAGCCATTCTTCGTCCCCCCGAAGGAGAGCACATCGACTCCGAGCGCCGTGCTCGCGCCGGCGAGCGCCGTGTGCAGCGCGGCGGCGGCGTTGCAGAGCCGCGCGCCGTCCATGTGCAGCATCAGCCCGTGGGCGTGGACCAGCTCGGCAATCGCGGCCACCTCGTCGGGCGAGTACACCGTGCCTAGCTCTGTGGTCTGCGAGATCGAGACGACCCGTGGCTGCACCGCGTGCTCGTCCCCGACCCGCACGATCAGGCGCTCGATCGCCTCGCCGGCGAGCTTGCCGTCCTGGCCCGCCGCGGTGAGCAGCTTCACCCCCGCGATCGCCTCCGGCGCGCCCGCCTCGTCGACATTCAAGTGCGCGCTGTCCACGCAGATGGCGGCCTCCCACGGCCTGCAGCAGGCCCGCAGAGAGAGCACGTTCGCGGCCGTGCCGCCCCAGACCAGGTACACCCGGGCGCCGGAGCCGAACTGCTCCTTGAGCAGGTTCTCGGCCCGCTCGGTCCAACGATCGTGGCCGTAACCGAACGCGTGGCCCGCGCTCGCTGCAGCGATCGCCTCGAGCACGGCCGGGTGCACGCCGGCCGCGTTGTCCGAGGCGAACCCGCGCAAGCCCGCGCTCGTGCTAGTGCTCACGCCGGTCGCGGGCAAGTGAAAGAGACATCGTCGACAAGAGGTTAAAGGCCGCCCTTTGAGGCCTCACACCAATTTTGTGGGACATCGGTTTCTTGAGCAAACGCTGATGCGCGTCGGGTAGAAGATCACCATGGCCCCAATCGCCGCGTCCGCCGCGGCAGCGACCTAAGGTCAGCCAGGCAGCATCGATGCGCATCGCGTTCGTAACCGAGGTCTTCGTGCCGGCCATAGACGGCGTCGTCACACGCCTGCGGCGGACGCTCGAGCAGCTTCAGCGCCACGGAGACGAGGTGCTGGTGGTCGCGCCGGCCGGAGGGCCTCCATCCTACGCGGGGGCCCGGGTCGTGGGCGTACCGGGGCTACGGATTCCGCTCTACCCAGACGGGTCCGGCTACCCCGACAAGCGGGTATCGCTGCCGGTCCCGCGGTTAGGTGCCGCGTTACGCGAGTTCGCGCCGGATGTGATCCACGCGATCAATCCGTTCGTGCTGGGGGCCGGGGCCGTGCACTATGCGCACCGACAGCGGATCCCGCTGGTGGCCTCGTATCACGCGAACATCGCCGCCTACTCTCAGTACTACGGCCTCGGCGCGCTCGAGTCGCTCGGCTGGCGGTATGTCGTATGGCTGCACAATCACGCCGACGTGAACCTCTGCACCTCGGTGGCGACAATCGAGCAGCTGCGGGCGCGCGGCGTGCAGAGGCTGGGGCTGTGGCCCTACGGCATCGAGACCGACCGCTTCTCCCCGCGCTGGGCCCAGCTGGAATGGCGGGTGCGCTTGAGCGCGGGGCACCCTGACCGCGTGATCCTGCTCTGCGTGGGCCGGCTCGCCAAGGAGAAGTCGCTGCAACGACTGGTGCCCGTCGTCCGCGAGCTGGATGGAATCTCGCTGGCGATCGTCGGCGACGGTCCCGTGCGCCCCAAGCTCGAGCGGCTGTTCTCCGGCACGCCGACCACCTTCCTCGGCCTCCTCTCCGGCGAGGCGCTCTCGCGCGCGTACGCCTCCGCGGACGCGTTCCTGTTTCCGTCGGACAGCGAGACGCTCGGCATGGTGATGCTCGAAGCCCACGCCGCGGGCCTTCCCGTCGTGACCGCCGACACTCCGGCGGCCCGCGAGCTGGTGCGAAACGGGGTCGACGGTTTGCGCTATGACGCCCACGACCCCAGTGCGCTCGTCTCGGCGGTGAGGCGGTTGGTCGAGAGCCGGGAGCTGCGGCGGGGCCTGGGCGCGCGGGCGCGAGCTGCGGTCGCCGGCGCCACGTGGCGGCACGCGACCGACGAGTTGCGCTGTCATTACCTCGGCGTGATCGGCGCCTGGAGCGGACCCGACGCCGACGATCGGACACCGATGGAGCCAGCCGAGCCACAACCGGTCGCGGCCGTGCCATGAGCGCCAGCCCTACAGTGCCCGCGGGCCCTGCTCGCGACGCAACCCCCCCACGGGGCGGCCGCCGTCGCGCCGACGCCGCCCGCGACAGCCTGGACCGTGGCGCCCGGCATGGGCGCCGGAGCTGGCTGGCGGCAACCGTGGCCGTGGCGAGCCTCGCGGGCCTGGTCGCGCTGGCCGTGACCAAGCTCGATCCGGGCGTGGTCGTGCACGCCCTCGCCCACGTCAACCCCGGTTGGATCGCCCTCGCGCTCGTGCTCATGGGCGCCGCCTTCTTCGCCCGCGCTGAATCCTGGTATGCGGTCCTCAGGGCCGCGGTGGCCGGCAAGGAAATCGACGGATTGCGGCTCGAGCTCGGTCTCGACCGCGGCTGCGTCAGACGAGCGATTCTGATCGGCATGCTCGGCTCGACTGTGGCTCCCGGGCGGCTCGGCGAGCCGGCCCGTGCCTGGGTGGTCGCTCGCCGGCTCGGTAAGCCGGCTTGCACCTTCGCGATCGTGGTTGGCACCGTGTTCTCGCAGACCTTCCTCAACCTGTTGGCGCTCGCCATCCTCGCTGTCGTAGCGGTACTCGACACCGCGCTGGC
>JAFAPR010000263.1 GCA_019247075.1 Solirubrobacterales bacterium
CGACAACCTCCCCAAGCCGCGCGAGATCTACGAGGTCCTGAACGAGTACGTCGTAGGGCAGGAGCAGGCCAAGCGGACCTTGTCCGTCGCGGTTTACAACCACTACAAGCGCGTGCAGATGATGCAGTCCGACGACAACGAGATCGAGCTGCAGAAATCGAACATCCTCCTGCTCGGCCCGACCGGCTGCGGCAAGACGCTGCTCGCGCAGACCCTGGCCCGCATCCTCAACGTCCCCTTCGCGATCGCCGACGCCACCGCGCTGACCGAGGCCGGGTACGTGGGCGAGGACGTGGAGAACATCCTGCTGAAGCTGATCCAGGCGGCCGACTACGACGTCAAGAAGGCGGAGACGGGGATCATCTACATCGACGAGGTCGACAAGATCGCGCGCAAGGCCGACAACCCGTCGATCACGCGCGACGTCTCCGGCGAGGGCGTCCAGCAGGCGCTCTTGAAGATCCTCGAGGGCACCACCGCCTCCGTCCCGCCGCAGGGCGGTCGCAAGCATCCCCACCAGGAGTTCCTTTCGATCGACACGACCAACGTGCTGTTCATCTGCGGCGGCGCCTTCGCGAACCTGGACAAGGTGATCGAGCGCCGCATCGGCCACCAGGGGATCGGCTTCGGCGCGGCGATCCAGTCCAAGGACCAGCGCGACACGGGCGAGATCTTCGAGCGCTGCCTGCCCGAGGACCTGATCCAGTACGGCCTGATCCCCGAGTTCATCGGCCGCCTGCCGGTCATGTCGGCGATCCACCAGCTGTCGCGGGATGAGCTCATGGAGATCCTCACCGAGCCGCGCAACGCGCTGATCAAGCAGTTCCACCGCTTTTTCCAGTTCGATGGCATCGAGCTCGTGTTCGCCGACGACGCTCTCTCCTCGGTCGCGGACAAGGCGCTCGAGCGCGACACTGGCGCCCGCGGTCTGCGCTCGATCGTCGAGGAGGTCCTGCTCGAGGTCCAGTTCGAGCTCCCCTCGCGCCGCGACGTGCGCAAGTGCGTCGTGACCACCGAGACGATCGAGAAGGGCACCCCGCCCACGCTGGTGACGGTGGCCGCACCCGAGGAAGAGGCGGCCTAATCAACTTCTCCCGGGGCGCGCATGCGCGCCCCGGCAGCGGGATGACTCGGGCGCGGCCCGAGAGGCGAGGCTGGATGCCGAGCGGGCCGCAAGCCCGAGCGATCATGATCGGCCCGGGGCGCGGGCACATGTGCCCGCGCCGACCTGACGCCTCCTAGACTCGTACGCTCCATGGCCTACCGCGATGCCGTGATCGCCGAGCTGCGCTCGAAGACCCGCTACGACCCGTCCGAGGTCGAACCGCGGGTGGCCGCTCGGTGGCTTCAGTCGGGCATCTTCCACCCCCAACCCGAGGGCACGGCGCAGGAGAACTACTCGATCGCGATCCCGCCCCCCAACGTGACCGGGTCGCTGCACATGGGCCACGCCTTCCAGGACGCGATCATGGACACGCTGATCCGCTATCGGCGCCTCCACGGGCGGCGGGCGAAATGGATCCTGGGCACCGACCACGCCGGCATCGCCACGCAGATGCAGGTGGAGCAGGCGCTGCACGCCGAGGGGACCGATCGCGACGCCCTGGGACGAGAGGCGTTCGAGCGGCGCGTGTGGGAATGGCGAGACAGGTATGGCGGCAGGATCATCGAGCAGCTGGTGCGGCTGGGCGCCTCGTGCGACTACGAGGATGAGCGCTTCACGCTCGACAGCGACTACGCCGCCGCGGTGCTGCGCGTGTTCGTGGCGCTGTACGAGAAGGGGTACATCTACCGCGACCGGTACATGGTCAACTGGGATCCCGGCACGCGCTCGGCGATCTCGGACCTCGAGGTCGAGGACCGCGAGGTCAGCGACACCCTCTACTACGTCAATTACCCGCTTGCCGACGGCGAGGGCGCCGTGATGGTGGCGACCGTGCGGCCGGAGACGATGCTGGCCGACACGGCGATCGCGGTCAACCCCGACGACGCCCGGTACGAGGAACTGATCGGGCGCGAGGCGGTGCTGCCGCTGGTCGGGCGACGCCTGCGCATCATCGCCGATCCCTACGTGAAGCCGGAGTTCGGCACGGGCGCGCTCAAGATCACTCCCGGCCACGATCCCAACGACTTCGAGATCGGGCGCCGCCACGAGCTCGAGCAGGTCAGCGTGATCGGCGAGGACGGCCGCATCACTGCGCGAGCTCCGGAGCGGTTTGTCGGCATGAAAGCAGAGCAGGCGCGGCACGAGGTAGTGGCGCAGCTGCGCGCGCAGGGGTTGGTCGCCAAGACCGAGGAGTACCTGCACACCGTCCCCTTCTCCCAGCGCTCGGGCGAGCGGATCGAACCGCTGGTGTCGCTGCAGTGGTTCATGCGCATGGAGGACCTCGCCGCGCCCGCGATCGAAGCGGTTTCAGGGGGGCGCGTGCGCTTCCATCCGCAGCGCTGGGCCGCCGTCTACATCGAGTGGCTCGAGCACCTCCGTCCCTGGTGCATCTCGCGCCAGCTATGGTGGGGCCACCGCCTGCCCGTGTGGTACCGCGGCGAGGAGGTATACGTAGGTCTCGAGGCGCCCGTCGGCGATGGCTGGGAGCGAGATCCCGACGTGCTCGACACTTGGTTCTCGAGCGCCCTGTGGCCGTTCGCCGCACTGGGCTGGCCGGCACAGACGTCGGAGCTCAAAGCCTTCTATCCCACGGACGTGCTCGTGACCGCGCGCGACATCATCTTCCTGTGGGTCGCGCGCATGGTGATGATGGGACTCGAGTTCACCGGCTCGATCCCATTCGCGGACGTCCACATCCACGCGATCATCCAGGCCCCCGACGGCCGGCGGATGTCGAAGTCTCTGGGGACGGGTATCGACCCAATGGATCTGATCGAGGGCGGGCCGCGCCCGCCCGTGTTCGAAGAGGGAGGGAGCTTCCCGGCCTACGGTGCCGACGCCCTGCGCTGGGGCCTTTTGGCGATGTCCTCCAGCCAGGACGTGAAGTTCGCCGAGGACAAGATCGCGCAGGGGCTGGCGCTCGCCAACAAGCTGTGGAACGCCTCGCGGCTGATCCTGCTCAGCGTCGGAGAAGACGCTCGGGCCGCGCGTGAGCCGACCGCGCTCGAAGACCGCTGGATCCTCTCGCGGCTGCAGCGCGCCATCGAAGAGGTGGGCAGACGGATCGAGGGCTATGACTTCTCCCACGCCGCCCTGGCGCTGTATGACTTCATCTACGGCGAGCTGTGCGACTGGTACCTCGAGATGGTCAAACCGCGGCTGCGGGCCGGTGAGGTCTCGCTTCGGGCGACGCTGCTCTACATCCTCACCGAGACACTGGCGTTCGGCCAGCCGATCATCCCGTTTGTCACCGAGGAGGTCTATGGCTACATCCCCGGCAGCGAGGGGCTGCTCGCGGCCCGGCGGGTCCCGGCTGCCGCGGCGGCGTTAGACGAGCATGCCGAAGCCGCCATCGCGCGCGTGATCGAGGCCGTCCAAGCGGTGCGGGGCTGGCGCGCGCAGGCACGGGTCAAAGCGGGCGCCCGGGTTCCCGCCCGCCTGCTCGCCGATGGCTACGAAGAGACCCAACCGCACGTGGCGGGACTGGCCCGGCTCACCCTGACGGAGGACGGGACCGAACCGATCGCGACGATTCCCGTTCCCGGCGGCGTGGTGGAGATCCTTGCGGGCGTGGAGGTGGACCTCGAGGCGGCACGGCAGAAGCTCGCCGCCGAGCGCGCCCGGCTCGAGCGCGAGATCGAGCGCGCCCGCGCCAAGCTTGCCAACCAGGGGTTCGTCGCCAACGCGCCCCCACCAATCGTCCAGGCCGAGCGCGACAAGCTCGCGCGCTTGGACGCGGAGCTTCAGGCGCTGTGACCACCCGGCCGGAAGGCTCGCGGGCATGGACGCTCGCCGAGGCCGAGCGCTACCTGAGCTCACTCGAGCTGTTCGGCATGCGCTTCGGACTCGACCGCATGCGACGGCTGATGACCACGCTGCAGCGACCTCAGGAGCAGTTCGCCTCGATCCACGTGGTCGGGACCAACGGCAAGTCGTCGACAACGCGCATGATCGCCGCGATCCTCCAGCGCCACGGAGTCCATACCGGCACGTACACCTCGCCCCACCTCGTCTCCTTCGCCGAGCGGATACAGATCGCCGAGCGAGACCTCGAGGCGAGCGCGTTCGGGGTCGCCGTGTCGCGGGCGGCGCGGGCGGCCGAGCTGGTCGATCGCTCGCTCCCTGAGGACGACCGCGTGACGCAGTTCGAGGCCTTGACCACGGCCGCCTACTCGGAGCTGGCACGCCGGGAAGTCCAGGTCGCCGCGATCGAGGCCGGTCTGGGCGGCCGCTACGACGCCACCAACGTGATCCCCTCCTCGGTTGCAGTGCTGACGACCGTGGGGCTCGAGCACACGCGGTGGCTGGGGCCGACGATCACCCACATCGCCCAGGAGAAGCTCGACGTGGTCAGGCCCGGCAGCACGCTCGCCCTGGGCCACGGTCTACACCCCGACGCGCTCGCGGTCGCCAACCGCGTCGCCGAGGAGCGCGGCGCCCGCATCGTCTGCGCGCCCCCCGACCCGGGCGTCCCGGTCGCCGCGCTTGGCTCCTTCCAGCGGCGAAACTTCGCCCTCGCCCGCACCGCCGCGGAGAGTTACCTGGGAGAGCTCGACGAGCAGGCCGTCGTGGACGCGGCGGCCGAGGTCAGCATCCTCGGTCGGCTCCAAGTCGTCTCGAACGAGCCACTGACGGTGGTCGACGGCGCGCACAACCCCGAGGCGATGACGGCGCTGGCGGAGTCACTGGCGGAGGCCACGTCTTGCCGCAGGCCGCTGGTGGCAGTGATCTCGATCCTCGACGACAAGGACGCTGCCGCTATGCTGCGCACGCTGCTCGAAGGGTGTGACGCGCTGATCTGTACGAACTCCCATAATCCGCGTGCTTTGCCGCCGCCGACGCTCCAGTCACTCGCGGGCCAACTGAAAGGACCGCCCGCGGAGGTGGTGCGGGGTCCCGCGGCGGCGCTTGCGCGCGCGAGAGAGCTCGCCGGGCCCGATGGCGCGGTGGTCGCGACCGGCTCTATCTACCTGGTCGCGGACCTCCTCGGGGCCGAGCGGCTCGAGCGCGCCTCAAGCTTGTAGCGGCCACGCAGGAAGATGCCTTCGAGCGCTGAACCAACCACGCAACGACCGGATGTCACCGGCAAGCAGCCGAGCTTCTCGCGAGGTCGGCCCTGTCGCGCTGGTCGTGGCGACCGTGATTTTGGTCTTCTTGCGGATTGGGTACCTGTTCGGAGCGCTTTTTCTTTGGCAAGGATCTTTAGGCACGGAGAAGGAATGACGAGGGTCAGATCATTAGACTGGCGGTGGCAATGATGGCGTTCGCCGTCCTGGGGATCAAAAACAGCGGGCTGAACCTCGCGGTCGAACTGCTGGCTTTGTTCCTTGTGATCATCTGGTTGGCGCTCGTGTACTGGACGTTCGCGGATGCCCGTCGCCGCGTCGCCGACCCCATGCTGGTGGGGGTGGCGACCGCCGCTGCGCTGTTTCCCTTCGTGGGCACGATCGTCTACGCGATTGTGCGACCGCCCGAGTACCTAGACGACGTGCGCGAGCGAGATCTCGAAATGCAGGCAGCCGAGGTGCGACTGGCGCAGTCGGGCTACCACCTCTGCCCCTACTGCGAGCGGCCCGTGGAGAAGGACTTTCTCAGCTGCCCGAGCTGCCTGCACAAGCTCAAGGATCCCTGCCGGGTGTGCGGTCGGCCGCTGGAGGCGGACTGGAAGATCTGCCCCTTCTGCGAAACGGAGGTCGGCGCCGCGGGGGCGCAGCGTCGCGTCCGACGCCGTCGGGAGGGGGTCGCCGACCAGGCGAGCCAGTTCGTGGACGGCCAGGCGTCATCCCCGAGGCAGGCTCAGGTGCGCTCCCCGGTGTCCCGGCAATCCGCGCCGCGGCAGAGCGGTGAGTCTCCGCCCACCGCGCCCGGCTACGGGCGCCCGCAGACGACCCGTCCTTAGTGATCGCAGCCGCAAATACGCTCACATTCGAGCGGCCTACGGCGGCGCCCGGCGGTCACTGATCCGCGGCGACGACCGAGCGCCACGACGCGAGCACGCTTCCAATGGAGCGATCGCTGGTCCTGATCAAGCCCGACGCCTTCGGCCGCAACCTGACCGGAGAGATCATCGCCCGGTTCGAGCGCAAGGGTCTTCGCCTCCAGGCGCTGAAGCTGACGACGATCAACCGGCAGCTGGCCGAGCGCCACTACGAGGAGCACACGGGCAAACCGTTCTTCGAGGAACTGGTGCAGTTCATCACGTCCGGCCCGCTGGTCGCGATGGTGGTCGTGGGCGAGCGGGCAGTCGAGGCGTCCCGCCAGGTGATCGGCGCGACCGATCCGCTGCACGCGGATGCGGGCTCCATTCGCGGGGAGTACGCGACCGCCGTGGGACAGAACATGGTCCACGGGTCCGATTCGGACGCATCGGCCGCGCGCGAGGTCGCGCTGTTCTTCCCCGAGCTGGGCTGACCCTGGCTTGCGGTCGCCCGAGGTGCGCCCGCGCCTGATCCTCGCGTCTCGCTCTCCGCAGCGCAGCGCGATCCTCGAGCAACTGGGGATTCCGTTCGCGGCCCGGGTGCCCGAAGTGGAGGAGCTCGATGCGGGGCCTCCGTACGAAGTTGCGGTCGAGAACGCCTACCGCAAGGCGCGCGCCGCGGCGGAGGGGCTGACGGAGGTGCCCGTGCTCGGTGTGGATACGGTCGTCGCGGTGGAGGCCGCCATATACGGCAAGCCCGGCGACCGGCAGCAGGCGCGCGCCACGCTGCAGGCTCTCTCCGGCCGGCGCCACGCGGTGATCGGCGGGCTGTGCCTGCTCTCGTCCGAGGGGCAGTCGCGCACTGCCGCAGCGACCACGACGGTGGTCTTCAGGGCGCTGGATCGGCGTCTGCTCGAGTGGTACTTGGACAGCGAGGAATGGCGCCAGCGCGCGGGAGGGTATGCGATCCAGGGCCGCGGCGCGGCGCTGGTCAAGAGGATCGAGGGCGATTACCTCAACGTGGTCGGCCTACCACTTGCAGCGCTGCTGGAGCTGATGCCGGAACTGGTGGGGTAGGCGGCTCTTGGCTCGCGCTGGCGGGTCGTCCCAGACCGACAGAACTCCTCGCATTACTTCAGTGATAGCGTTCCGCGCTGCGCTCTCGGGCCTGCAGGGCCGGCACGAGCAGACCGTAGTCAAACTGGGAGGCTGGACTGATGACGTGGCGTGATCGCAGATTGGCTGCCGGGACGGGTGCATTGATGCTCGCGCTGGCAGCTCTCCTTGTCGCGGCGGGCACGGGTCGCGGTGCGGCGGCAGCGAGAACCCCCTCTCCGACCCCGGCCGTCATCCATGCCCGCATCACCGGGCGCCCCATTCTGGGCACGAGCACCGCCGGCGTCTCAGCCGCCCAGGCAGCGCCGTCAGCGATCCCGCCGCGAAGCCAGCAGATCCGGGTGCTCAAGGCGGTTCTGCGCCGGATGCACAAGAACTACGACAAGTGCTTGCCAAACACCAAGCCGTGCGTGCGGTACGCGCAATTGACCCCCGGACCGCAGGACATCTTCGACTACGGCATCGGGCAGCTGTGGCTCAGGGGCATCGATGGAGCCGGGACCACGGTGGCGGTGATCGAGGGGTGGCACAACACCAACATCGCCAAGATAGTGGCGGGCTTCGACAAGCTCTTGGGCCTGCCCAACCCGAAGATCACCACCATCTATCCAGCCGGCCCGCTCCCGAAGAAGTGCCCCGCAGGGATGGTGAAGCTGGGCAGCTACGGCTCTTGCCAGGCCTGGGCACAAGGAGAGCTCCCGCTCGACGTCATCGCCGCCCACCTGATCGCTCCTTACGCCAAGATCGTGATCTCGGCGACCCCGGCGGACACGCAGATCAAGGCCGACGCCGCGCAGCAGGTGGCGCCGCCGGAGATGATGAAGGCGCTGGAGGAGATCTCAAGCCACCACCTGGCCAACTCGATCTCCATCAGCGACGGGACCGGTGAGACCACCTACAGGAACGGCCGGGAGGAGATCCTGGCCCAGAACCCGGGCGAACTGGCGGCCGCCGCGGCGGGCATCCCGGTGCTCAACGCGACCGGCGACTGTGGCGTGGTGCAGAACCTGGCGGTGGCCAACGGGCAGTGCCAGGACGTTTCCGCCACCCCTGACACCGCGACCTGGGATGACTCTCCCTGGAATACAGCCGTTGGCGGGAGCATCCCCAACGTGAGCCCCAAGAACGGCAGCAAGCTCGGGCCCGATCCACTGTGGCACGTGCCCCCGCCGGGAGCCCAGTTCTCGGAGGGCGCCGGGTTCTCCTCGGTGTTCTCCCGCCCCTCCTACCAGAGCGGTGTGGCCGCGATCACCAAGAGCTCGAAGCGCGCGGTGCCTGATATCACCATGGACGCCCAGAGCGGCACGTCGGAGGCGGCGCCGCTGCTCAACGGAGTGATGGCCCTGGCCACCCAGATGAACCACGGCAACGTGGGGCCGATCAACCCGGCCCTTTACCACGTGCTCGGCCCGCGCGGGCAGAAGGCCGGCATCGCCGACGTGGTCAAGGGCAACAACTCGGCCGAGACCGCGAAGGGGAAGGTGATCGTCCCCGGCTTCGCCGCCAAGAAGGGCTTCGATGTGGCAAGCGGCTGGGGCACCGTGTTCGCCCCACGGTTTGTCCCCGCCCTGGTGGCGGCCACGCACTCCTCGCAGAATGAGGCCTCCTATCGCCACCAGGCCCGGGCACAGTTCGTCGCCCTCGAGCACGCGGTCCGGCTCACGCCTGGGCACGTCGGCAGCGACGGCAAGAGCTATCTGCTCACCGCCGGCTTCCTGCCGCATTACCCGGTGGTGCTCTCGATCGGCGGTCACCGGGTCGCCAGGCTCACGGCCAATTCGCTGGGAGCCGTGACCTACATGATCGTTCCCGCTCGGCTCGGCCTCGGCCGGGGCGCCCACCAGGTCCGCCTCCAGAGCATGTTGATCACCAAGAGCGCGGTGCTCAAGGTGGGGTGAGTCCTCGGTCCCGGGACGCGATCACCGTCCACCCGAGCCGACTCCAGGGCTAGCTCGACGAAGATCTAGCTAACCCGTGGCGTGGTCGGCGGCATCGCCCCAAAATCTGCCAGGGGGGCCCAGAATTCGCCCCGCAAGGCTGTACACTCGCGCTCGAACGGAGCAGGCAGGCTGGTAAGGGCTTCCCGTCATCCGCCGCTCCGCTCGGCGTCCTCGCCTCTCCGCATATATGGGTTTCTTCACGTATCTGACGGGATTCGGCGGCCGCGACATGGCGGTCGATCTGGGGACGGCCAACACGCTCGTCTATGTGCGCGGCCGCGGCATCGTGCTCTCCGAGCCCAGCGTGGTCGCAGTCGATTCCCGCACCGGCGAGGTCCACGCCGTGGGGATCGAAGCCAAGCGGATGCTGGGGCGCACGCCCGGGACGATCCAGGCGATCCGGCCGCTCAAGGACGGGGTGATCGCGGACTTCGAGGTCACCGAGGAGATGCTCCGCCACTTCATCCAGAAGGTGCATCAGAGTCGCTGGGCGCACCCGCGCGTGGTGGTGTGCGTGCCGAGCGGCGTCACGGGCGTGGAGAAGCGCGCGGTCGAGGAGGCGTGCCTGTCGGCCGGGGCCCGCCAGGCCTATCTGATCGAGGAGCCAATGGCGGCCGCCATCGGCGCCGGCCTGCCCGTCGGCGAGCCGACCGGATCTATGGTCGTCGATGTCGGCGGCGGCACCAGCGAGGTGGCGGTCATCTCGCTGGGCGGGATCGTGGTGTCGCAGTCGATCCGCGTCGGCGGAGACGAGCTCGACGAAGCCATCATCAGCTACGTCAAGCGCGAGTACAAGCTCCTGATCGGCCAGCAGACGGCCGAGGAGGTAAAGCTCGAGATCGGCTCGGCCTTCCCCATGCCGGAGGAGGTCCAGGCGGAGATCCGCGGGCGCGACATGGTCTCGGGGCTGCCCAAGACTGTGGTGCTCACCAGCGAGGAGATTCGTGGGGCGCTGGAGGAGCCCGTCTCCCAGATAGTCGACGCCGTCAAGGAGACACTCGACCGCACGCCGCCGGAGCTTGCGTCCGACATCATGGACCGTGGCATCATGCTGGCAGGGGGGGGATCGCTGCTTCAGGGGATGGATGAGCGGCTGCGCAACGAGACGCAGATGCCCGCCCATCTGGCGGAGTCGCCGCTGACATGCGTCGCGGTGGGCTCCGGTCGGTCGCTCGAGGAATTCGAAGCCATCCACCGATCAAGCAAGAATTCACGCAATCGCCACCGCCGCTACTAGGGTCTGTGGTTCCATTGGTGCAAACGGCGAGGAGCGAGCTCTTGGAGAGAAAGAGACATCTCCCGTGCACAACAAACACGTACGGCGTCGACGGGTCACGCTTGCAGCGCTCGTCTGCGCATCCCTGATTCTGCTGACCGCATACTTCGGCGGGTCGCCGTCAAGCCCGCTGCACACGATCCAGCGTGGGGTCGTGCAGGTGCTTTCACCAATCCAGCAGGGCGCCAGCACCGTCCTTTCTCCCGTCCGCGACGTCGCCGGCTGGTTCTCCGACACGCTCCACGCCCGTTCGCAGGTGACGCAGCTGCGCAAGAAGGTGGAGCGCCTGACCGCCGAGCTCGCGCAGGCGCAGGAGGCGGAGATCCTCAACCGTCAGCTGAGCAGAGAGGTGCACCTCGACGCGACCTTAAACATCGACGCCTACCAGCCGGTGACCGCCGATGTGATCAACCAGGACCCGACGCTTTGGTACCAGCAGATCGAGATCGACAAGGGCTCCGGCAACGGCATCCGCCTGGACCAGCCGGTGATTGGCGACGGCGCGCTGGTGGGCAGGGTCTCGCTGGTCGGCTCGAGCTTCGCGATCGTGCAGCTCATCACCGACCACTCCGTCGACGTCGCCGCCCAGGTCCAGGACCAGAACGGCGACGTCGGCATCCTCGTGCCGGCCGTCGGTGATCCGAACGAGCTGCTGCTCCAGGACCTGCCGCACATCGTGCCCGGTCAGCCCGGCCCGCAGGTGGGTCAGCTCGTGGTCACGGCGGGCTACAAGTCGGGCCCGCTGCAGTCCCTCTATCCGCGCGGGATCCCGATCGGCCAGGTCTCCAACGCCAACCAGAACAACCTCATCAACAACAACGAGGTCACCGTCTCCCCGGCGGCCAACCTCCGCCATCTGGCGGTAGTGCAGGTGCTGACCGCGCCACACGGTCAGGCCGTGCGCGCGCAGGTGCCATGAACCAGCGGGCGAGCCTAGTCATCCGCCTTGTGGTGCTCGCGTTTGCCGTGGTGGTGATCCAGGCGGCCGCGGTCTCGCAGATCACCCTGTTCGGCGTGAGCGCCGACCTCATGCCGCTGGTGGTGATGTCGGTGGGGCTGATCTGCGGCTCGATGACCGGCGCGCTGCTGGGGTTCGGAGCGGGCCTGCTGGTGGACATGGTGTTCGTCCAGACGCTGGGGGTCACCTCGCTCCTGTACATCCTGATCGGCTATTGGTCGGGCCGGATCCGGGAGCTCTACGATCCGGCGCACGCGCTGGTGCCGCTCGCAGGAGGCGCAGCGGCGACGGCGGTGGCCCAGGTCGGCATGGCCCTGATCCAGATTCTGCTCGGGGTCGACGCGCCCGTCAGCCTGCTGCTCCTCCAACAGATGTTCATCACGGTGCTGATCAACACGCTGCTCGCCTTGCCCGTGTACGCGATCGTGCGGCGGGTGCTCGGGGCCTCCGTGCCCCAGGATCCTCGCCGCCGACGTCGCCGCGCCTACACGACCGGCGGCCTCAGCCCATTGCAGCGATCCACCGAGCGACTCGGAACGCTCCCGCACTCGACAACGAGATGACCCCGCCCGCCGACCAGCGCCGCCCGCCCATGCTGACGCCGCAGCTGGCCCGGCGGGTCGCCCTGCTGGGCACCTTCGCGCTGGCGATGTTCGGCATCCTCTTCTTCCGCCTCTGGTTCTTGCAGATCCTGTCCGGGCAGCACTATCTGGCGCAGGCCAGGGCCAACGGGAGCATCCGCACCGTCGAGGTGGCCGCGCCGCGCGGCTGGGTGCTCGACTCAAACGGCGACATCCTCGTGGACAACACGCGCTCGCTCAGCGTGCAGCTGTCGGTTCCCAACCTGCCGAACTCGGCGAGCCAGAGACGGGCGCTCTACCACCGGCTCTACCACGTGCTGGGAATGCCCGCTCGCCCACGGCGCTGCGTGTTCCCGGTTGCAGGGCAGACGCGGCCCGCGGTGCAGCGGCTCGGGCCGATCCCCTGCGACATCGTCCAGCAGCAGGCCCGGGTCCCGTACGCCAATGTGACCGTCAAGGACCACGTCTCGCGCTACACCGAGTTCTACATCCTGGAGCGCCAGAACCTCTTCCCGGGCGTGCAGGTCCAGCAGGTCTACGAGCGCCACTATCCGCTCGGCCCGCTGGCGGCGCAGCTGTTCGGGACTGTCGGCCGCATCACCGCTGCCGAGCTGAACGACCCGCGCTACCAGGGGGCTTCTCCCAACGACGTCGTCGGCCAGTCCGGTCTGGAGTGGTACTACAACCGCTACCTCCAGGGCCAGGACGGCAAGCAACGGGTGCTGGTCAACGCCGCCGGCGCCTTTGAGCGCTATCTGAAGGAGATCCCGCCCACCCCCGGCCACACGCTCAAGCTGTCGCTGGACATGCAGCTCCAGCGTGTCGGGCAGCAGGCGCTCCAGCAGTCGATCAAC
>JAFAPR010000338.1 GCA_019247075.1 Solirubrobacterales bacterium
AGCCCGGGCGGGACTTCCATTTCGAGCGCGTCGACGTTCGCACCGTGGTCGAGGGCGACACGGTGGACGGCAGCCGGGTCCGGATCGAGCCGGCGATCGAGGTGGGAAACATCTTCAAGCTGGGCACGCGTTACTCGCAGCCGCTCGACGCCACATATCTCGACGAATCCGGTGCCGAGCACCTGATCTGGATGGGCTCCTACGGCTTTGGCCCCGCTCTCGCGGCAGCGGCGGCGGTGGAGCAATACGCCGACGCGCGCGGGATCTCGTGGCCGCGGTCGATCGCCCCGTTCGACGTCGAGCTGGTGACCCTGGGCCATCCCGGCGGCGAGGAGCGCGAGCTCTCCGACCGACTGTACGGAGAACTCGAGGCGCTGGGGCTGAGAATCCTCTACGACGAGCGCGAAGCCGGGCCAGGGGAGAAGTTCGCCGACGCGGAGCTGCTCGGCTGCCCGGTCCGGGTAACCGTGGGGCGAAGGACGCTCCCTTCCGGTGAGCTCGAGGTGATGGTGCGCCGCGGGCTCCAACCACGCCCGGTTTCGCTCGCGGATGCGGCCGACGCGGTTGCCGCGGTGTGGCGGGTCGCACCCTGAAGAAACGTGCCGGAGGCTCGCGTGGGTGACCGAGGCGCGATGCCGGGGGATTCCACCGAGCGGGCCACGGCGGATCGGAGCGAGGGAATGACCGCCCGAGTCACGAAGCGGCGGCTGTTCGGCATCGACCGTTCCGGGCCTGCGCCCGATGCAACGCTCAAGGGTCATCCGCTCAATCCCTGGACGATCCCCAACGCGATCGGGTTCGCGCGCCTCGCGGGCATTCCGGTCTTCCTGGTCATCGCCCTGACCAGCACCGACGGCCACGACCCGGTTGCGATCGTGCTGTACGCGGCCATCGGCTGGGGGGACTACCTGGACGGCTTTGTGGCGCGCCTCACCGGCCAGTACAGCCGCCTCGGAGCGCTGCTCGACCCCGCCATCGACCGACTGCTGGTGATCTCGGGGATGGCGGTCGCGTGGCGCTTCGACCTCCTGCCCCGGTGGGCGCTGGCGCTGGTCATCGCGCGCGAGCTCGCGATGCTGGTGCTGAGCCGCGCGGCGCTGAGGCGCGGGCTCGAGCTGCAGATCAACTGGCCCGGACGGCTGGCGGTGGCCCCGATCATGGGCGCGCCCTTCTTCGCCATGATCCCGCTGCACACGGTGGCGCTGGTAATGCTCTACGTCGGCATGGGGCTGTCGTTCCTCGCGACCGCGCTCTACTTCCGCGCCGGCCTGGCGCAACTCTAAAGCTGAGCTTGACCCTGGGGCAGGCCTGGGTATACTCGCGTTCCCCGCAGGATTGGTTGGCGGTACGGTCGCTCTTATGGACACTTTTCCGGATCTTGGCTCTCTCACCGACGAGGAGCTGAAGGAGCTGATCAAGGAGCTGACCGCCCAGGAGATCGAGATCTCCTACAGGCGCCGAATCCTGCACGGGAAGATCGACATCCTGCGCGCCGAGCTGGTCAACAGGCTGCGCAACAAGCACGAACGCGGCGCGGAGGTCATATCGGGGGGGGATGTCCAGCAGCTGACCGAAATCCTCGCCGGACGCGTGGCTGCCGCCAGGACGGAGTAGGTAAAGCGTCGGGATGGCCCTTCACTGTCCCGAATGCGGCTTCGCCAACGCCGAGGGCGCCAACTACTGCCAGCGGTGTGGGGCCTTTCTCGCCGAGGCGGAGGCCAGCTCGGATCCGAGCACGGCCAGCTACACGGTCGGCGAGAGCGATGAACTGGAGGCGCTCGAACTGGATGACGTTCGGATCCGCGGCCCGGCGCTCGTAATCCGGTCAGGCGGCGGACGAGCGGGCGAGACCTTCCCGATTCACAACGATCGGGTGACGGTCGGCCGCAGCCCGGATGCCGACGTGTTCCTCGATGACGTGACGGTGTCGCGCCACCACGCGCTCATCGTGCGTCGGGGGCAGGACTACCACCTCGACGACTGCGGATCGCTCAACGGGACATACGTCAACCGCCAGCGGGTCGAGTCCGAGCTTCTCCATCACGGGGATGAGCTCCAGATTGGCAAGTACAAGCTCGCATTTTTGAACGGCTGATGGCAACCACCGAAGAGCCCACCGCCGACATCGAACTTCCGCCACCGCAGACCGAGAGTGGCCGGCCGCGCCAGAAGGCGGTCACGATCGGCGCGGTCTGCAAGGCGCTGCGCCAAGAGTTCCCCGACATCTCGATCTCGAAGATCCGCTACCTGGAGGACCAGAAGCTGCTCGCGCCGCGACGCACGCAAGGGGGCTACCGCCTTTATACGCCAAACGACATCCAGCGGCTGCGAACCATTCTGCGCCTGCAGCGCGACGAGTTCCTGCCGCTGCGCGTGATCAGGCAGGAGCTTGCGGGCGGGCGCGCCGAGCCCGAGGTGACCTCCCGCGGCGACGGCCGCTCGCTGAGACGCGCGACCGTGACGGTGCGCGACACGGGCGCCCTGTACTCGCTCGATGACGTCGTCGACGAGACGGGTGCCGACCCCGGACTGGTGCGGGAGCTGGTCGAGTTCGGCGTGATCAAGGGCGAGATCCGCGCCGGAAGCAGGTACTTCGACGAGACCGAGCGCGAGATCATCCGCGCGGTGTCCGAGCTCGCCCGCTACGGGGTCGGGGGACGCAACCTACGCGTGTTCCGCACCTCCGCCGACCGCGAGGCGCAGCTGCTCCAGAGCATCCTCGCTCCCGCCCTGCGCTCTCGCAACCCCGAGCGGCGCAAGGAGGCGGTCGAGGCGCTCGAGAACCTGGCCTCGGTCACCACGCACCTGAAGCACCTGCTGCTGATCCGCGACCTGCGTCGGATCGCGACGTAGTGGCGCGCGGTGCAGGAGGCCGGCGGGAGCGCGAACCGCCCGGCACAGCGAGTCCGCCGCCGCAACGGCCTGATCTGCGCGCCCTGGTGCGGGAAATTCCGGACTTTCCTCGCCCGGGAATCGTGTTCAAGGACATCACCCCGCTGCTGCTGGCACCGGACGCGCTCAGGAGCGCCGTAACGGGACTGGCTGAGATCGCCGGCCCGCTCGAGCCTGACATCGTCGTCGCTGCAGAGGCGCGCGGCTTCATCCTCGGCGCGTCGCTGGCGCTCGCGCTCGGCGTCGGCTTCGTCCCCGCACGCAAGCCGGGCAAGCTGCCCCACGAGGTGGTGAGGGCCGAGTACGCCCTCGAGTACGGCCTCGACGCGGTGGAGGTCCACGCCGACGCGTTCGCCGGCGGAACGAGGGTGCTCCTCCACGACGACCTGCTGGCCACCGGTGGAACGGCCCGTGCGGTCTGTCAACTGGCCGAGCACCTCGGCGCCGAGGTGGTGGGGTGCGCGTTCCTGATCGAGCTTCGCTTTCTCGAAGGCCGCAGACAGCTCGCGCCTTATCCGATCCGGTCGCTGATCGAGTACTGATTGCCGTGCTGGCCCACAGGACGCGCCTGATCGCAGCACCCGCCCGGGAGATCTGGGCGATCGTCTCCGACCCCCACCACTTCCCCCGCTGGTGGCCCGGCGTGGTGCGTGTGGAGGGGGTCAACGAGAACCGCTTCACCCAGGTCTACACCAGCAAGCGTGGCCGCGCCGTCCGCATGGACTTCTTCCTGCTGGCCTCTGAGCCGCCCGCCGGTGACGAGCCTGCCCGGCTTTCGTTCGAGCAGGAGGTCCTGGCCACGCCGTTCGAGCGCGTCCTGCGTCAATCGGTCACCGAGATCGAACTCCAGGCGCAACATGAGGGCGCCCGGGTCGCGATCTCCCAGGAGCAGAAGCTGCGGGGCTACTCGCGCACCGGAGGCTGGATGCTGCGCCGCGCGGCCGGGGCGCGGTTGGAGGAGGCACTCGACGGGCTCGAGCGCTTGACGGGGAGCGCGTCTTAGTAGGGGGCGAAGCGCGGCGGGGCGATCGCGGGTCGACGCGCCGCTACACGCCCGACAGCTTGCCCTGCAGCACGATCTCCCCGGGCTTGTTCGACGGTCCGCTCTGGAGCGTGACCACGATCCGCCTGAAGCTGCCGGCGTTGGCCGGTAGGCGACCCCAGGTCTGCAAGCGTCCGCTGGAGGCCCTGACATAGCCGAGCCGCAGCGCGCTGGTGGGCGAGTTGTAGAGCCAGATCGCGTACGCGTTCCCGCCCGAGTTCGGCTTGAGGTTCTGCGCGACGAGCACCACGCCGGTCGCGCTACCGGCCTTGATGACCTCGGCGATGCCAATCGCCTTGCTCTTGGTGGGGGATGTGAGGTTGATCTGCGTGAGCGGACGCGCGCCCGTTTGTGGCTTTGTGCTTGCGGGCTTGCCGGCGGTCGCCTTGTGGCTGGTTGCACCGCCCACCCCAAATACGGCGAAGATGAGGATGGCAGCGATCACAGCCGCGGCGACGGCGCCGAGCAGGATCGCACCGCCAAGGCGAGAGACCCGGCGCGGCGCGGGTTCGTCCGCGGGGGGCCGCTCCTGTGCCGGCAGCGCGGCGGCTGCATCCGTGTCAGTAGCGAAGGTGTCCTCTGCGTCCTCGAGGTCGAACGCTCCGGAGGGAACCTCGGACAGGGCGTCTGACGAGAGCGGGGTCAGCTCGCGGGCCACGGCCCGCGCCCAGGTCCGCTCGGAGGCGGACCGGGCCAGATGGTCCCGGACCTCCTCGCTCACGCGCGGGGGTAGCTGCCCGAGCAGGTAGTCGGTGATCAGAGCCCGCCGCTGCGCCGAGATAGGCGTGGCCGGACCGAGGGCATCCAGAGCGACCAGGGCGCGCTGGCGGACCGCGGCCCGGTCGATCGAGAGCAGCGCCGCGATCTCGTCGTAGGAGTGGCCGCGGCCGAGCACCATCTGCAGAACGGCGTGCTGGTCGGGCGGGAGGTGGTCGAGCCCCGACGCCGGTTCGTGCAGCGACGTCACGCGGTCTCGGCAGGCTGTCTGCGTCTGCTTGTCATGCGCGCTCAAGCGTAGACAAGCGGCTCGCGGCGCGCGCCAGGGTATGGTCCCGCGCACATGGACGGACTACCGCACGCCGCCAAGCAGGGCTTCGACGCGCTGTACGGGCTGACAGTCACCGAGCTCGAAGACGGTATCGCGCGGGGCGAGGTCGTGGTCCGAGAAGAGCTCAAGCAGCCGTCCGGGCTTGTCCACGGCGGCGTCTTCGCGGCGCTCGCGGAGGGCCTCACCTCGCTTGCCACGGCGCTGGCGGTCGCCGCCGACGGCGGGAAGGCGACCGGACAGGCGCATCAGACCAGCCTCCTGCGTCCGATCACCTCGGGCACGATCCACGGGACCGCCCGCGCGCGCCACCGGGGCCGGAGCTCTTGGGTGTGGGACGTAGAGATCACCGACGACCAGGGACTCCTCTGCGCGCTCACGCGGATGACCGTGGCCGTGCGGGCGCGGGAGGGCTAGCCGGGGGCGGGAGCGCCGAGGTGAGGCCGCAGGCACAGTCGATCTAGACTTGCGCCGCTGTAACACGCACAAGCTTCCCGAGACCGAGAGGGGTTCGCGACCATGCGGAAGCACAGAATCATGAGCATCATCGGCGCCACTGTCATCCTTGGGCTGGCGGGCGTGGCCGCCACCAGTTCGACGACGCAGGCCGCGCCGCAAGCCCGCGCCCGTCCGGCCACGATGGCGCCCAGGACGGCGAGGCTGGCCGACCTGCCCTCGACCGGCACACCCAGAGTTCGGGGCATGGCGGAAACCTCGAATGCCTGCGGCTTCGCCCACGCCGTCCCCATGGACCGTTACAAGGGCCTGCCCGATTACACACCGGCGAGGGCGGCGCACCCTTACTCCGCCACGATGTACACGACGCAAGGCACTATCACCTTCCGGGCGCTGACGGCCGCCGCGCCGTGCACGACGTTTTCGTTCAGGTTCCTCGCCACCCGGGACTACTTCACCGGGACGCACTGCCACCGGCTTACCATCCTGCAGATCTTCGTCCTGCAGTGCGGTGACCCGACCGGGACGGGCTCCGGCGGCCCCGGCTATGTGTTTAAGAACGAGAACCTGGCCGGCGCCACGTACCCGGCAGGCACCGTGGCGATGGCCAACGCGGGTCCCGACACCAACGGCAGCCAGTTCTTCTTCTGCTGGAAGGCCTCGCCCCGGATCCCGCCGGACTACACGCCGTTCGGCGTGGTGACCAGCGGGATGAAGGTCCTGCGCACGATCGCGTCGGCGGGCGACGACAGCCAGAACGCCCCGGGGGATGGCTACCCGAACCTGTTCGTCAAGTTCCTCAAGGTGCGGATCGTGCTGGGCAAGTAGCTAGCTTGTAGCCCGCCGTTTTTGCGCAGCGCAGCTCCGGTACGCGTCGTTCACCAGCTCTATAAATCGTCGGCGAGATGCGAGGCGTGATCCGGCCAATCCTGCTCTCGGCGGTGGCTACGGCGATCGCCGCGGTCGCGGTACTGGTCATTGCCCGCGTTACCGGCGCAGACCAGGTGGGGCGCGCATTTGAGCTTCCATCCGGGATGGATTGCGTTGATCGCAGGCGCCGAGCTTCTCGCCTACCCCGCCTACATGATCGCGTATCGGTGTGCACCGTCGAACATGGGGCCGCGAGGCTGAGGCCATCTAACACGCGGGGCTCGTCAGGCGCTTTTGGTTGGCGGGACCTCGCTTCCTCATACGTTGGGCCTGGCTGAAACCGTCTCGCGGCGAGTGGCCGGGAGCCCTGGCGGGCCGCGAGACGTCGCCTCAGGTATGACGCTCAGCAAGGGGTTGCTCGCCGCTGGCGCGGGTCTTTTCGAAGTTGCCCGCCGCGGTG
Organism: Solirubrobacterales bacterium; assembly: GCA_019247075.1. Lineage (GTDB taxonomy): Bacteria > Actinomycetota > Thermoleophilia > Solirubrobacterales > Solirubrobacteraceae > Palsa-465. Next base: position 6,766 of record JAFAPR010000338.1, read on the forward strand.
CAGACGTTTGCCGCCGTGCACGAGACGCCCACCAGGGCCGCCCCATAGGAGCCCCTCGGTTTGGGGGTGGATTGGATCGTCCAGTCCGTGCCGTTCCAGTAATAAGCCAGCATGCGGCCCGCGAGCGTCTTCGACGTGTAGCCACCCACGGCCGTACAGGCGTCTGCCGCCGCGCACGAGACCCCGCGGAGCCGCGACCCCGTCCCCTTATTGGGCGTGGATTGGATCGTCCACGCCGTGCCGTTCCAGCGCTCGGCCAGCACACCCGAGTCATCTCCTCCCACCGCGGTACACGCATATGCCGCCGTGCATGAGACGCCGTCCAGGACCGGGAGACCGCCCGTCGGGTTGGGCGTGGACTGGATCGTCCACGTCTTGCCGTTCCAGCGCTCGGCCAGGGTACCCGAGGCGTCAGAAGAGCCCACGGCGATACAAGCTTTGGCCGTCCACGAGATGGCGCTCAGGGACGCGCGCGTCGACCCGGTCGGGTTGGGCATGGGCTGGATCTTCCACGTCTTGCCGTTCCAGCGCTCGGCCAGCGTAACTTCGTTGCCCGAACGGTCGACGTAGGAGCCCACGGTGGTGCAGGCATTTGCCGCCGTGCACGAGACACTGTTCAGAAGCGCGCTTGTCGACCCGCGTCGGGTTCGGCGTGGACTGGATCTTCCAGCCCTTGCCATTTGTCCAGCGCTCGGCCAGGGTACCCCTCCCCGAGCCGCCCACAGCCTTGCAAACATTTGCTCCTGGGCACGAGACGCCTAACAGAAAAGGGCTCCTTGACCCGGTCGGGTTGGGTGTGAGCTGGACCTTCCAGGCCTTGCCCCTTTCCGAGCGCTGCGCCAACGTAAGCCCCCTGCCAGAGGTGTTCGAGTAGGAGCCCACGGCGGTGCCAAGCCTTTGCCTCGCACAAAACGCCGAGGAGTGCCGGTAGAGAACCTTTTCGGGTTAGGCGTGGGCTGCATCTTCCAGCCCGCCGCGGTCGCCGTGCTGGCCGCAACTACGGGTGCCATACCCGCCAACAGAAGGGCAATCACCGGTATCTGACGCAGCCGCCTATTGCCGCGCATACGAGCACGCCGTAGCAAACCCTGCCGAAGGAACGCACCGGCACGCGAGAACGAGCATCGCATCGACATCACCCCTCTTCGCCGTTTAGCGGCCTCCGGCCGCCTTGCACTAGTGCGAACTTACCACCGCGACATCCGGAGCGGGATGAACGCCCGAAGCTGCTCCGCCACCGACCGCACCACGCACGCTCCTCCAGCGAATCGAAGCAGCAACGGTCTCAACAGCGCTGCTGCATCGGAAGGCAACAGAGCATCAAGCCGTTCCTCGCCGTCGAGCACGTAGTGAGTGCCAGGTTGTCGTCTTCATCACAATGCCTCCGCGAGGTTCCCGGGGTTTCGCTGAGAACGAGTCGCGGCCGGGGGCGACGTGCCAGCTCAGCGACGCCGCCCCAGCCCGCATCCGGCCCCAGACGGTGCAGGGGGAAGCACCCTCGCACCGCTCCTGACGCTTCTCCAGCCAGCGTGCGTGCTGCGGGGCGAAGTGAGCGTCGCCTGCAACCACGGGCTATTTCAGGCTTGGCAGCGCCTTGTCATACATCGGGGTTTAGCTCCGAGGGCCACCCGACCCGGACGATCGTTGAGGAGAGCCAGCAGCTCGGGCAGCTCGCTCATAGTCCTGTTTTGGCAGTCGCCAGAGGCACACGTCGAGCGCAGGTCGTTGACGCCCCGGCTCTCCCTGCTGTAGACTCGCCGAATCGCGGGGCGGTTTCGATGAGGGTGGCCCGACTGGCTGCGGTTGTGGCAGTGGCGGGGTTGATCGTGTTCGCGCTGGCGAGCAACTCCAGTTCCGCGGGTGGCGCGCGCCCCGCGGGAGTAGGTCACAGCACAAATCAGACTTCGCGAGCGGCGGTGGTACGCAAGGGGATCCACAAGATTCGCCACGTGGTGATCATCATTCAGGAGAACCGCTCGTTCGATAACTACTTCGGCACCTATCCGCACGCCGACGGGATACCGGGGCTGGCCGGTCACCCCGGCCACGTGCCGTGCTTGCCCGATCCCGGTGAACCGTGCGCGAAGCCGTACCACGATCGCTCTCCAGGCAACCTCGGCGGGGCCTTCGGTTTCAGCTCTGGCCCCGCGGATATCGACGGCGGCAAGATGGACGGGTTCATTCGTGGACAGGAGGCTAAGTTCGGCGCCCGCCAGAGCGAGCAGTATGGCGATGATGTGGTGGGCTACCACAGCGGCAAGGACATCCCGAACTACTGGAAATACGCGCACGACTTCGTGTTGCAGGACCACATGTTTGGATCGGTGGCTTCGTGGAGCTTGCCTTCCCACATGTTTTTGACCTCAATGTGGTCCGCGCACTGCACGAAGCACAACGATCCAGCCAGCTGCACCAACGCGCCCAATGAACCGGGGGAACCTCCCGGTGCGGGACACTACAACGGGACGCCGCCGATTTACGCCTGGACCGATCTCACCTACCTCTTGCACAAGGACGGTGTCAGCTGGCGCTACTACATGTTCGACGGGACCGAGCCCTTGTGCGAAAGTGACGCCACCCAGCCGTGCGCACCGGTCACCAACGGGCCGAAGACCCTGCCGATCTGGTATCCGATCAAGTGGTTTGACACCGTCCGCAACGACCACCAGGCCAAAAACGTCCAGTCTGTGAACTACCTCTTCGCCGCGGCGAGGGCCGGGAGGCTCCCCGCGGTCTCCTGGGTAGCGCCGAGCATCGCGGCCTCAGAGCACCCCCCAACGCCGGTCAGCGCCGGGCAGACGTACGTGACCGGGTTGATCAACACGCTGATGCGCAGCCCGGACTGGAAGTCGACCGCGATCTTCCTCACCTGGGATGACTGGGGCGGGTTCTACGACAACGTCGTGCCGCCGCACGTGGACGCAAACGGCTACGGGCTGCGCGTGCCGGGGCTGGTGATCAGTCCTTACGCCAAGAAGGGGTACATCGACCATCAGATACTCAGCTTCGACGCCTACGCCAAGTTCATCGAGGACGACTTCCTCGGCAAAGCCAGGCTCAACCCCAAGACCGACGGGCGCCCGGATCCCCGACCCGACGTGCGTGAGAACGAGCGGATCCTGGGCAATCTGAAAAAGGACTTCAACTTCAAGCAGAGACCACGAAAGCCCGTGATCCTGCCGGTCCACCCAAAGACCGACTTCACAAGTCCCGCCAACACCGGCGCTTGGCCCGCTAACGGCGGAGCTGGGTGGGGGTAGGGGACCTAGCCTCGATTCGTTCAGTAACCGTCGTGGAGCGATGGGATAGCGAGGCGGGGGTGTGAGGGGATATGTGTCCGGCTCGGTCGGTATCGGCCACGGCGGGAGAGTCTGTAGTTGCTGGCCTTCGGCGGGTGCGCTGGCCGTTGCGCGCAGGGGCGCTGAGCGATTGCCCGCTCGTGATCGCCCTCGTCTACCTCTGCTGCACTGGAATCATCATCCGCCTCCCGAGCTGATCATGCACCCCCAAACCGGCCAGCGCCGCAGACCCGCCATCGCTGCCCCGCCCGCGGGCGCAGGCATGGAGCCCACGCGAGCTTCGCCACTTCCTTGAGCACATCCGCGAGGACCGCCTCTACGCCCTCTGGCGTCTCGCAGCCATTTGGATGACAAAACGATGACAAGCAACGAGCCTGAACCGGCCAAAGTCCCGTAGCTAGGGGCGTTTCTGGCGCGGCGCCCCCCGGCCGAGCCAGTACTGGGCGAACCGATGCAATGAAGGAGCAGAGGGCGAGCCCACGTGGATCAGGCGCGCCCAAGCGAGGCCGATCACGCCCCTGGTTCCGGGCCGCCGGGCGAGAATGACGGCCTGCCCGGAGGCGGCGAGCGCGGGCGTGAACGGCCCCGCGACCGCCCGGGCCACGCGCTCGAGGCCGGCCGGTGGAGCGGGCGAGCCATAGGCCACCACGACGTTGCCGAGCTCGAGCGCCTGGAGCAGCTGGTTGTCCGACAGAACGGCGTCGTCCTTTCGCACCGCCACAGGGACGTGCGGCCCGCTGGTGGGTGGGTTCGAGTCATAGCGCGGCGGCCGCTGCCCCGGTCTGAGGTGGGCGTCGCCCGTGTCTCTGACGCCGATCCCGGGGGCCCCCGACGATCCGTTCAAGGCAGCCGCATCGCGTCCCGCGAAGTAGCCAGAGAGCAGCGCGATCGCGCCGGCTGCGATCAGCAGCGCCGCGACCACGATCGCGATCCACTCCAGCGCGGAGGAGACTCTGGTCATTCCATCTCTAGTACTCGCGTCTGGGCGGCGTCGCTTTTCGGGTGCAGGAGCGACGTGTCGAGGCGGCTCACCCGCTCCGGGTTGACACGCGCCCAATTCTCGCAAGCGCGTTCAAGGGTGCCCGGTGCGCCTGCACGTGGTCGACCGTCGCCCTCACCGCCTTGCCTTTTGGTAAGGTCCGCGTGGGGTCCGGATGAGATGATCGACGATCGGGGGCAACTGCCTGAAATAACGGCGCGCGAGCGCGACGTGTTGTTTGCGCTTTGCCGGCCGGCTGCGAGCTCGGAGCTGTTCGTCGAGCCAGCCTCGGTCCGGGAGATCGCGGCGGGCCTTGCCGTGAGCGAGGCCGCGGTGAAGCAGCACCTCTTGAACCTGTACGAGAAGTTCGGCATCGGGGACGGGGGCGAGCGACGCCGCGTGGCGCTCGCGCGGGCGGTGATCCGCAATGGCGTGGTCGCGGTGGGGGAGCTGCCCGACCCAGCCCGCATCGCCGAGAGTGCGGCGCCGTGAGGGTCGTGACGTGCTCGGCCTGCGGCGCTCAGACGCCGGCGGGCAAGAGGTTCTGCATCCATTGTGGGGCACCTGTACAGGTCTCCTGTCCGGTGTGCGGTGATCCGGTGCTGCCCGGGGCGCGATTCTGTGCCGAGTGTGGAACGGCGCTTCGGGACGACAGCCGCCAGCATCAGCTTGCTTCGGAGAACGCGGTGCCTTCCTCGGTCGCGGAGCGGCGTCTGGTCTCGGTTCTGTTCACCGATCTGGTCGGTTTCACCGCCTTGAGCGAACCCCGCGATCCGGAGGCGGTGCGCGACCTGCTGAGTCGCTATTTCGACCGCTGCCGGACGCTGATCGAGCGCTACGGCGGCACGGTGGAGAAGTTCATCGGTGACGCAGTGATGGCGGTGTGGGGGACGCCGGTGGCACGCGAGGACGACGCCGAGCGCGCGGTGAGGGCGGCGCTCGAGGTCACCCGGTCCGTGACGCTGCTGGGCGAGGAGGTCGGAATGCCGGAGCTGCGCGTCCGCGCCGGCGTGCTGACCGGGCAGGCCGCAGTGGGGCTCGGGGCCGAGGGCGACGGCATGGTCCTGGGGGACACGGTCAACACCGCCTGCAGGCTCCAGTCACTGTCCGAGCCCGGAACGGTTCTGGTCGACGACGTCACCCGCCGCGCGAGCGAAGCGGCGATCGCCTACGAAGACGCCGGGACGCATGAGGTCAAAGGTCGTGAGCGGGCGGTGCATACCTTCAGAGCGCTGCGGGTCGTCGCCGGCGCTGGTGGCGCACGTCGCCGCCCTGGACTCGAGGCCTCGCTCGTGGGGCGTGACCGGGAGCTTCAATCGATCATCGAGTCCTTCGAGGCGACCGTCAGCGAGAGACGCGCTCGGCTCGTCTCGGTGCTCGGGGAGGCGGGCTCCGGCAAATCGCGCCTGGTGTGGGAGTTCGACAAGTACATCGACGGCATCGAGAAGGTGGTCCGCTGGCACCAGGGCCGCTGCCTCTCCTACGGAGAAGGGGTCACCTACTGGGCGCTCGCCGAGATAATCAGAGCGAGCGCGCGGATCCTCGAGGAGGAGGACGCTCCCTCGGCGCGACAAAAGCTCAGAGCGTCGATCGAAGAGCACGTGCCAGAGGAACGCGAACCGTCTCTCATCGAGCCGCGGCTTGCCCATCTGCTGGGACTTGAGCAGCGCACCGCGCGCGATCGCGCGGACCTTTTCTCCGGCTGGCGGCTGTTTTTCGAGCGGATCGCGGCCCGTAAACCCGTCGTGCTCGTGTTCGAGGACCTCCAATGGGCCGACAGCGGACTGCTCGACTTCATTGACTACCTGCTCGAGTGGTCAGCCGAGTTTCCCTTGTTCATGCTCGGACTGGGACGGCCCGATCTGCTTTCCGCGCGGCCCGCGTGGAGGCCGACGATCACGCTCGAGCCCTTGGCGGATGAGGCAATGGCCCAATTGCTCGGCGGCTTGGTGCCGGGACTCCCGGAGGAGCTCGCCTCACAGATCCGGCAGCGCTCGGAAGGCGTCCCGCTGTACGCGGTCGAGACCGTGCGCATGCTGCTGGACCGCGAGCTAGTGGCCCAGGACGGGGCGCGCTATGCCATCACGGGTGACATCACCGATCTGGAGGTCCCTGAGACGCTTCAGGCGTTAGTCGCAGCCCGCCTTGACAATCTCGATACCAGCGAGCGTGCACTGCTCCAAGACGCGGCTGTGATCGGGCAGTCCTTCACGCCGGCAACGGTCGCAGCTGTCGTGAAAAATCCGCAGGCAGAGGTCGAGCTGGTGCTCCGTTCACTAGTGGCCAAGCAGGTGCTTGCGTTCATCGACGAGCCGCTCTCGGCCGAGCGGGGCCAGTACGTCTTTCTGCAGGGACTTGTACGGACGATCGCACTCAGCACGCTGTCACGTCGAGATCTCAAGGCCCGGCATCTTGCGGTCGCACGGCATCTTCAGGAGACCTGGGGCGAGGAGGCCGGCGACATCGCCGAGGTCCTTGCCAGTCACTATCTCGACGCGGTCGAGGCAGAACCGGAGGCGCCTGACGCGGAGGCGATCCGCGCCTCTGCCTGTCAGACGCTCGCCGACGCAGGCCGGCGTGCGCTGTCCCTCGCGCTGGGTCCGGAGGCGCGGCGACACTTCGAGCGCGCTGCGGAACTCGTCGCCGACCCGGCGCTACGCGGCCGGCTGCTGCGGGAGGCAGGAATGGCCGCACGCATGAGCGGCGCGCTCGACGACTCACTAGCCCTGCTGTCCGCCGCCTCTGGGTTGCTGGAAGCGGCTAGCTTGCACCGCGAGGCCGCCCAGGTCGAGGCCGAGGCCGCGCAATCGCTCCTCGAGCTTGGCCGCATGGAGGACGCGTGGGAGCTCAGCACCCGCGCGTACGACGCCGTCGACGATGGCAGCGATGACGAGGTCGTGGCGGAGGCGGGCGCGACGAAGGCGACCATCGCGTTCGCACTTGGCAACGTCGACGAGGCGCTCGCGCAGGCCGACGCCGCGGTGCGAATTGCGGATGGTCTCAGGCTCGGCAGCGTCCCCCTGACGACGCTGATCACCAAGGCAAATGCTCTCGCCGAGGTTGGGCGCCCCACCGAGTCGACTGCGCTCCTCACGTACGCGGTGAAGCTCGCCGTCGAGCAGGATCTCGGGGATGCCCGGGCGCGCTACTACAACCTGGCCGAGAACGTGATGGCGCAAGGGCGCTTTGCGGAAGGCGAGGGGATGCTGTCCCAAGCGTTGGAGCTGGCCAGACCTCGGGGCGACAGGCCCGGCGAGCGCCGTCTCCTCGCCCCGCGATTGATAGCGCTCGCGGCGCTGACACGCTGCCGGTCGTGCTGGCGGCGCGCGGGGATGTTCTCGGGCTGGAAGCGCTCCTGCAGAGGCTCGGAGGGACCGCAGGATGGAGTGCGTTTGAGAAGGAAGAAAAGGTTGCTCGCGCTGTGGCCCATCGAGAGATCGGTGGCGGCCCAGGCGGCCTCCGCGAAGCTTATGACGCCGTGGTTGACCTGCTGAGGGCGGCTACATCTGAGAGCCCCCCGCTGTTCGCCGAGGGGGTCGAGTGCGCCTTCGCCGCCAGCGAGCTCGGGATGGTCGAAGAGCTGCTTCAGGCGGTGGAGCGGCTCAAGCCGGCGCAGCTACTGCCGCTGCTAGACGCAGAGGCTACCCGCGCGCGTGCTCGTCTCGCTGCGCACAGCGGGGATCTCCCCCTGGCGGACCAGCAATTCCGCCGCGCCATCGGGCTATTCCGCGAGCTGCAGACGCCGTTCTACCTGGCTCGGGCGCAACTGGAGTACGCGGAGTTGTTGACCCGGGACGGTCGGGATCCGGACGAGGTCGAGGCGCTAGGTGACGAGGCCCGGGCGGTGTTAGAATCGCTCGAGGCCAAGCCTTGGCTCGCTCGGGCAGCGGTCGCTCGAGAGCGCGGTGGCGGCATGAGTGCATGCTCCGCCTGCGGGACAGAAGCGATAGCTGGCGAGCGCCACTGCGGCCAGTGCGGTGCGCTCCTCGCGCTCACCTGCTCGTCGTGCGGAGCCGAGAGCACTCAAGACCACCGCTTTTGCGGTTCGTGCGGGACGGCTCTGAGCTCTCAACAGGCGCGGCCCGCGGTTATGGGCACGCCCCAGCCCGTCTCCGAGCGCCGGCTGGTGTCTGTCCTGTTCGCTGACCTGGTCGGCTTCACCGCACTCGCTGAGCACCGCGATCCGGAGGAGGTTCGCGAGCTGCTGAGCCGCTATTTCGACCGCTGCCGGATGCTGATCGGGCGCTATGGC
>JAFAPR010000347.1 GCA_019247075.1 Solirubrobacterales bacterium
AGCCGGCCACTGCGGCGGGACCCGATCAGAATGGACAAGCCCCGGTAAGACGAGGCCGTCCGCGGACTGCCTTCCACGCGCGCCGTTCAATCCGGGAGCGCAATCGAGGGCCTCGTCCGGCTCCGGGGTCGGCGCGAGCTTCCGCGGCACGCGGGACGCAGCCGCGCTTCAAACGTCGCCTCCGGCAGGTTACGCCCCGTCGTGATGCGGACATCCAAGCCCGCATCACGACGGGACGTCTTGGCTGGGCAGGCGGAGGGGACTCGCTTGATCAAGACAATCTCTTTGATCTGCGCCGTCCGCGACCCGCAGGGCCAGGACCCCGGCGCGGTCGACAAGCGGCTGCTCGTGATCGAGCCCGAGTTCGCCACGGTGCTGAAGTCCACCGGCCGCGAGCTCTCGACACTGTCACCAACGTTGCGCTCAGCGTGGGATGGACGCCCTCTCGCTCTCCTGACCCGGACCGCGCCCGCGCGCGCCACCGAGGCGCACGTCTCGATCATCGGGCACATCACCCAGACCGAGCTGCGAGGTCACACCACGACCGTCGAGATCGCCAACGGGTTCCTGAACCGCTTCATCTTCGCGGCCGTCCGCCGCGTGCGACTGCTGCCCGAAGGTGGTGACCCCGACCCGCTGAAAGGCACCGGCCTGAGCCGCTACCTCACCACCGTGCTCGCGCACGCCCGCGCCGCCGGACAAGTCACGCTCTCCCCGGCCGGCCGCGAGCTGTGGTGGCAGCTCTACCCGCAACTCACCCAGCCCACCGACGGTCTCCTCGGCCAGCTGACCGCTCGCGCCGAAGCGCACGCGATCCGGCTCGCGCTCCTCTACGCGCTGCTCGACGGCCAGAAGACCATCGCACCCGAGCATCTCCAAGCGGCGCTCGCGCTCTGGAACTACGCGCAACGCTCCGCCGCATGGGCACTCGGACAAGCGACCGGCGACCCACTCGCCGAGCACATCCACAATGCTCTGCAGCGATCACCCGACGGACTGACCCGCACCCAGATCCGCGACCTCTGCCAACGCAACCTCCCCGCCGACCGCGTCGAGCAAGCACTCCACGCGCTCGCCGCCACCGGGCGCGCCGAGCAACGCCGGACCCTCACCACCGGCCGCCCAGCAGAGACCTGGACCGCCGTGCCGGCACCCGGCGCCTGACCCGCCGCCGCTACGCGCGAGTGGGTCGCATCGCTCGCCCGGCCACGCTCGAGCCGCGCCAGCGCCTTGCGTGCCGCCGTCACCATCATGGCGAGCGATCAACAGCGAAAGGCGAAGCCGGTCTCAACGCGCGACGCACAACCGCACGCCCCCACCCCGCCCCTTCATTGCCAGCCAGTACTGCTTACGACCCTTCGGTCGTTCGGTCGTTCGCCTCCCCGATCACCATCCACGCTGACGCCATCATCACCATCCAGCGTGTCCGTCAACACACAGGATCCATGCTCCCCATCGCCGTCGTGAAAGTCGCGTCGCCATGGCCGGGCTAGCCACCGGACCCGTGGACCCGCCCGGCCGCGCGCCGATGCCGCGCACGGCATTACAGCCCGTGACTGGAAGTCGTCATCGCCCCATCAAACGTGTGGCAGTCTAGCCACCGGGGCTGACTGCACGCAAATCCCATGGCCGGTCGAGGCTCGTTATTCGACGACGTGCGCCTAATGGGACCGGCCGGCGCCTCGCCCTGCGACGATCCGGACCGGCCGCAGACCCGCCGTGGCTCTCCGTGCTTTCCCTCCCGTGCGCGGCTGGCCGGGTTTCTAATCTGGCTTGCCTACGGCACCCTGCGGGGCCGGGGCTGTCTTTCGGCTATACCGTTGCGGGCCGCTTCGCGCTCGTGTTCCGGTTCTTCCTCCGCGCGGTCGACCTGCCTAATCGGGTGGTGCTCGCCGCCGTCGTGTTGGCGTCGCCAAGCATCACGTTGAAATCGGCTGCGAGGCTTGCAAGCTCGTCCCGACCGCTCACCGGGATCCGCTGGCCCAGGTCACGCGTGGCGCTCACCTCACGCACCGCCCCGGCGAGCGCGCGCACCGGGCGCAGCACCGCATTCGCGGCCACTCGCCCGAGCAGGCCCGCCGCGAGCGCCCCACCCAACGTCAGGGCGAGCAGCAGCCAGCGGACGCGCGCGATCGTCGCGTTCACCTCGGTCAGCGGGCGTGCGGTCCGCACCAGCCCGTCGCTCGAGGACGAGAGAGGCATCGTGTACAGCCGCATCGCCATGCCGCGATAGCGAGCGTCCCGGAAGTACGGCGGCGCCAGCCCCCTCGCCACCGACGCGTCCAGGCCGAGCAAGGGTACGAACCCGTTGGGGGAGTCCTGCTTGAGAGCGCTCGTCAGTCCCGCGACCTTCGCGGCCGGCGTTGTCGAGCGCGGCGCGGTCTTCGCGGCTGTCGCTCCCCGGGGTGTCGTCGTTGCCTGCACTGTCGTGGAGGTGGAGGTCGCCGCCGACGCTCCGGGCACCGATGCCTCGCCCCTCGTCACGGTGCCAATGTTCGGAATCACCTGGAAGTAGCCGGACCCGTCGTTGCCGAAGAGCGGGCCTTTCACGGCATTCCACCTCGCCGCGACCTTCTGAGCCGACTGAATCAAGGAGACATCGATCTGGTCGTGCAAGTTCGAGCGCACATCGAAATAGATCACCAGCGACGCGATCGCAAGCGCGATGAACACCGCACCGCCCCCAGCCACCGTCAACCGCGTACGCAGGCTCACGGCTCTCGCAGCGCGTAGCCCACCCCGCGCACCGTACGGATCAGGCGTGGCTCGCCACCCGCCTCCGTCTTTCGTCGCAGGTAACTGACATACACCTCGAGCGGATTCGACGTCGGGCCGAAGTCGTAGTTCCAGACCCGCTCCATGATCAGCTCCCGCGTCAGAACCTGACGTGGATTGCGCAGAAACAGCTCCAGCAGCGCGTACTCCGTTCGCGTCAGCTCGAGCTTGCGTCCACCGCGGGAAGCCTCTCGCGTCTGCTGATCGAGCGAGAGGCCCGCAAACCACAGCGGCGCACCGTCGCCCGCCGGACGCGTCCGCCGGAGCAGCGCCCGCACGCGTGCCAAGAGCTCCCCCAACCCGAACGGCTTCACCAGATAATCGTCCGCACCGAGGTCCAGTCCCCGGATCGTGTCCTCCTCCGAGTCGCGCGCCGTCATGATCAACACCGGCGTCCGGTTTCCCGACGCTCGCAGGCGCCGGCACACCTCAAAGCCGTCCACGTTCGGCATCAGCACATCCAGCACCACCGCGTCGAACTCCGTCCGTACCAACCGCTTCAACGCCTCAAGACCGTCAGTCGCAGTCGTGACACTGTGACCCTCCAATTCGAGCGCAGTCTCAACCGCCTCGCGCACCTCCGGATCGTCATCCACGACCAGCACGCGCCCGCCGCGAACCTCAGCCGCCTCCATCAGGGCCGGCTCATCCTCGGCCTCCACGCCCCGGCCACACCGAAGGATCCATCAACAAGGCCCATGCGGGCGCGCACGTATGTAGCGGCCAAGCGAGGTGAGGCGCCACAACAAAAGTGAACCACCGCAACCTGAGCAACTCTCCCCCGAAGCTGAGAGCTTGCTTAACGCTTCCTGAGAAGCCCGGCGTGCCACCGAACGCAGTCCGAAGCGAACGAAGCATTCGCATAAGGGCACGCGGGCCCTGGCCGCCCATCGGTGCTCCTGTTCGTCGAGCGAAGCGGTCGCCACGTCCGCGTCACCGCTTCGGGCTGGATCCGCAGCGCCCGTTCCATCGCGCGGGGAGCCGGTGACCCCTGCTCTTCTTCCAGCACGAGCATCTGGCTTTTCGGGCAGCCTTCCCCGCTATGCGCGGGCCAGCAGGGAAGCTGGCTCCGGGCCAGCGCTCGGCGCTCGTCCGCGGACGCGACCGTAGCGAGGAGCAGGTTCGTTTCGGGCGATTCGTCGAGGGCTGCTTTTGCGCTCGTGCGGGCTTCGCGATTTCGGATGGGCTGCCGGGGCCTGGTCTGGGATGTCCCACTTGTCGCAGGCTCGTCCGAGTCTTTTCACCGGGTCGGTGTTGCGCGACACCCGGGCCGCTGGTGTCGGGGGCGATGGCCGCGGAGCGTACGCAATGCTTCCCGCGCTGAGACAGGCGCCTAGCTGTAGGACCCGACCACGTTGTTCAGCTCGTTGAGGCGAGCTTCCGGGGGCTTGTGGCTGAGGGAGCCGTGTGGTCGTCGGGTGTTGTACCAGTCGACCCAGCCGGATAGCGCGGCTTGTCGTTCGGCTGAGGAGCGGTAGATCGCACCGTAGGCCCAGCCGGCCAGGAGCGTCTTGATGAACCGTTCGGCCTTGCCGTTGGTGCGGGGCCGGTAGGCGCGGGTCCGCAGGTGCTTGAGCCGGAGCGTGCGGCAGGCGATCGCGTGCACCGCGGAGCGATAGGCCGAGCCATTGTCGGTCATCACTCGCTCGACCGTGATTCCGCGCTCGCGGTAGAAGGCGACGGCGCGCCTGAGGAACGCGATGGCGGTGGTCGCCTTCTCGTCGTCGAGGACCTCGACGTAGGCCAGCCGGGTGGCGTCATCGACGCACACGTGCACGAACTCCCAGCCAGTCGCACCCACGCGCTTGGGGCCAACCTTGAACTGGCTCTTGCGGTGGCCGGTGACGCGGTGTCCGGCGCCGCGAACGCTGATCTTCCCCAGCTTCTTGACATCGATATGGATCAACTCGCCCGGCCGCTGGCGCTCATAATGGTTGGGCGGCTCGGGCGGCTCCAAGCGCGAGAGCTTGCCCAGCCCGATCCGAGTCAGGATCCCCGACACGTCGAGAGGGCCATCCCAAGACACTCCGCGATCTCCGCGCCAGTCATCCGCAACCTTCTGAGCGTCGCGATCAGCTCGACCCGCGCCTCGTCGGTCCGACCCGGCACGTGCGCGGGGGCGCAGGACCGATCCACCAGCCCGTGCTCCCCGTCCGCGCGATAGCGGCCGACCCACTTGCTGGCGGTGCGCTCGCTGACGCCGGCGGCCTCGGCCGCCCGCGCCAGCGACCAACCCTCCTCCAACACGCGCCGGCACAACAACAGCCTGCCCTTCGGGCTCAGCCTGGCGTTACCGTGCAACTTCATCCGGTGCCCTCCTTCGGGGACTGAGGTGGCTTTGACACCCCTCAGCCTCCAAGGAGACCCGGGTGAACAACCTGCTCAGGAACTACACCTAGCCGTGCCTAGGCGAGCACTTCGATGAGCACGCCACCGGGTGCTGGGATATAGAAGGTCCAAGATCCGTGGAAGCGCCTGGGCGGGTCAACCTGGAAGCCATCGGCGACGAGGCGCGCGTTTATTGCGTTGACCGCGCCTTCGTCGGGCTGAATGAAGCCGATGTGGAACGTCTCCGGGTAAGCAGCCGGCGGATCGTTTGGAAGGTGCATTAGCGCGACCGCGCAGCCGGCGTCGTCGCGCAAAATCCGGATGCGACTCGTTGTAGGCGCTCCCTCGAGCGGCCTCAGGCCGAAGTAGGTTTCCAGGAACGACGAGGCCTCCACCACGTCGTCAACAGCGAGGTTCAAGTGATTGAGGTGCACGAGCGTCCTTTCGAAAGGTCACGATATATACTCATAAAATATGTATATCATAAGTCATGACTGATTTGCCTGTCAAATCTTCTCGTGGGCCGGTGCCGGGCCTGCGGCGCGGGCCGGGCTACCTGCTCGCACGCCTAGGCGCCGACAGCCGGGGACGCTGGAGACAGATGCTCGCCGCCTACAACCTGACGCCACATCAATTCGCGCTCCTGTTCGCGCTCTCGGAGCTCGGCGAGGCCCACCAGAAACAGCTGGCCACGCTCATCGGCGTCGATCCACGCAACGCTGTATTGGACTTCCGGCGACTCGACGACCGCTCGCTGATCGTCCAGCAACCCGACCTTGAAGACCGCCGCCGCCGCATCGTCCGCCTGACGCCAGAAGGGGCATCGCTGGTCACGGCGCTACGCCGCGACGGCGAGCAGATCGAAGCCGAGATGTTCGCCCCGCTCGACGCTGAAGAGCGAGAGGCTCTCCACGCACTGCTGCTCAAGCTCTTTGACGGGCTGAAAAGCTCCGAAGACAACTAGGGCGCTCGCCCTGCACGCCGAAGCGACCACCCAAGCCGCACGCCGATGACCGGCCAGCAAGCGGATACCCGAGGTGGTCCCTGCCACGCATCGGGTGACCGCACACGACGAGGGCCAGCGCCCTCGCCCGACCGTCCCCTACTCGGCATCCTGAGTTCAGTCCACGACTGTCAACGCGGCCAAAACCAGGCCTGACCCGAATTGCGCGGAAGGCGCGCAACTGCACGGTGGTGACCTGGTAGCTAGAGTCGCGCCGGCCGATGATGCGCCGCTATTGAGGTTGTAGGTCGATCGCCATCGGTGAGCCGGTGTCGAACCAATGCCTGTGCATCTTCGCCAAGCGCTCTCTGCGTGGCCGTCCTGGCATGTGAGCGAGACTCTCTAGGTACTCGAACGCACCGGTGTAGCTGCTGTAAAGGGTGCGGGCGCGGCTGGATTCCGCGATGTCGAGTTCGCGGGCGACGCCGCTGAAGGTTCCACCTCTGATGCGCAGCCTGACCTGTGGGTTCGCCCGGAGGTTCCGGAGCCAGCCCGTTCGATCGCCGCCGATCGCGACGAGGTAGATGGTGGTGCCGTCGCGCACCGCCCGGACGCACGTCCGGCGAGGCTGGCCACTTTTTCGCCCGAAAGTCGTGAGGACACCGAAGCCGCGTAGCGGCAACGCAAGGAAGAACGGCATTTGGAGCCTGCTCAGGCCTCCCACCGCTCGCCGTGGTCGTGAGGAAGCTGCGTTTGTGGTCCGGTGCGAGCGCGGGATGGGCACCGCCTCCGTCCGGCGAGACCGTGCGGTTAGATGCTTGTGAGCGCGTTTCCTGCATGATCGACTCCGCCCAGCAGCAGATCGCTTGAGCTTCTTACGCTACCCGGACGCCGACTCCCCGCAACGTGCAACCGTGGTCCCGCTTTCGGTCACGCAGGGGTATCACCCTCATCAGAGTCATGTGCCCGCCTTGCGCGGAATCCGCAACTCAGCGGCACGCCCTGACGGGCGACAGGCTGCCAAACCGCGACGTGCGCGCAATCCGCGCAAGGCGGGTGCGCCAGCCTGGGCAGCGAGAGACCCGTGGTGACATGAACGCAGGCTTTCGTCGGTGGCGCTACCCCGTTCCCTAAGGAGCCAGTGGCTCCCATACTCGTCCGGCGGGGTCTGCCGCGCGGGTGTGGTCGATGATCGCGGCGGCGATCGTCTCTCGGTCGGCCGGGTCGATCCCATGGCCGGCGCCGTCCAGGCTCAGCAGTCTCGCATCGGGGATCTCGTGCGCGAGCGCCTCTCCGTGCTTGGCGGGGAACATCGGGTCCGCGGTGCCGTGGATGACGAGCGTTGGTGCGGTGATCGAGGACAGCGGCGTGCTCGGGGACTCGCCCTCGGTGAGCAGGTCGTGGTTCTGGCGCGCGGCAAAGGCGCGCGTTCGACCTCGTGGCGAACGAGGGCGCGCATGTGCGCCTCATCGAACTGGCGTCGGTCTCCCGCGAGCATTCTCGAGTAGCCGACCACGTACTCGACGACTGAGTCCCTGTCGGACCAGTCGACCGTGGTGGTGGAGAGGAACCCCCCGAACTGATCGGTTGGGGCCGGCAGGTCACGGTCGCCGGGCACAGCGGTCGAGGTGCTGATCAAGACGAGCGAGCGGACACGCTCGGGGAACTCGAGCGCGAGCAGTTCCCCGCCAGCCGAAACTCCGACCACGTGCGCGCAAGCAATGCCGTAGGCGTCGAGCACGCCGGCCGCGTCCGCCCCAAGGTCCGCGCCGGTGTAGCCGGGATGCCCCGGCGCGCAGGAGATCGACCGGCCGGTGTCGCGGTGGTCGTAGCGGACGACGAAGCGACCTGCGCCAGCCAGCGCCCGGCAGAAGCCCTCATCCCACCACAGCATGGACGCCCCGACGCCCTGGATGAGAAGTATCGGCCGATCCGCCGGATCGCCGAACGGCTCCGTGCAGAGCTCCACGCCGTTGACCTCGATCATCCGTTCGGCCATGTCGCTGCCTCCCTTCCTCGCCGATCGCATGGGTGACAGTCGCACACGCGCTGCCTACCTCATTAGACCGGGTCAACGCCTCGAACTCATCGTCCCCCGCCATCCCAAGCGAGCCCACCGCCCGGCAACCGGCTTCGGCCACGACAGGTCGTCGCCACCGCGTCGCGAGCTTCGGGTTAGCGAGCTCGTGAGCGACGCGGCTGCCCGGTCCCCGTGAGCGATGCCTGGACGGTTCCCCTGTCCGCGGAGTCGGGTGGCCCGGGGGAATTGCGCCCCCGGGCTCCCACGGATCCCGGCGTGACAGTCTCCCGTCACCGGGCTCTTCTCACCAGCTATTAGTAGAAGGAGCGGACCGCCCGCCATTGAGCGAACAGGCCGGGC
>JAFAPR010000041.1 GCA_019247075.1 Solirubrobacterales bacterium
GGGCGGCCGAAGGCGTACCCGCGTCTCGGTGGCTGACCGCGGGGCACCGGCGGGCCAAAGTTCTCACCAACGCCGTCGCGAATCGTTTCGGCGATGGTCTCGACACCCCGGCTGGGGTGCGCGAGCGGGTCGCTCGGTCCGGTGACCAATCCGCGGCAGAAAGGCTGTCCGGAATTGACGACGCGATCATCGCGGAGGCCATCGTGGGCGTAGCGGACCTGTTGCATCGCTGGGCGGCGCTGCCGCCCGGCAAGGTGCTTCGGCTCTCGTGGCCGCTGCCGCACGAGCTGCAGGGCGATCACGCGTAGGCGTTCGATGCGGCCGAGAAGCCGCCACCACGACACGCCACCCGTTCGTGTCCGCCCCGCTCGTCGCCGTTCGTGGGCACCTTGGCGTCGTCGAACGTGATGCCGGCCGCGGCGATAGCCGCACGGCCCTGGTTTTTTGCGAACACGGGCATGCTGAACCCGCAGGCGCTCGCGCCGCGGGCGCGCCTGCATTCCGAGATTGCAGGTCTCGCGCCCAATTCGACGCCTTCCCCGGATCTCGCCAAAGATGCGCATCTCCACCGACGTTGACGAGGAGGAGCCGGCCCGGCTCACCTCGGGAAGGCCCGCTTTCCCGCGACAACGGGTGCCGGTGCTTGCAGGATGCCTGCAAGCAGGGACGGTGCTTTTCGATGAATGCGATGGCGCCGGCGCCGGAACCGGCGCGATTGCTTGGCCACGGCCGCAGCCGTGAGGTCGCGCTACTTCTTCCGCAGGGAGCAGTCGTCCGCGCCGCGGCTACTGCTTCCAGAGCAAGGGATCGCCAGCCGCCACTCTTCGGTGCGTGGCAAACTGATCACGCTGGTGCGGGCGCCCGGGTCATCGCTTTCGTCGAACGCACCCGTCGGCGCTAGCGAGGATCCTGCAAGCACCGGCTCCTCCACTCGCGGGATAGGAGGGCCGCGGGGCGGAGTCCGCGGTCGACGCCGCCGAGATGCGCACCTGTGGCGAATCTCGGGACTGAGGCTCTACGACCGGCAAGTCCTGCTTTTGTGACGGCCGGTACTTTCCCTAGGGCTTCGGCCCAGTCCTCGGAGCGCGCACGCAAGGGCAAGCCAGGCGTGAGGGCCCCTCGGTCGCTGAAGGCTCAGCCGGGGGACCTGCCCGCTTAGCGTCTGCGATCCGAGAATTGCTCAGCGGTTGGATGTGCCGGCCCGTGACTCCGCGAGGGCGCGCGCGTCGAGGCGGCCGTCGACGACGTCGTGAGCCACTTCGCTGAGTCGGCGGTTGTGCTCGCGGGCGTGCAGGCGCAGCCTGACGAACGCGGCATCGACGTCGATGCCGGCCTGCTCGGCGACCATTCCTTTGGCCTGCTCGATCACGACGCGGCTGGTCAGCGCGTGCTGGAGCTGCTCGACCGCGCCGCGCGATTCCTTACCGGCGCGCTCCTGCACCAGGGCGACCGCGGCGATGTCAGCGAGCCCCTGTCCGAGTGGAAGGTCCCCTTCGGCGATCCGGCCAGGCTCAGCGCGGAAAAAGTTCATCGCTCCCAGCGCTTGCATCCGGACGCGCATTGGGACCGCGTACACCGACCGAAAGCCCTTCTCGACCGCCGCGGGTGCAAACGTCGGCCAGCGCCCCTGATCGGCTGCGAGGTCCTCACTGAACACCTGCTGAGCGCGGTGAAAGGACTCAAAACAGGGGCCTTCCTCGCTCTGGGTCTGCAGGATCTCAAGCGCCTCGGTGCGCTCGCTTGAGGAGGCCATCACGCGCAGCGCGCCGGCGGTGTCGGCGAGCAGCACGCCGACTTCGGCGCAGTCGAGCAGTTCGACGCAGCGCTCCGCCAGGCCTTGAAGGAATTCGACCGGGTCGAATTGCTCGACCATCGCGCTCGCCAGCTCGACGAACGCCTCGACGATTCGGTCCTCTCGCGTCATGTGACTACCCAGGTCCTCGCGCCACGACCCTCGAACCGCAGTATGGCACCCGCACGCAAATCCCCGGGTTCATCTTGCCTCTTCCAGACGCAGGCGGCGGGCGACGACCTCACGCGCGACCTCCCGTAGCGGACGATCGCTGGCAAAGGCGTAAGCCCGCAGCCGGACGAACGCCTCATCGAGCGGGACGCCGAGCTGTAGCGCGACCATCCCCGTCGCCTGATGGATCTCGGCCCAGTGCGCCGGCTCCCTGGCCAATAAATCGTGCAGGCGCTCAGCGGGGGCGCCGGCCTGCAGGCCGAGGATGACCTGGGTGGCGACATCAGCCAGCAGCAGGCCGAAGGCGAGATCCTCGCCGTCCAACGCCCCCGGGCGGTCGCGATACAGGACCAGCACGCCGATCCGGATTGCGCCGATCCGCAGCGGAAAGGCGAACATCGCACGCACCCCCGCCTCGAGAGCCGCGCGAGCGAACGCGGGCCAGCGCGTCGCACCCCGATCGTCTAGATCGGGCTCGAGCACCGGCTGGGCACTTGCCCAAGCCTCGACGCAGGGCCCCTCCCCCAAGGTGAACTGCAGCTCCTGGATCGCAGTGATTCCCGCCTCCGACACACCCGCCGTCCCGCGCAACTGGCCCTCCACAATCAACGAAACCCCGGCTCCCTGCAGCGAAAGGAGCTCGACCGCCGCCAGGCAAACGCGGTCGACCAGCGAAACGGGACCATCCGAACGGGTGTCCGCCATCGCCCGTAACACGACACTCAAGCGGTCCGGCGACGCCATCTAGCATCTACCGACCCGGATCGCCTCTCGCCACGGCACCGCTTCCAGCTGAACAGCTTGTGCTTCGGCGACGATCATCAACGCCCCCGATGAAGGCAGGGGCGGGTGCCCAGTATCCGTCTGGGTCACCCGCGTTGCCAGAGAGTGGGAGCGCAGTCCCTGGCAGGTCTAGAAGGCGGGTACGAACTGATCGACGCCTCCGGCAGACGAATCGTCCCTTAGGACTTCGAGCGGGTCGCGGACGATCTCGAGGCGGTTGATCGTGCCGGTGATCTCGAATATGCGATGCACCGCGCGGGGGCCGTCGACCAGTACCAGGCGACCGTGTCGCTCGGCCAAGCGGCGAGCCGCGTCTATCACCATGTGAAGCCCGGTGGAGTCCATGAACGAGATCCCGCGCAGGTCCAGCAGCACCAGACCCGTCTCCCGCTCGGCGCGAGCGAGCTCGCGTCGCGCGGCGTCGCCCGTCGCGAGATCGAGCTCGCCTGTAAGCGTCACCACGGCCCAGGCGCCGACGCCATGAGTTCGGGCGGTGAGTGCGCCAGTGTATGCCGCGCGCGGATCAGCTGCCGTGGCCATGTCTCGCTCCAGGGGGCCGCTCGGTGGAAACTGGGTGCATGCTGTCGTGCGCTGACTTGATCGGGCGTGCGTCAGCGTCTCCCGGCGGGCTACCGATGCCCGCCCCCGCCGTAGAGCTCGCAATTCGCATGCTTCTCCAGTTGTCGGTGGGACCAGACGCCACCGAGGTCTGGAGCAGCGAGAGAGCGTCAAGAAGGCGCTAGGAGCCACTTTACTCCTCTCTAGCCTGGACATGTCAAGGCAATCGTCACAAGCTGAGCCCGGGGCGCGAGGTTAATAGTTTCGGGCGCGCTGAGAGCAGGGATCTAGATCGACCGTCCAAACAGCGACCCCAGGGCCATCACTGTTCTCGATGCGCGCCTGGGGGCAATCCACATCCCGCTTCGAGCGGCGCTGCTTGGACCAGGAGTCCTAGGTGGCCGGCGATTCGCTGTCAGGCTCAAGCGCGCGACTCGGTAGCCCGAGCTCGAACCAAACACGCGTCGTGCCCTCCTCGACGCCCCACCGGGCCGACTCGGCATCGACGATGCTCAACCCCCACCCGCCCGCTCCCAGTTGTTCGAACTCGCGCTCGCGGACCTCTCGCTTAAAGCCAGTCCCGCCGTCGCTGACCGTTACCCTCAGCCGGTCCTCGGACAGCTGCGCTTCGAGCGTGATCCGGCCGCGCCCGTGAAGCACAGCGTTGGTCACAAGCTCGCTGACCAATAGCCTGGCCGCCGCGGCCGTGCTCTCACCGAGCACAGGCGCAAAGCAATCCGCCAACAACCGGCGAGCCACCGCAGGAGCATCCACATCCCGCTGCAGCTCGGACTCAAACGCCTGAACCGCGGACCCCATGCCCCGCCGGCCTCGCTCGGGCGCGACCGAGGTCATCATGATTGGCGGCACGCCGCGCCTTCCGGTCGGGGGCACCACGCGAGCAGTCACAGCGCTGCCTTCTCGTCTTGGACGGCCGGGGCCGGGTCGATCAGGTCGCGTTCGATCTCGTCGAGATGATCACCGGCGCGCGAGCTGGCGATGATCTCCTCGCGCACTTCGAACAGACCGATCGTTCCGACGCGCATCATCCTGGCCACCCTGGAGCTCGCTCACGTGTTCGCAGTTCGAGGACCGCGCGCCCAAACGTGAGCGCGCGGCCCGCGAGACCGCCCCCTCCTCGGTCGGAGCCGCCGCATTCGCGCGCACCATCACGTCGGCCCGCCACCACGCCGGTGTGCTGAGTGCGAGGCTCGGACACGATCAGGCGCAGATCGTGACTGTCGTGTTCGAGCCCAGACGGTGACCGTTGTGTTCGAGAAGCGGCTCTCGCGCGCGCGAGCCGTGCACCAGCTGCGCTTCAGCGGGCTGGTGCTGATCCAGCTTGCGCTGATCTAGTTCGCGCGGGTGCTTGTCGAAGAGAAACGCCACCGGGGTCTGGAGCGGCGGGAGAACTGCACCTGAGTGATAGAGGTTACCCTTCTCGCTCGCATGCGAACCACCACTCGGCCGCGAATCCAGCCG
Source organism: Solirubrobacterales bacterium (assembly GCA_019247075.1). GTDB lineage: Bacteria > Actinomycetota > Thermoleophilia > Solirubrobacterales > Solirubrobacteraceae > Palsa-465. Next base: position 4,787 of record JAFAPR010000041.1, read on the forward strand.
CCGCGATTGGGTGGACGTTGGTCGGGACCGCTCGGGTTACGGTGCGGCGCTTGCAGCTCGACAGGCGAGGAAGCAGACGGCCGTATGTCGCGTGCGCGGACACCCGCATTCCCACCCCCACGGGATCTCGCCAACCCACGGCGTCCTCCCCGCAAAGCGCGGCAAGCGCGCACGTGCCGAGCCGGGAATTGGCAAGATCTCAGCAAGCGGTCCGCCCGGCGGTGTGGTGCCCGCGGAGCCGCCGGGGCCGCTGGCGAATCAGATCGCGGCGTCGCGGCGCGCTTCCGCTTCGTCGCCGGCGCGGCAGTCTCGAGCAGACTTCCCCTCGCCGACCGAAGCGGCCACGCGGGTGCCACGACCACAATAGGCGTGGAGCTGCCAGACCGGAAGTCCAAGGACCTGCTCTGGTTGTCCCACGGGTATGTCAGTGATCCGGTGCGCATGGTCGATGACCCGCAGAAGATGCTGACCGACGTGGCATCGGTGAGCGCTGAGCCCGGGCGGGCGGGCGGGCGGCCGGGTTGTAGGCGGACCCGGTGAGCTGGGCGTCGCCCAGTCTCGCCGGAATCCAGTGCTGGGTGAGGACGGTGTTCTCGATCTCGCCGGCGCCTGCTTGCGTGCAGGCGGCGCAGGTCGTGCCTAGCGTCACCGAACGGTGGCTAGATCACCTCGCCCTCGGCGCTGATCGGGACCGAATAGAC
>JAFAPR010000051.1 GCA_019247075.1 Solirubrobacterales bacterium
CCCGAACACACCGCGGCTCGAAGCATCCGCGATCGTCCGGTAAGCGCCGTCGACGTGCGGAATCACGTCGTCCAGGACGTACTGCTCGAAGTTGCCCGTGACCGGCGAGTCGACCCACTGGCCACATCCGTACCGACACACGCCGTCGGGGATCACACTGATCATCGGCACCGCCCCCATCCGACCGAACACCGGGTCAAGCACATCCTCAACCGGGGGACGCCAGCGCTGTCCGTCGGTCTCCGGAGTCACCTCCAACTCCGCGCTGCTACCGAGCGCATGCAACAGGTACGCCGTCGGATAACGCCTGTCGGACTCCTCATAGCCCGGCGGCAGATACACGAACAGATCCCGCTCCGTCGGATCCCCTAACAGGTTGCCTGCGAGTTGCTTGCCCTCAATGCGCGAATGAACGATCACGATGCTCCCCCGGGGTTGGCCTACCGCCGAGGGCGAACCTACACCCCGAGCTCTCTGAGGGCAAGACGGCCGCAACCACCGCCCCTCAGACATCAGATCCAGCGAGGACCACCGCGCCGGCTGGGTAGGCAGCCGCGCTCCCGATGCCTTGCGGCACCGCCGCGATATCGCAGGACCACGCAAGCAGGTACCAGGCGTCCAAGCGGGGACATCTCGATCACTCCGGTTGTCGCGTCGTGGCACGCGGCGGTGATTGCTTTCGCGTCGGATGGGGTGCCGGCCGCGCTACAGCAATGCCACGAACGAGCGCTCTCGGCTGCAGTTTGCGGCTCAGCGGGACCTGGCCCGGCGCGCTGGTGGCGAGCGACTCGTGCCGCGTCATCCGGGCTAGCCCATTCGTATCGCGGAAAAGCAACACGCGGGCGGCGGTCGAGCCTGATGCAACGATCATCAAGCGGGAACCGAGCGCAGGCTGCTGATCACACGCGTTCAGGTAGCACGTATGCGAGCGAGCTCTACCGCTCGCGAGCGAATGCTCGGGCTAATGCGCGTCGCGTGCTGTCTGCGTCCACCATGAGTTGATCGCGGACGCGACTGCGTCCGGTCGTGTCAAGGGTGGTACATGACCGGCGTCGTCGATCACGACGAGCTGTGCGCCGGGGATCGTGTCTGCCAGTTCGTGTGCGCCTGCGACCGGCGCCACGACGTCGAGCGCTCCATGGATCACCAGTGTCGGAACCGCGACCGCCTCGAGCTCCGGGGCCGTTCCAGCGAGAGCCGCGCTCATACGCGCCGCTGCCTCGGGTCCGGACGGAAGCAGCGTGCCCTCCGCAAACCGATGCATCGGCGCGGCGTCCGGTTCCGGCAAGCAAGCGTCGACGAACTTTGCGATCCGGATCGGCCAATCGACGGGATCGGCGACGGCCGCCTCGCCCCGCTGCTCCGGCACGCGCGGGCCCCCGCCCACCGTAATGAGGCCCAAGAACCGCGAAGGGTCGCTCAGCACCGCCCCTAGGCACACCATGCAACCCAGTGATTCCCCCGCGATCACGGCCTGCTCAATGGCGAGCGCGTCGAGCACGCGGAACAGGTCATCAACGAGTGCCTCTGCTCTGATCGCCTCTGGCGGGAACGTACTCGCGCCGGTCCCGCGGTGGTCATATCCGACGCACCGCCATCGGGTCTGCAGACGTTCGACAAGCGGCAGCCACAGTCCCCAGGACGCGACCCAACCACTGTGCAGCACCAGCGGCGTGCCCTGACCGAGATCCACCGTGTGGAGATGATCTCCCTCGACAGCCAGCAGCATGCCGGGCGCATCCTCTCACAGCCCCGCAGCAAACCATCAGGCATGATCATTCCGCGATTTCGGTGGACCAAACGGCAAGCGATAAGGCCGAGTCCGCGGGCGCTAATCAACCAGGGGCTTCGTTTCGCTGGCTAGACGACCGCTGTCGCCGGAATTGGCCCCGCTCACGCTCAAACGCTGTCGTCGGCTGTGGCGTCCACTGACCCCACATCCAAGCCACTAGGTGACAGCGCCGATGCCGTGCTGGAGCTGGCGGTCGAGTTCGGCTTGATCGAAGTGACCGCGCGACTCGGCGATCAGGCCCTCTGGCGAAATCATCCACTCCTCGTATCCCCGCACGCGCACGCGCTTGCCGGTCTCGGCGCTGGTGCCGGTGAACGTCCACCGATACTCGACGCTGCCGTCGTCCCGGAATACGAGTTCGTCCTGGGAGACCTCGATGTCCGGGAAGGCCGCGATGAATGCTGCCGCCACGTCGGTAATGCCGGTCGCATCGCCGCCGTTGATGGCGATCGTGCCTCCCGACACGTAGTGGCGAGCCACCTGCGCGGGATCGCGGCTGCACCACGCCTCGGTATACGAGCGTGCGAGCTGCTCGATCGGCTGCCGGAATCGGGCCATGGCCTAGCGACCTTAACCGTTGCCGTTCGCCAAGGCAAGACGCGCCTTCGCGCGATGCTCTGGATCTACGCTGACCGACCGTCCCGGCCGGGTCCCCGAGTCGGCCTCTCGGCACCTGTCTGGTCTCACGCTAAGGAGTCGGCGAATCGGCGGCGAGAAACTCGCGGGCTAGGCGCCAGGCGGCAACGTTCGTCTTATTGCGCAGCACCATGAGAAGGCGCATGTTGGCAGCGGCGCGGTCAGGCGATCCGGAGTGCGGGGAGGTTCTCGGTCACGAATGCCAACAGTTCTTCGATCGAGCGGTTGCCACTCGGGGGCCAGCCCCATGCGATGCATTCGTCGTAGCCCAGCTGCGACATCCGTACCACAAGGTCACCGAGCTCTCCTCTGTTTGGTGGTTGCAAGCCAGGGGCGACGTCGAAGGCAATCGAGCGCTGAACCTTCCCGCTACGTCCGTGCAGGGCGCAGCGATCCTCGAACGCGTCGATGAGCCGACGAAGAGCTCCGTCAAGGTCCTCGGCGCGGTCGACGCCGGGTGGGTAGTAGATGTTCCAGCGATCGCCCACCCTCGCGGCGACGTCGATCATGCGCGGTCCGTGTCCTCCGATGATGATCGGTGGTCGAGGGACTTGTACACATGGGGTCGAGAGCCGGACCGACTTTGGGGAGCTCCGCTCACCCTTCATCGGGACCTCAGCAAGCGTCAGGGGCTCGTCGTTCAAGATCCTGATCAGTGAGTCCAGACCGTCCTCGAACCGGTCCGCGAGCTCCGCTCCGCGCTCGAATACCGAGCTCGCCGAGCGACAGATGGGCGCGCCGCCCATACCGAGTCCGAGATCCAGCCGCCCCTCGCTGATCGCGTCAAGCGTGGCGGTCAACCTCGCCATCCGCAGCGGCGAATGCAGTACGAAATTGGAAACCAGTGGGCCCAACCGGCAACGGCTGGTCCTCTCCGCCATCGCCGCCAGGACAGTCCACCCGTCAAACCAGCAGGAGCTCTCGGCGGATGGCGGGGCGAGATGGTCGGCGACGAACAACGAATCCGCGCCCGCCTCATCAAAGCGCTCGGCCCAGTGCAAGAGGTCGGCCATCGGCCGCTCCTGCTGGAGGAAAACGCCAAACGACCGCATCGCGCAACCCTATCCGCGGCCGGCCACACCCCGCAAGACGTAGAAGCAGGGCATGAACAGTCTTGCGCCCAGACCCGCTGCTCGCCAAAAGCGCAACCGCGCCTTCATCGACGACCGCTTTGGCGTTCCCGATCTCGCTGACCTCCCGACGGCTTGGCGACATACCGATCGCTGACTGACCAACCGTTTGCACTGCGTTCGAGTGCTCGGCGTGTTACCCAGCCTTCATGGAGGTCGGAGCAAACCGTGTCCCCAAATATGTCCCCAACTCGACAATTCTGACCTCACGCAACTGCTCCAACTTCACCTAAAGCCCACTAACCACGGGCAGTTGCACTCCAAACGGCCAACTTGTAATGAAGGGGTTGGGGGTTCGAGTCCCCCGGCGGGCTCTAAGACTTTCGCTTCTGAAGCAGCTGCGGGCAACGGATTGGGTAATGTTCGCAGCCCGAACTTATGTGGGCGCCCCCGCCGGCGCGACAGGGGCGAGGAACGGCGCGGTTGCTATACGAGCCGCACGTTCATCTTGGCGCCGGGCGCAAGCCTCTTTCCGGGCGCGGGCTTCTGCCGCTTGACCCTACCCTTTGTCTGGCCCTTGGGACGCACCCTTCCGAGCGTACAGCGGTGGGTTTGAGCGCCTTCTTGGCGGCCTTCATTGTCTTGCCTTTGATGTTAGGCACAACACAGTCCTCGCTGACGACAACCGAGACGGGAAACTTGAAGCTGTCGACGCCAAGAACGGTTCCATGGTGCCCGGCGGCACATCGCCCACGGCTTCTACGAATGAATCCAAGGCGTCAGGGTCTCGGTGGCGCAATTTCCGCCGTTCTCGTAGATCCCGATCAGGTCACCGGCTTTCACGGCAATGTGCGTGTTGTACGTGTTGACGACATTCGCCGTCTGTGCACCGGCGGTCGCCTCCGCGACGATGGTGTAATTCCCGCTCCCGGCGCTGCGGCCGACCTTCAGCTCCAGCGCGGGAACGGGCGTGGCGCCGTCTTGAAACGACCATGAAGTGATCACGCCCGCCTTGGGCACGGTATAGGAGTTCCCGCTGGACAACACCGGCGACCAGAAGCGTCGCGTTAGCGTCATATGGAGCGCAATTAGGGTGGGCGGGAATAGCTGACCGACGGTCACCGTCTTGGCGGCCGCACCGGCCGCGGACACGACCCCGAACGCAGAGACGACCACGAGCCCACGAACGGGGCCCCTACGTAGCGCTTTCGTCCCGATCGCCATTTCGAACCTCCAAGCGTTTGACCGCGAGCATCTCGATGACGACAGACGGCGCAAGCCCCGAAATCTTCCCTCCGAATCCACGACGCCGCGGGACCCCGACGCCCAGCCCTTAGCGACGCTTCGCTCGGTCTGCGGACGGTCTCAGCGAAGCCCTGCCTACTGCTCCGGGCTACAGGCAAGAGCACCCGAGGCCGCATTCGACTGGGCAGAACTCCTGCCCTCCCGCGCGGCCCAGCGAAAGGGCTGGGACAGCCTGGTGGGGGGATCGCTGGGCACCGTCAACATGCCGCATTCTCGGGCGCGAGCAGCCGCCGAAAGAAGCACTCGATGCGCGCGCCGCGGCTCGTGCTTGGCGATCGGTTCGACAGCCTGTCAGGCCCAAGCTCGGCCCCTCTCGTTCGCGTCACAGCACGGTCGTCGCTATGTGTCAGATGACGTGGTAGGCGGGCACGGCGGGTCGTAGCTTGCCTTGCACAGCGGCCAGCACCGGGTGAGCCGCAAAGACCATGAGCTATCACACCATGCTCTCCCCACACCACATGCTGCTCGATCAAACTGACGGTCGAGTCGTTTCTTGCGGGTTCGGACACGCGGGCGGTCAGGCAGGCACGTCGGCGGTCGCTGCTACGCCGGTGGCTGTCACCGCAGCTATTTAGCCCAGGCGACCTGCGCTCGCGGACGCTGCAAGAGGGGCCTGAATGTTGGCCCTGGCCTTGCCAGCGGCGGTGTCCGGCCGTTTACGGTGGGGCGTAGGCTGTCGCGCGCCTGGGAGACGTGGACGCATTATCCCGGGTTCTCAATTGGCAGCTTGACCACCGGCAAGATTCTCGCCTCGGTGAAGTTCGGCTCTTACACCAGGAGCGACTGCGGCGGCATTGCGCCGCCGTCGCACGGCATATCAGTGAACCCTGGTGATACTGAGGTGTACGTCCTCGACACACCGAAGAGCAAGGTACGCGTCTACAGCGCTTCCGATAGGCCAAGCTTCTCGCGAAGATCAAAATTGATCCGTTGTGCGGTCGGAAAGAATCCTCAACGTACTGCCAATATGACTGCCTGAAGTATGGCTGGCTCCAGCACACACTCGATGGCAAGTACGTCCTCGTCGGGGACTCGGGCGACATCATTAGAACCTCGACGCGAACCCTGGTCGCGTCAAGCTCGACCGGCAATAAGCAGCTTCACACTGATCTCGCAAACACGCGCCACGGCTTCATCGTTGTGAACTGGTCGCGCGGTGTTCCGGTGGGCGGCAGTCATTTCGGGGCGGGTCGCTGATCCGCTACGCATCGCAAACGACAGCGCCCCGACCCGGGGGTACCGTTGCGGGTGCTCGTAGCCAAGGCCCTCAACCGTGGCTACGTCCTGTCGCCACTGGCGGCACCTCGCCACCGCACGGGAGGGGCCGGTCTTAGCAAGGCCCTCCAAACCGTAACCAGCACCGATCCATCGCTGCCTGAAACGCGAACAACCGGCATCGACGAGTACATGACGGGACTGGCTGCTTTCGCCCTGGTGGTGCCAGGCTCGGCGAGCCTGTGTCTAGTAGTGGGCGGTTTCCTCGGGGAGCTCATACCAGCGCTTGCGCTCGCCGATCCGGGCGCGCATCCTCCAGCGGCGGCTCTTGGGCGCGGCCTGCGCGGCATGGGCGAGGGCACTGAGCTGCTCGTTGGGGTCAAGCCTGCCGCCCCTGATAGCCGCCCGGTCGCCGTTTGAGCTTGCAACCAGGTCCCTGATCCGATCCAGGTTGAGCGTGACGGTCCGCCACCAGCCCCAGTCTTCGCCCACCAGCCGGCGGAACACCCGGAGGTCCATAACCCCCGGCTCGTCTGAATCCGCCAGGGGGAACGTGACCAGCAGTTGCAGGGCGTCATCGGCGTCCTTTTCGTTGAGCTCGACGATCTGGAGCTTCGACAAAAGCAGATCGAGCGGATCGAGCGTGTACGGCATGCGCGTCAGCCGATCCGCGAACACGAGCGTGTGGCTCATCACCAGCCTGTCGATCAAGACGTCCAGCGCCAGTCCCGACTCGCCATGGGTGTAATAGAGCTGCTTGTCGCCGTACAGCGCGTTGAAGTTCTTGTCCGCAACGAACCCGCGCTCCACCAGCAAGCGATCGAGGGAACGCCGGTGAGAACTCGACGAGGCGAAGTCGAGATCCTGGCCGGTGCGTGTGCGGGGCGGGAGGTCCCGGCATAGCAGGCGGATCGCGAGGCCGCCTAGGAGCCGCAGCGGGATGTCGCGCTCCGAGGCCAGATCCGTCAGCGCAATCGCCTGGTCCAGGAGATCGGTGTCTGTAGCCCCCTCAGTCACAGCAACAGACGGTATAGCCTACCGCCAGTGCCGCTGACGGACCTTGAGCGCGGGGTCTGTGATGCGATCGCCGCGGAGCGTGATCGGCTCGTCGAGCTCGCGAGCCAACTGGTCGGCTTCGATACGACGGCGCGTAACTTGGGAGACCCTCCGCGCCAGGAGGAGGCGTTTCAGGAGTACCTGGGCGGGCGTCTGTCAGACATCGGCGCCTCCGTTGACGTGTGGTACCCGGACGCAGCGGCGCTTGCGGGCAAGCCGCTCATTCCGCCGGGGCTGGATTTCACCGGGCGGCCCCAAATGATTGCTTCATTGGCGGGAACTCGGGGCGGCCGTTCGCTGGTCTTCAACGGGCACATCGATGTCGTATCAGCGGAACCTGTTGGGGAGTGGACAAGCGACCCGTTCATAGCGTCTGTCCGGGACGGGTTGCTGTACGGACGGGGCGCGTGCGACATGAAGGGCGGAATCGCGTCGATGGTGTTCGCGGCGGAGGCGCTGGCGTCGTCGGGGGTCGCCCTTGAGGGCGACCTGCTGGTGGCGACCAATACCGACGAAGAATCGTCGGGCGCGGGAGGAACGGCACTGGTACAGCACGGCTTGAAGGCGGATGCCGGCATCGTGACCGAGCCGACCGGGTTCGACGTCTGGATCGCGTGCCGTGGGTCGGAGTATGGGGTGGTCCGGATCCCGGGCCGCCCGGGTCACGCCGAGGTCCGCCAACCCCCATGGCGGGCTGGCGGCGCGGTCAACGCGATCGAGAAGGCGATCGCGGTGCTCGATGCCATCTCCGCGCTCCGGGAGGACTGGGCTTCTCGAGACGGTTTGTCGCATCCGGTGCTCTCGCGACCGTCGCTACTGCCGACGATGGCCCGCAGCGGCGAGTGGCCCGTGACGTATCCGGCGTCCTGCGAGTTGACGATCGCCGTGATGTACGTGCCCGCTCAAGCCGATGCCGAAGGGTGGGGCTCGCTGGTTCGTCGCGAAGTGGAGCGGCAGATCGTCGGCGCGGCTCGCGACGACGACTGGCTCGCCGAACACCCGCCGGTGATCGAGTGGTGGCCGAACGCAGTGATGCCGCTCGAGATCCCACCCGATCAGCCCGTGGTGTCGGAGCTACTTCACGCTGCTGCGGATGTAGGCCGGCCGGGGAAGCTGGGAGGCCTCGATTCTTGGTACGACGGCGCGACGCTGACGCACCTCGGTGGAATCCCGTCCGTCGGATTCGGGCCGCCCGGCTTCGACCAGGATGGGGTCAGCATCGCCCACATGATCGATGAGTACGTGCCGGTTGACGGGCTGGTCGCGTGCGCGCAGGCCTTGGCTGTTGCGGCTATGCGCTTCTGCGGAGTGTCCCTCTCGTAACTTCGAGGCCGCGGGCCGTTTGCGCGCGCGTAGCAACTGCCGCTTCGCCGCTACCCCTCCACCCGCTGCACGAGGTCGATCCCCTTCTTTGAGATGTCGACCAAGTAGCCCCGCAGGATCCCGTGGTTAGCTTCGCTGCCGGGGTTGATACAGAGCGTCTTACCGATCTTGCGCTCCCCGCCGGACTCGTGAATGTGGCCGTGAATCGTGAGCAGCGGTTGGTAGTCCTCGACGATCCGACGCACCGCAGTCGATCCGACCGGGCCGCGCAGGACATCTCCCGCGGAGACAGTCGGTCGGAGGTTTTCGTTGAGGATCGGCGCAGTGTCTAGGCCCGAGTCGTGTGGCGGCACGTGGATCATGAACACCGCGCGCCGCGGTTCCCGAACCTGCTGCGCGAGCCGGTCGAGCCGGGCGTACAGCTCGTCCTCGCTTTCCTCCCGTGGCGTCTGCCACGGGGTGTAATTCGACCAGCCGGAGGCGAGTAGTTGTAGATCGCCAGGAATGTCGAGCACCTTCCCCTCGGCATTGATTGGTGCGTGGCCGGGCTCGTCGAGGATGGGATCGATCACGAACTCGTCGTCATTGCCGGGGATCAGATAAAGCGGCGTAGAGCCCTCGCCGAGCCGCTCGGTCGCGAGGCCCAGCCACGCCTCGACTCGCTCGTTCATCAGCCGATGGAGCAGATCGTCCCGGGCCGCTTCATCGCTTGCGAGTCGCTCCGCTTCCTCCCCGGTTGTGATGAACGAGTAGTAGCCGACGTCCGCGATGTCGCGCTCGAGCGCAGCGAGCTCCTGCTCCCCACGGGCGCTGCGGTGCACGCCGAACAGCTCGGCCTCGTACCGGCCGTTGCGCCGGATGATGGGCACGATCGCCTTGCCCGTGAGGTCGCCCGCAAGCAGCGCGACGTCGGCCTTGTAAACATTCATCGAGATCGCGTTGAGGAACTTCCGCCACGCCTTCTCGGCTGCGTGGAAGTCGCTGGCGATATACAGGCGCGTGGCCATGTCGATCACCCAGTTCCTCGGGCGGCGGCTCCGCCGAACGGCATCCCCGCAACCGCCCTAGTCGGGCGGTAACTCGGTGAATAGCATCTTCTCGTCCACGCCGGCTCTCGACGCGCGAAACCGCATGATGAAGTAGATGACGATGCCGATCGCATAGAAGATCGCGGCGTCGAGGATCCCATTTGTCTCCAGATACGTCAGCGCGCTCGTGCCCTTTAACGCATTCACGATCGGCTTGACCACGGCGAAGATGTAAATCCACACCGGGAACACGAGCCAGCAAGCACCGATCCATGGCAGCGCCTTGCGAAACGGAGCGTTTCGGATCAGGTCCGGCCGTCGGAGGCGTACGAGCAGTGCGTTGATCCCCGGCAGCGACCAGGTGAGGATGGCCATCATGATCGAGAACCAAGCCGTGCCGGCGAGGTTTAACTTGTGTCCTGTCGTGGCGAGCACCGTAGGCAGCGCCTTGTAGCTCTGGAAGAACAGGAACACCGCCGTCAGCACGAGTGTGGCGATGATCGCGTTCAGCGGGGCGCGGAGGCGCTCGCTGACGGCGCCAAACCATTCCGGCATCTGCCGATCAAGGCTCCACGCCAGCTGCATCCGGCTGATGAAGTTGATGTAGACGGGGCACAGCAGGAACGGGAACACCATCCCACCGAGGCTGATCAGGGCCCATACCGGCCACAGGCTCTTGTTAGCGATCACCGCCAGCAGTGGCATCGCGTTCGGCTGGCCGATTGGGAGCGCAAGGTGGGTATTGAACCCCCAGTAGCTGCCGCCCCAGGCGACGTTCGTGTCGAACCCGAAGTGAGTCGAGATAGCGTCCACATAGACGGAATTCGCCAGCACGCCGATCACCAGTGCGCCGATCAGCGCGATCAATACTCCTCGTCTCACGTTCCCGCGCACCTCGCCCGCGATGTATGCCGAGTACTGAAAGCCGATGTACTGGAACAGCAGTACGGAAAGCATCAGCGGGAAAACGGTGGTCGAGAAGATGTTGCTGATGAAGCTGCTGCTGCCGGTCTGGATAAGCCCGGACGCATGGCCGCTGGCGGCGATCTTTGCGGCCGTCACTCCTCCGGTGTAGTGGGGCAGGTTCGTCAAGAAACTCGACTTGTGCGTTACCGCGAGGCCCAAGATGAACATGGCGACAAAGCACGCGACGCCGAACCCCGCGAGCGCCGTCACGACCCTGTGGAAGGACCGCGTCGGGAGCAACGCGACCACCGCGATGATGAGGAGCACAATGATCGACGCGATAAAGCCGGGCGTGCCTGTGATCGTCCCCGTCGCGTCCGTGAACCAGGTGTTCGCGCGCGTGAAGAAGTGGCCGCCGGTGCCGATCCCGATGATCCGAGCAGTTATCTGCAAGTTGCGCAGCACCAGCGGCACCTCGAAGGCGATGATCAGGACCGACGCGATCACGAGGGTCCATGACTCCAGCCAGCCGAGGAATGGGTGCAGGATGCGGCTCGTGAACACGTAGTCGCCGCCCGATCGCGGCATCACGCTCGTCAGCGACGCGAAGATCAACGCGAGCAGCACACAGAAGGCGCCCGCGATGATGGCCGCCCAGCCGTACGCCGAGAACGGCCCAGCTCGCCAGACCGGGACGTCGGGAAGGCTGTAGAAGATGGGGTAGAGCGTCAGGCCGACGCCGACGAAGGCCGCAACGTTGAAGAACAGCGCGTTGGTCACGCTGACGTTGCGGACCAGGCCCGAGGACTGGCGGACGAACAGCTTCGGCGTGGTGGTCGCCGTAGCGGCGCTCGCGCCGGGTTCTCGGTCTGGGGTCAGCTCCGCCATGGCTGCCTCCTCTCCGACTCGAGAGAACCTGCGCGTCGCAGCTCAAAGTTCAAGATCACGTCTCTCCCCTCTCGGTCGAGAAAGCGGAGCTTGCTGCACCGGAAACGTACCACTGCAGAGCAGCCCGAGATAGGGCCGTCCTCAGCCCAGGACCTCGCGCCCGTGGGGCGCGCCGAGGTCCTCCGCCGGCCGCAGTGCCACGAGCCCAGTCGGGTTCACCATTGGATGCGTCGTGTAGTAGTGGGCGCGGATTTCGTCGAAGTCGACGGTTTGAGCGATGCCCGGTTGCTGGTACAGGTCACGGAGGTACGGCCATAGACATTTGTATTCGGTGATCTTGCGAATCGAGCACTTGAAGTGAATGTGGTAGACGGCGTCGAAACGCACCAGCGTGGTGAACACCCGCCAGTCGGTCTCGAGCGGCTCCGGCCCGAAGAGAAAGCGGCGGTCCTTCAGACGCGCGTCAAGCTCGTCGAGCATCGCGAACACCGCCCGTACCTCGCGCTCGTAGACGTCTTGGCGTCCGGCGAAGCCGGCCTTGTAGACGCCGTCATTGAGAGTGTCGTAGATTCGCCTGTTGAGCGCGTCGATCTGCGTCCGAAGCGGGGCAGGCCACAACTGCACGGGGTGCTCTGCCAGCGGTGCGAACGTCGTGCTCAGCATCCTCAAGATGTCGGCCGACTCGTTGTTGACAATCACGCCGCCCTTACAGTCCCAGAGCACCGGTACGGTGACCAGCCTCTGGTTGAAGCCGGTAGACGTCGCCTCATACGCTTCGGCCAGGAACCGAAAGCCGTTGACCGGGTCCTCATATCGACCGCCGGTGAAGGCCCACCCTCGCTCGTCCCGAAATGGATCGACGAACGAGATGGAGATCGTCGGTTCAAGACCCATCAGCCAGCGTCCGATGATCGTGCGATGGGCCCACGGACAAGCACGCGACACATATAGGTGGTAGCGCCCAGCTTCGGCGGTGAACTCGCCAGAACGATCCGCCGTCACCCAGCCGCGGAAGCGGCTCTCCTGACGATGGAACGCCCCATCGTCGCCCACCTCCTCCGGAGCGAGCGAGTAGGCGAAGGGTGCGGGCCGACTCATGGTCGCCACTCTAGAACCCCGCCCGCCGCGCCCCTGCACGCGGCAGGCGCGTGCGGCTGTAGCATGACTAAGCACCACGGCGGGGCGACCTTGAAAGGGGCCGAACGGTGACAGAAGTTCGTGCGTACTCGCTCGGGGCGTCAGAATCGGAGCTCGCCCGTCTGGACGCGCAGGCCGCGAGCATCGCAATGCCGACGGCGTTATTCCTGCGCAGCGCCGGCATCGCAGACGGAATGCGGGTGCTTGATCCGGCACCGGCCTTGGTCACGTCGCCTTCCAGCTCTCTGAGCTCGTGGGCCCCGCGGGCGCCGTTGTGGGAATCGATCAGGCCGCGGCGACGCTTGCCGTCGCGGAAGAGCGCAGACTCGCTGCCCACATCGAGAACGTCCGTTTCGTGGAGGCCGACGCACATGCGTTCCGCGATGACGAGGCGTTCGACGCGGTGGTGGCCCGGCTGATCCTGTTTCACTTATCCGACCCGGTCAAGGTGCTCCGTCACCACCTCGGCGGCCTCGCCGAGGGGGGTCTGATGCTCGTGATCGATTTCGACGTCGGTTCGGCACGAAGCGAGCCCCCGCTGCCCCTCTTCACGGCGGCGCGGGACTGGGTGATCGAGGCGTTCAGGCGCGCCGGAGCAAACCCGATCATTGGTACCCAGCTTGGTTTGCTGCTGCGCGACGCCGGGCTGAGCGGTATCCAGACCTTCGGAATCCAGAGCTATCTGCCTCCGGACGATGCCGCCGGGCCCGCGCTGCTCTCCGCCGTTGTCAGGAGCCTGGCCCCGGTAATCGTGGCGAACGGAATCGCGACCGAGAAGGAACTGGCCCTCGACTCGCTCCAGGAACGGCTTTCTCGCGAGCTTCAAGCGAGCCGCGCTGTCGGGCTGATACCGGCGGTCGCTGGGGGTTGGGGGCGACTGCTTGGCGAAGCTTGACAGGGTCGTACCTAACGGTTATAGTGCCGCTCCTCTGATTAGCTAACCGTTAGGTGGTCCCGTTGGGCCAGGTTGTTCAGCTTGAGAAGATCGAGCCGCTTCAGGGCTACAAGCTCCGGATCGTGCAGGAGGTGGTCCTGGCCTTGCTCGCCAAGCAGGCGTCGCACGGGTACCAGTTGCAGGCGCGGCTTGCGCTCGCGCTCGGCCCTCTGGGCGGGGCGCTGAACGCCGGCCACATCTACGTGACGCTCGGCCGATTGGAGAAAGCTGACCTCGTACGCGCTCGGCGAGTCGATCAGGCCGGTCGACCGGACCGGAAGGTCTACGAGCTCACTGCCGCTGGGCGTGAGCGGGTGCACGAATGGCTGTCGGACACGAGCTGGCCCAAGCCGGCCCCGGCCGAGTTTCATCTGAAGCTGGTCGCTGCGGCGGCGGCGGGATTGGCTGATCCGGTGCGACTCATCGACAAACAGCGGGGCGAGCTGCTGGTCGGCCTGCGAGAGGCCCAGCGCGCCGCCCTGGCGGAGCCCGCCGGCTCGGTCGCGGGCCTGCTGCTCGAAGGAGTGGTCCTAAGGCTGCAGGCCGATCTGCGTTGGCTCGAGGAGTGTGCCCGGTATTGGAATGCGGCGAAGGGATGACGGTGGAATCTGAGACTTCAGTCTTGTCGGCACAGGGCCTATGCAAGGAGTATGGGAAAGGCGCCGCTCTTGTGCGCGCGGTTCAGGCGGTGACGCTCGAGGTCGAGCGAGGAGAGTTGGTGGCGGTCGTCGGTCCCAGCGGGTGTGGGAAGTCGACGTTGCTACATCTGCTGGGAGGGCTGGAGCGTCCCACCGCGGGTTCGGTGCGGTTGGGCGGCAGCGCGCTGGAGCGGATGCCGGAGGCCCAGCAGGCTCGGATTCGCCGCCGCGACCTCGGGTTCGTGTTCCAAGCCTTCCACCTGGTCGATGAGCTGACCGCGCTCGAGAACGTGGAGCTGCCCGCGCTGCTCGCCGGCGCGTCGCCTCGGGGCGCGCGGGCCCGCGCGAGCGAGTTGCTGGCGCAGGTCGGGTTGGCGGACCGCGCCTCGCATCTGCCCTCGGCGCTCTCGGGCGGCCAGCAGCAGCGGGTCGCGATCGCGCGCGCGCTCGCCAATGAGCCGCTTCTGGTTTTAGCGGATGAGCCGACCGGCAACCTCGACAGTTCCGCCACGACGGAGCTGCTGCGCTTGTTCGAGCAGCTGCACGCCCGAGGCCAGACGGTCGTCGTCGTCACCCACGATGAGCGGATCGCGGCGACCGCCGACCGACTAATCTCGATGCGCGACGGCGCCTTCGTCGACGAGACGAAGCTGGCCGGCGGGACAGCCCGGCCCCTGAGCGCAATGGCAGGGCTCGAGGCCTGATGCGGATGGGCCGCCTGTTGCTCATCTACCGCTTGGTCGTGGGCGACATCAAGCGCCGCCCCGTCCAGTCGGCGCTGCTGGCCGTGGTGATAGTGATCACCGCGACGACGCTGACGCTCGGGCTGGGGCTGCGCAACGTCGCGCAGAAGCCATTCGCACACACCCGGGCCGCGACCAGGGGTCCCGACATCGTGATCCAAGGTCAGCCGAATCGTGGCGCGCGCGGCACGCCGGCGCGTGCCTTCAGGCCGCTCGCTCACGCGACTGGCGTCGCGGCGATCGGGGGACCGTTCCCGCTCGCATTCGCGCGCCTGACTGCCCCGGGGATCGACGTCCCGGTGAACGCCGAGGGTCGCACATCCACTCCGACCGCCGTCAACCAACCGCTCGTAACGGCCGGACGCTGGGTGCGGCCCGGCGGCGTTGTGATCGAGCAGGGTCTCGCAGGCGCGCTCGGTCTGCACGTGGGCGACCGGATACGGCTCCGTGGCCGCGCCTTCCGCGTCGTGGGTATAGCGCTGCAGACCGAGCAGGCGTTCTACCCGGCGTGTACGCCCGGCCTGGTCTGGGTCACGCCCGGCGACGCCGGTCGACTCGCGACTCCCTCGGACCCGCTCGGGTACGAGGTCGATGTCAAGCTCAGGCACCCCTCCGCCGCGCGTGCGTTCTGGAGCACCGCGGCCGCCAATGCGTTCAGCAAGGCGGCGAGTGGGTCGACGATCTCGCAATCGTGGGAGGCGATCAAGTCGGAGGACTACAGGGTCGTCACGATCGACCAGAAGGCGCTGTTGATCGGGAGCTGGCTGCTCGCGCTGCTGGCGATCGCGAGCGTGGCGATCGTGGTCGGCGGCAGGATGACCGAGCAGACGCGGCGAGTCGGGCTGCTCAAGGCGGTGGGTGCCACCCCGCGGCTCGTTGCGGTCGTGCTGCTCGCGCAGAACCTGCTGCTAGCGCTGGCGGGTGCTGCCGCGGGCCTGCTTGTGGGCTGGCTGCTCGTCCCCTCGTTTTCCGATCCCGGCCGCGGTTTGCTCGGGACGCCACCGTCGCCGACGCTGACGCTGGTCTCGATGGTTGAGGTGATCTGTGCTGCGATGGTCATGGCGGTGGCGGCGACGTTGATCCCCGCGGCCCGCGCCGCGCGCACGAGCACCATCCGGGCACTAAACGACCCGGCGCGGCCGCCCAAGCGACGCCCGCGACTGATCGCGATCTCGTCACGGCTGCCTGTTCCGCTGCTGCTTGGCCTGCGCCTGGGCTCGCACCGTCCGCGACGCACGGTCCTGACCACCGCCAGTCTCGCGATCGCGGTAACGATGATCGTCGCCGCGGTCACGCTCCAGCACGAGGTAGACCTCAAAGAGCAGACGAGCAGCCAGAGCGGTCTGTTCATCAGCAGCTCGATCGGCGGCCGCGTCACCCACCTCGTCTGGACCCTCGGCGCCGTGCTCGTCGTGCTCGCTGGGGTCAACGCGATCTTCACCATGTGGACGACGGTGATCGATGGCGAGCGGCCGACCGCACTCGCCCGGGTGCTTGGGGCGACTCCCCGCCAGGTGAGCGCCGGACTCACCGCTGCTCAGCTGCTACCTGGGCTGGTCGCCGCCTGCATCGGAATCCCTGCCGGGCTTGGGCTCTACGAGCTCGCTGGTGGGCACGTGGCGACCGCCAAGCCCCCAATCATGCTGTTGCTGGCCATGGTTCCCTGCACGCTGATAGCGGTCGCGGTCCTGACCTACTTCCCCGCTCGGGCCGGAGCACGACGCTCGGTCGCCGACGTGTTGCGCTCCGAATAGCACTCGCGCGAAGCGCTGCGCCCGCATAAGCTGGCGGCCGGGGGCGAAGGTCGGTTCAATGGGGCGCGGGATCGTCGGCTCGCCAGCAACTAACCGCCCCTAGATGGGCACCTGCCCGACCTGTCATGAATCTACGCCGGAAGGCGCTGACGACATCATCAACTCGGTCCAGTGGCCATGATGGAAGCGAGCGCGTCGATCCGGTTCGTAATGGGGCGATCGAACAATCGCGTTGCCGCCGCAGTTGTCATAGCGATTGCCCTCGCGGCGGCAGCGGCCGGGCTCTCCGCTGCGCGCGCTTGGAGGCCCAAACCGACCACGATGGCTCCGCGCCTGCTGGGCCCGGCACCCGCCGGTGAGCGGATCCGATTCACCCTCCTGATGCGGCTACCGGGCGCAGCACATGCCCGGGCGCTTGTCAGGGCGATCGAAGATCCGTCCTCGCCGCAGTTTCGCCACTTCGTTTCGCCGACCGAGTACGGCCCCCGCTTCGGGATCTCCACCGCCAGGCTGGCGGCGCTTGAGCGCACCCTACGGGGCCACGGGCTGCGTGTGATCGCGAGTTTCCCTCAGCGGACAGAGCTGATCGTGACCGGCACCGTGCGCACGGTGGAGCGCCTGCTCCACGTCAAGATCTTGACCTATGCGGACGGAGCGGGCAACCGCTTCCACGTCCCGCGCGGAACCCCGGTGATCCCGCCGGATCTGAGTGACGGGGTCGCCGTCACGGGACTCGACACACGTCCGCGTTGGCGCCCCAACGACGTACCGATCGGAGGCTTAACGCCCACGACATCCGACGCGGCCTACGACGTCGGCCCACTGCGCGCGGCCGGATTCGATGGAAACGGAAAGACGATCGCCGTGATCTCGTTCTCGAGCTCTGACCCGGGCGACCCGGCGGCGTGGATGAACCACTACGGGGTGAACGGGCCGGCGGTGCGCTTTGTGTCGGTGGATGGCGGAGCCAGCCGCAGCGATGGAGCGGATGAGAACAACCTCGACATCGAGGTGATTCGCGACATCGCTCCGGCGGCGCGGATCATGATGTACGAGTTGCCGCCGACGACCGGCGCCTACGGCGATGCGGTCAACCGCATCGTGGCCGACCATCAGACGGACATCATCTCCTCGAGCTGGGGCGAGGGGTGCGAGGTCGGACTCGATCGGGCCGAGCGCGCCGCGACCGATAGCGCCCTGAGCGCTGCGGTCGCGACCGGAGTGACAACGTTTGTCGCGTCGGGTGATTCGGGCGCCTACGACTGTCAACGGAATAACCTCTCCGACCACCGCTTGAGCGTCGACTGGCCTGCAGCGAGTAGCAACGTGGTTGCAGTCGGCGGGACCCGTCTCGATGTCGCCGGCAATGGCTCGTACCTTGGGGAGACAGGCTGGGAGGACCAGCTCTCAGATGCGGGCGGCGGCGGGGGGTTTTCGGTCACCGATCCGCGCCCAAAGTGGCAAACGGGCCCCGGTGTTCTCAGCAACCTGTCCAACGGACGCCGGCAGGTTCCGGACGTCTCAGCAGACGCGGACCCCAGCACGGGATGGTCGGAGTACTCTCAGGGCCAGGCGGGAGAAGCCGGCGGAACGAGCGCCGCGACGCCGCTCTGGGCCGCCTCGATGCTGCTGATCGAGCAGTACGCCTCAAGCCACGGGGTGCCCCGCCTTGGGTTCGTCGACCCGCTGCTATACACCCTGGCGCGCTCCACGCAGCAGTTCCCTCCGTTCCACGATGTGACCCTCGGCGGCAACCGCCATTACCAAGCCGGACCGGGGTGGGACCCCGCGACCGGCCTGGGTTCCCCGGATGTGTTCAATCTCGCGCGTGACCTCGTCGCATACCTTCGTGCACATCCGGTCCGGTGAATAGATCGACCGCTAGTCGAGCAAGACCTTGGCGAGCGCCGTCCATGACGCGCGGGGGATGCCCTCCTCGCCCAGGGGCTGCACGCACACGTGATCGGCGCCCGCGTCGAGATGCGCCCGGACGACCTCCGCGATCTGCTCGGCACTGCCCTGGGGGATCACCGCATCGATCAGACGGTCCGAGCCGCCGTCGGCCACGTCGCCTTCGGTGAACCCGAAGTCGAATAGGTTTTGCGTGTAGTTGCGAAGCCCGAGGTACAGCTGCGCGTACTTACGGGCAACGGCTTTGGCGCGCACCGGGCTGGTCTCGATGACGCATGCCAGCTCAGGCGCTACGAGCTTGCCTGGACCGACCCGCTTGCGTGCGAATCTCGTGTGCTCGACAGGCACGAAGTAGGTGTGCGCGCCGGCGGTGCGCTCGCGGGCGAGGTCGAGCATCCGCGGGCCCAGCGCAGCCAGGCAGCGCTGATCGACAGGGGGAGGACGCGGGGACGCGTCGAGGCCGTCGAGGAACGCGCGCATCGTCGCCAGCGGTCGGCGATAGTCGCTCGTCACCTCAGGATGTCCGATGCCGATGCCGAGCATGAACCGCCCGGGGAAGTCCCGGCGCACTGCCGCGTCGGCGGCGACCGTATCGCCAGAGTCGTTGCTCCAGACGTTGAGAATTCCGGTTGCGGCGACAAGCGTCGAGGTCCCCTCCAAGATCGGGCGCACGTCTGGAACATGAGGTGAGCCGCCCACCCAAAAGGCGCCGTACCCAAGCTGTTCTGCCAGCCTGGCCGCATCGGCTGCACGTTCGATGCCGAACGACCGGTAGCTGGTCCAGACGCCGAACCTTCCCATTTCCATGCGCCCCAGTCTGACAGCACGGATCGCTCCCAACCGGCCTTACGGGTGAGCGTAGGAGGTATCGAAGCAGCGTCAGGGCGATGCGGCAAAGGCGATGTGGCCTTCGACGTGGGCTCTGGAGGGACCTCCCGCGACGTATTTGACTTTGCAGCCGGGGGGTGAGCAGCTAATCGCGTCGGTCAGCGCTCCGCCCTCGCCAGCGACGAGGAGGTCGCCTGGCCGTACGCCGGCTGCGTTGAGTGCGGCTGCCTGGATGCGCAGGACAACGTTGTCGCCAGGGTGCGGGTTGCCCAGCGATACACGATCGGCCACCAGCGCGTCTCGCTTTCCGGACGGCACGAACGCCTCGCTCTCTACGCCGATGTCTTGACCCCGCGGCAGCCCGGAGTCCGCGACCACCAGGCTCTTGCCATGAGGCGTGATCGCGAATACCTTCCCCAATTGCTCGCTGGAAGCGATGAGGTCACCGGCAAAGCGGCCAAACGTGCCCGGCGCGACCGCGATTCCGCCCTCCACGCGTGGTGCGTTGCGGGCGACCGTGGTGACGCCGCCGTGGCAATCGATGGCCTCGACGGTGGTTTTTCCGGCAGCGGTGATCGTCACCAGCAGCCGGTGCCCGAACTCGCCGGTTTGATCGAAGGCGATGCCGTCGAGCAGGCCGCGCGCCCTAATGCGGATGAGACGCCCGACAGCGCGAGGGGTGATTGCGACCATGCCTCGCCCTGCCCTCAGCCGCAACGCGTACACCGTCTGGTTGCCGAAACAGCCCCCCGAGGCCTGGGTAATGTAAGGCTCGGTACCGCCGGGGCTCGTGTACGCCGGGGCGAAGCGCCGGATTTGGCCTGTGACGCCCAGAAGCCACAGCCGTCCGGCCGCTTCCAGCACGAGCGAGCCATCGTGGCGGGGGCCGGCTAGATCGAGCGGACCGGTGACATGCACGAAAGTGGTCCAGCGCGCGGGCTTCGGGGATTTGTGCGCCGTGACCGCTTTAGTCGTGGTGCTGCCGCAGGCGGCTAGCGCGAGCGCGGCGGCGGCGGTCGCGACGTGGATCCCGGCGTGGCGTGCGCGGGAGCTGGGGGACACGGTGAGGACGCTAGCGAGAGCGGGCGGGGTGGCCGCCAGGGCAGGCGCGGTCAGGTGGACGTCGTGGCGCCGAACCGTGCGCGCCAGGCGAAGGTCGACCACTGCCCACGGCTGTTACATTGGGTCGTCGCGTCGCGATAGGAGGGTGCAGTGACGGCAGAAGCGGGCTTGACCGCCCCACCTGGGGTGGGCGTCGACGACAAGGTTGTCGTGGCTAGCGATCTGACGCGCCGCTACGGCGAGGGCGACACGGCGGTCGACGCTTTACGTGGGGTGTCGTTGCACGTCGATCGGGGGAAACTTGTCGCCGTGATGGGCCCTTCCGGTTCGGGCAAGTCGACGTTGATGCACGCGCTCGCAGGGCTCGACAAGCCCACCAGCGGGACCGTCCGGATCGCGGGGATCGAGATCACCGGCCTTGACGACGCGCGCCTGACGAGCCTGCGCCGCGAGCACATTGGCTTCGTGTTTCAGTTCTTCAACCTGCTGCCGATGCTGACCGCAGAAGAGAACGTGGTGCTGCCGCTGTCGATCGCAGGCGAGAGTCCCGACCGGGAGTGGCTCGGGGAGCTGCTCTCAAGGACGGGCCTGGGCGACCGCAGCCGGCATCTACCTTCACAGCTCTCGGGCGGCGAGCAGCAGCGGGTCGCGATCGCGCGTGCCCTCGTAACTCGCCCCACCGTCGTCTTCGCCGACGAGCCGACGGGCAACCTCGATTCGAAGACCGGGGCGGAGATCTTGGAGCTGCTCCGCGGCTCGGTGGAGCAGTACGGGCAGACGATCGTGATGGTCACTCATGAGCCGCGCGCGGCCTCGGTTGCTGAACGCATCATGTTCCTCGCGGACGGTCTGATTGTGAAAGAGCTGACCGACACCAACGCGGGCGAGGTTCTCGAGGTCATGAGCGCGATTCAGTCGTGAGCCGCGTCGCGCTGAAGGGGTTGCTTGGACGCCGCACGCGCGCCCTGCTAACGGCGATAGCGATCGTCCTGGGAGTCGCAATGGTGAGCGGCACCTACATCCTCACCGACACGATCAAGGCGGCGTTCTCGACTGTCTTCACCCGCGCTTACAAAAACGCCGACGCCGTGGTCACGGGTAAGAGTGCAGTCGGGACCGACAGCAACAACGCAGGCGCCGCGGTGCCGCGCACCTTGCCGGCATCGCTGCTGACGCGGATCCGAGCGCTTCCGCAAGTGGCTCTGGCTGCCGGGGCGATATCGGATACCGCGGGGCTGATCGGACACGACGGCAAGGTGATCTCGCGCGGCGGAGCGCCCAACCTCGCGTTCAGTCACACCGCCGCGGGCGCGCGCTTCAGCCCGCTGACGCTGTCAGCGGGCCGCTACCCGACCCGGCCGCACGAGATCGCAATCGACGCCGAGACCGCAAGCAAGCAGAACTTCGCGATCGGACAGCAGATTGGAGTTGTCGCTCGAGGACCGGTGCAGCGGTTCGAGATCGTGGGGACGGTCAACTTCGGGGGGGTGTCCTCCCTCGGCGGGGCGACGATCGCGATCTTCTCGCTGCCGACGGCACGGCGCATCTTCCACAAGCAGGGGCAACTGGACCAGATCAATGTGGCAGCCCGCCATGGTGTTTCGCCGGAGCAATTGGTGCACACGATTCGTCCGCTGCTGCCGCCAAACAGCCAGGTCAAGACCGGTCGTGCGGAGGCTCAGCAGCAGACGAAGGACACCAGTGGGTTTCTCAACATCTTCCAGGACTTCCTGCTGGCCTTCGGCGGGATTGCACTGTTCGTCGGGAGCTTTGTCATCGCGAACACTCTCTCCATCACCATCGCCCAGCGCACGCGGGAGCTCGCGACCTTGCGGACGCTGGGCGCGAGCCGGCGGCAGGTGCTTCGATCCGTGATGCTCGAGGCGCTAATTATTGGGCTCCTCGCTTCAGTCACCGGGCTCTTCCTCGGGCTAGCACTCGCCAAAGGGCTCAACAGCTTGCTCGTGTCCTTTGGTATTGACCTGCCGCAGACCGGCTTGGTGTTCGCGACCAGAACCGTGGTGGTCTCGCTGATCGTCGGCGTGGGTATCACGCTGCTCGCTGCGCTGAGGCCGGCGCTGCGAGCAACCCGCGTGCCGCCGATCGCCGCGGTGCGCGAGGGGGCCGTATTGCCTCCGTCCAGGTTTGCTCGCTTCGGAGAGCCCGCCGCGATCGCGACCATTGTCGGTGCGCTGGCCCTGATGCTCGTGGCTCTGTTCGTGTCTGGCCTGTCTACGACAGCGCGCCTTCTCGGCGTCGGCATCGGCGCTCTGGCGTTGTTCCTGGGTGTCGCGATGCTGGCACCGCGGCTGGTGCCGCCCCTGGGCCGGTTGCTCGGTTGGCCGGCCGGGAGGTTTGGCGGCGGGGCCGGGAAGCTTGCCCGCAGCAACGCCACGCGTAACCCTGGGCGCACCGCCTCGACGGCAGCCGCATTGATGATCGGACTGGCGCTGGTGACCTTTGTCGGGGTGCTAGCGGCAGGTCTGAAGACGCGCTTCGAGAGCACCGTTAGCCAGGAATTCGTTTCCGATTACGCGGTTACGGCCACTAACAACTTTGCGCCGATCAGCGTCGCCTCGGAGAACGCGCTACGACACGTTCCGGGCGTCCTCGTTGTCTCGGGCGTTCGTGCCGGCGATGGGAAGGCCTTCGGATCGAGAATGCACGTGACCGGGGTCGCCCCAAACGTCAGCAGGGTGATCGCCGTGAACTGGCAGACAGGCAGCCGCCTGACACCGGCGCTGCTGGGCACGGAAGGCGCGATCGTCTCCAAGGACTACGCCAGCGCCAATCACCTGCGCGCTGGAGCGCCGCTGGCCGTTCAGACACCCACGGGCGCGATGCTTCACCTGGCTGTCCGTGGCATCGCCTCTCCCCCAAAGGGAGCCATCTCCCCCTTCGGAGACGTGACGATCTCGACCACCCGGTTCGACAGCGCTTACCAGAACCCGCAGAACCTCTACACGTTGATCAACATGCGCGGTGGCGTCACCACGGCCAACACGCGCACACTGCAACGGGCGCTTAGCGGCTTTCCCGACGCCAAGGTACAAACCATCGCCCAGTTCGAGAAAAACCAAGAACAGGGCTTGAACCTGCTGCTGAACCTGCTCTACGTGCTCTTGTCTCTCTCGATCCTCGTGAGCCTGTTCGGGATCGTGAACACGCTGGTGCTGACCGTGTTCGAGCGCACGCGCGAGCTCGGCATGCTCCGGGCCGTGGGAATGAGCCGCCGCCAGGTGCGCCGCATGATCCGCCAGGAGAGCGTGATCACCGCGCTACTAGGCGCCGCCTTCGGCATTCCGCTTGGCATCGTGCTGGCGGTTATGGTGGGCGCGGCGATCAAGTACACGGCCTTCACCGTGCCAGTGGGGACGCTCGTGGTGTTCGTGATCGCCGCGGTCATCGCGGGTCTGATCGCCGCGATCTTCCCCGCCCGCCGCGCCGGGCGCCTCAACGTGCTCGAAGCGCTGCAATACGAATAGACGCTGCAGAGCTTTCGCGAAACATGGGGCGGTTCGATCAGCTCAGAAGCTCGGAGTCGTGAGCGCGAAATATCGCGGCATAGTCGCCGACGCCGGGCTCATGCAGCGCCTTTACGAGGGCGTGGATCTTCGGCGTCATCACAAGCAGATACCGAGCGCGTTGACCGCGCCTGGCGTTGCCGTAGGCGTGCGGGGTTCCCTTCGCTGCCAAGACCGCAGAGTGAGGACCGGCCTCGCGGATCTGATCGCCAATCCTGAACCGCAACACCCCCTCGAGCACGTACCACGCCTCATCGTCCGCGTGATGCACATGCAGCGGCGCGATCCACTCCCACTGGGACTCGCCCGAATCCGCCCACTCGACAATCACAAAATCGCTCGCGGGCCCACCAAGCTGGCGACCCACCAGGGAAGTAACAAAGTGCTCACTCGGCACGGCCTGATCGTATTAGGAGCCCGGTCTCCGGGCAATCTTGCCCAGCAGCCGCCCGCCGCCCGGGTGCAAGGTCCTCAGAAGCGGCTTGGCCGACGGCCGTGTGCCACGCAGATGGTTGGAGAAGTGATCGTGGTGCCAGGCTCTTCGAGCAGGCGCCGCGCCTGGTCGATCTCACTCCTGTCCGCGCCGAGGAGGATCAATTGCTCCCGCAACCGCTCGACCGTTAGCGACAGAAGGCGGCAGGGGAGTGACCCGCCGGGGTGGCAGCGAGAGATGTGGTCTGCGTGCACTTCGACAAGTCCGGCCGCGCGTAGGTCGCCGCACAGGCGCACGCCGTAAGCGGGATCCCAGCCCCCGGCCATCGCTGCGTCAAGGAATCGCGACCAAACCCGCTGCCACACCAGATTGGGCGGCGACAGAGCCACCGTGGTGAAGTCCGGAGCGATCGACGCCACCCACCCTCCCGGTCGCGCGGCGCTCACAAGTCGCTGCAACGCCCCCAGGCGGGGTGAAAGAAACATCAGCAGCAGACGCGCATGGACGAGGTCAAACTCGCCTTCGGGCAGCTGGTCGGACAACAGGTCGTGACGGCGCACCTCGACCCGATCGCTCGCGAGCTCGTCGAGCAAGCTGACGTCGAGATCCACCGCAAGCACCGAGCCCGTGCTCCCGACCCGCTCGGCAAGCATCCGCGTGACCGACCCCCCGCCCGCCCCGGCATCCAGACAACGCCAGCCCTCGCCGACCCCAATCGCATCAAGCTGACCGGCGCTCAGCGGATCGTGGTACTCCTCAAGCAGCCTCAGCCGCGCCCGCTCCAGGTCAGGCGAACCTTCCTGAGAAAGAACGTACTCAGCCGTGGTTACTAGCGGTCGCTGCCCCAGTCTTGGTTTGAGACGAGCGAGGTGTGAACGCCGCCGTGGCTGAAGGCGATCTCGTCGGTCGAGCGCAGTGTGTCCGATCTCAGGATCTCGGCGAGACCGTCTCCGCGCGAGTACTCCATCCCTCCGGGAATCGCGACCCGCATGGTCTCTTCCTCGCCGGTGACCGGGTTTTTGATCGGGGCGAAGCGGTTCTCCATGACATCGCCAACGTTGATCGTGCCGGTGCGGCCCTCGACCTGGAAGTCGATCGGCAGGATCCCCGGGTCCTTGACCTCGGTGACTATGGTCGCGAGCACCTGGAACCAGGACCCCCCCGCTTGGCCGCTGAGGATCTGGCCGATGCTTTCCATCTGCTCCGAGCTCATCGACGGGTCGAGATAGGGCTTGACGGTGCCGTTGCCTTCGTGCAGCGGGCCCGGCCAGTGAAACGCAACGCACCACTTCGATCCCGCCAGCGAGACGCCGTCGAACGAGCCCTCGTCGACGCGCATGCCAATGAACCCTTCGCACGGTCCGTAGGTTGGAGGGCTCATGAAGTCGCACGGACACCCCGGCGCGCAGTTGCAGCTCTTGAAGTAGATCCCCTTCATCCGCCAGTCGGCCATTGTCTCAATCCCTTCGCCGCGCGCCTTCCCGAGAGGCGCAACCGTGACGAGCCTAACGCGATCGCCGAGGCAGTTGCAACCACTCTGCCTATCGGCCTAGCATCAGCTCGGCATGTCGATGGCAGGTCTGGACCGCGAGTGCTCGGGTCCCCGGCTAGCGCGAAGTCAGATCGCGCTTGTCGCGGCGCTGCTGGGCTGCGCCGCGCTCGGCTGGGCCGTCACGGACGCCCGGATGCGCGGGATGGATGCGGGTCCCGGCACGGATCTGGGGGCGCTTGGCTTCTACACCATCAGCTGGGTGGTGATGATGGCCGCGATGATGTTTCCCTCGGTCGTGCCGATGGTGCTCGGCTACGCCCGTGTCGAGCGCGGCATGAGAACTCGCGGCCGCGCCGGCTCGTCAGCCGCGTTCGTCTGCGGATACCTCGTAGTCTGGACGGTGTTCGGGCTGCTCGCCTACGGCCTGTTTGACGGGGTCAAAGCGATGTCGATCGACGCGCTCCGATGGGACCATGACGGAAAGTATTTGGCCGGCGCCGTGATCGTTCTCGCTGCCGCTTACCAGCTGACTCCCGCCAAGGACGCGTGCCTGCGGCGGTGCCGCGATCCGTTCACCTTCCTGGCCGAGGAGTGGCGCGACGGCCGCGCAGGAGCGCTCAAGATGGGCACGCTACACGGAGCATGGTGTGCGGGCTGCTGTTGGGCGCTGATGGCCGCGCTCTTCGCGCTGGGGGTAATGAGCCTGGGCTGGATGGCGTTCGTGGCGGCGATCGTTGCCTTCGAGAAGCTCGTGCCATGGAGACGGATCGCGACGCACGCCGTCGCGGCCACGCTATTGGGCCTCGGCCTCGGCGTCGGGCTCGTGCCCGGACGCATCCCAGGGCTCACCTTGCCGAGCTCAGCCGCTGCCCGACACGCGATGCAGTCGATGCAGACTGCGATGCCGCGCATGCAGAACCACCGAATGCGGGGCAAGTAGCGCCCGTCCAAGCCCGCGGAAGCGGGGTGTGTCGCGATGAGTCTGCCTGCTGGCGTCATCGCCGCGGCAGTTGCGCGGGCACGTCAGCTGTCTCGTCGACCGAGGTGATCAGCGTCGCGAGCGCGGCGCGGGAGTGGACTCCGAGCTTGTCGTAGATGCGGGCGAGATGGCTCTCGATCGTCTTTTCGCTCAGGAACAGGGCGGCGGCGACTTCACGGTTGGTTTCGCCTCGCGCTACATGTTGGGCCACCTCGCGTTCACGGGTGCTGAGCGCCCCCGGGCGCGAGCGCGCCGCCGTCCGTCGGCGGTGGACGCGTTTACCCAGGCGTCGCAGCTCGCGCGCGGCCGCGTCCGCTTCGCCGGTCGCGCCGCATGTCAGAAACACGGCGCGAGCGCGCTCGAGCGCGGCGATCGCCTTGTCGCGTTCGCCCCCAGCAGCCAGGGCGCGACCGGTCAGCGCTCGGGCACGCGCCGCGAGCAACGGGTTTCCGGCATGCTCCGCCTGGGCGATTGCGGCTTGTGCCGTGCGCTTCGCTGCCTGGTGCTGCGCGCGCGCGAGCAGCACCGCCGCGCGAGCGCAGCCCGCGGTTGCGCTCTGCTGAGGCAGCTGGGTCGTAGCCGCGCGTGCCTCGGCGCGCGCGGCGGTCTCCTCGGCGGCGGCGAGGTCGCCCAGCGCGAGATGGGTGCGGGTGAGGAGCTCCCAGCCGTGGGCGCCGGCGAGGTCCAGCAGCTGGCGGGACGGGGTGGCTTCAAGGGACGCGAGCTGCTCACGACAGCCGGCTGCGTCCCCGGTGGCGTAAAGCGCGCCGGCGAGGCGCAGCTGGGCCAGTGGCGAGAAGAAGCTCTCGCCCAGGCGGTCGGAGTGTGCCACCGCCTCGCGGGCGTTGGCGAGCGCCCCTTCGCTGTCGCCGGCCCACATCGCTGCCATCGAGGCGGCCTCAGAGGCCCAAACGATCAGCTGGCCGTTGCCCGAGAGCAGCGCCGCGTCGACGGCCGTGTCGGCGACGCGGACGGCCTCGCTCACACGACCGCAAAGGATCAGTGCTTGGACTTGGAGGTTCAGCAGTCCGGGGATGTTCGATCCGCCTTGGCCCGAGGCACGCGAGAGCGAGAGCCCGCGTTGTACGGGGTCGAGCACGTGGTTCATCTCTTCCAGTGCGAACGCGGCCATCCCGAGCCAGCCGCACAGATCGATCCGCTCGATCAGGTGCTCATCATCGATGGCGTCGAACGCCCCCAACGCGGTTCTCAGGTGGGCTTTCGCCGGCTCGACCTGGACTGTGCTCGACGCCGCGAGGCTGGCCAGGGCAGCCGCCAGGCAGACCAAGACAGGGTCTCCTCTGGCGCGCGCGTCGGCCAGGACCGCCACCGCCGTGTGCCCCATGGCGTCAAACTCGCCGCGGAAGTAGCAGTTGATGGAGATCTCGAGCCGCAGTGTGAGCGCATCGGCGGTATCCGTCGCGGGCAATGACCGCAGCGCCTGGTCGAGCAGGTCCCGCGACTCGAGCGGAAGCCCGGTCTGGCGTTTGACCGCCGCAATCTGGCCGATCAAACGGGCGCGCTGCCGCCGGTGGTCCGCGGGCACGAGGTCCAGCGCCCGCATGAGCGCATCCAGCGCCTCCTCGAATACGCCGGCCTGCGCGAGCGCGTCGGCAGCCTCGGTGAGCAGGGTGAGTTGCAGCTCTGGGGGAGCGTCCGAGGTCAGCAATGCCAGCGCCGCCTGCAGACGGCGTGCAGCGGTCACGGGGGCGCGCGGCGCGACCTCGCGCGCCGCCTCGATCAGCAACGCGATCGCCTGCTCGTCGCCCGCCACGGCCGAACGCTCGACATGAGCGGCTCGCGCCGCAAGCGAGTCGCCGGCGGTCTCGAGCGCCGCTGCGGCGCGGGCGTGCGCGGCAAGTAGCCACCCGCGACCCGTCCATTCGTACACGGCTCGGCGCACGATGGGGTGGCGGAAGCGAAATCGCCTGGGTGCATCTGTCGGGCGCACCACGTCCGCGTCGAGCAGCACATCGAGGCTTGCGAGGACCTCCGGCTCGGCCAGCTGCGCTATCGCCGCGACCAGCTCCGGCTCGAAGGCCTCGCCGGCCACGGCCGCGGACTCCAGTACCTTCCGCGTTCCAAGCGGCAACTCCGCAAGCTCATCGCGGATCGCGGCGGCCACGCTCGCCGGCACCTCGAGCTCGTGCGCCGACGAGAGCATCGACCCGGGTCCTGCTCGCAGCGGTCCATGGTGGGCGGCGCGGCCGAGTTCCTGAAGATAGAAGGGATTGCCGCCACTCTCTCGATACAGCGCCGAGCGCCTTGCGGGGTCGATCACTGGTTCCAACAGCGCGTCCGCCTCGCCGGCGGTCAGCGGCGCGAGCTCCAGGCGGACACAGCGCCCCGCGCGCTCGGCGGTGTCCAGAGCCGCGGCGAGGCGCGCTGGGGCCAGGCGGAAAGCGCAAACGGTCAGAAGCGGGCCGTGGAAGCGGCGCAGCAGGTGGGCGACCGCTTCGATCGAGCCCTCGTCTGACCAGTGCATGTCGTCGAGCGCCAAGACCACCGGCTGGTTGGCGGCCAAGC
This sequence comes from Solirubrobacterales bacterium, assembly GCA_019247075.1. GTDB lineage: Bacteria > Actinomycetota > Thermoleophilia > Solirubrobacterales > Solirubrobacteraceae > Palsa-465. The sequence goes on from JAFAPR010000051.1 coordinate 29,181, forward strand.
GCTCGAGCAGCGCGCGGATCGCGTAGTGCGCGCGGTAACGCTCGGCCTCCAGCCCGGGGCGGGACCGCCCGGTGGAAAGCGCCGCCAGCGAAGGGAAGATCTCCGCCAGCTCGGCGGCCACCTCCTCGCCAAGCGCCCGAAGCAGGGCCGGGTCCAGGGCGCCCAAATAGTCGTTCACGGCGTCGAGCAGCACGCCGAACGGCACCGCGCGCTCGAATTCCGCCGCCCGTCCCTCGAGCACCAGATAGCCGCGTGCCTCGGCGCGAGCTGTGAGCTCGGACAACAGGCGGGACTTGCCGATTCCGGCTTCGCCGACGACCTCGAGCGCCCCGGGGTGCCCAGCGGCAAGTTGGTCCAGGGCTCCTTCGATCGCGGCCAACTCCTGCGAGCGCCCGACCAGCGCGCTCGCCGCGTGTCGATCAGTACTGGGCATCCCGAAAGCCCCCTCGCGAAAAGTCTACTTCCCGTTCGGTGGCCAGGCGGCCTTCTTCGCCCCAACGCCGCCCCACCGGATCAGGGGTGGGCGCCGAAGTCCAGGGATCGCTTCCGGGATTCGCCCCATACCGTTCTGCGGCCCCGGTTGGGACCCTTGAGCCCGTGCCGAGGTTCATGCTCACCCACGCCCACAGCGCCGATCAGTGCCGGGTCGCGGCCGCCGCGTGGAAGGGGTTCTCAAGCCCTCTGCGCCACGGCCGGACCGTGGGTTCTTGCGCGAGCGGGGGCCATCGGCTCTGGTGGATGATCGAAGCGCCCGACGTGGCAGGCGCCCTGGCCCAACTCCCGCCCTACCTCGCGTCGCGGACAACCGCCGAGGAGGTGCGCGAGGTGGAGATCCCGTGAGCACCGAGTCTCCTCCCACGGCTTGGCAGAGTCCCTCAGAGGGCCGGCAAGCCCCGCGATGGCATGGCGCAGGCAGAACGCTCCAGCCGGACGCGCTCGTCCAGCACCTCGACCGCCTCTACCGAGCCGCCTGGGCCCTGTGCGGCTCGCGCGAGGATGCCGAGGACCTGGTCCAGGAGACATGCGCGCGGCTGCTGCAAAAGCCGCGACGGCTGCGCTCCGACGACGAGTTCGGCTACCTCCTCCGAACACTCCGCAACACCTACTTCAGCCTGTGCAGATCGGCCAGCCGGCGCCCTCGCGTGACGACGACGCTCGAGGACATCGACGCCGCCGATCCAGCCACCCACACGCGACCCGAGCACGCGCTCGCCGCACAAGAGGTGTACGCCGCGATCGCGGAGCTGCCCGAACCGCTCCGGCTCGCAGTTGTCGCCGTGGACGTGCTTGGATTGTCCTACCGGGACGCCGGCCGCTCGCTACGCGCGCGCGAGGCGACGATCACCACGCGCCTGTACCGTGGCCGTCAGCGAGTGGCCCGCGTGCTGGACGCGCAAAGTGCCGCCTGACCGGCTGGCCAGAAAGCTCGCGATCGCGTGCTCGATGATCGGCCGCTGGCGAGCCCACTCGCTCGGCGGCGCCGCGCCCAGCACGACAGCGCTGGCCCCGGAGTGGGCGGCGCCGGCGCCGGAGCGGGCGACCAAGCACGCAATCTCGCGGTAGCGACTTACGGACGTGCGGTACTGGTCGATCACGCAGGACGCTCTCGACCCGTCAACGCTGAGCCCGGTGGCCGCGGCGAGCGCACGAACATCGCGGTCGCCTTCCTCCCTGTTGTGGGCCGGGCGGAAACGCGACCAGTTCGCCAGTGTCTCGGCGCCGGAGCGTGGCGTGGCGTTCAAATAGCCGACGATCGCGCCGTGTTCGCGCAGGACGAACGAGACGCTGCCGGGATCGCCCCGAAGCGTTTGCCACCCGGATGGACGCAGCAGCACGCCGCCCGCGGTCGCATCGGCCAACGCCGAGGCAGGCGGGGCAGACCCACCCGCGAGCCAGGCAAACGCCTGCCCGTTCTGGGGATGTATTGCCGCGGTCGAGTTCGACGGGTGGGCGTTCGCCGTCGCGCGCGATGACTTTGTCGCCGCGATCGTCCCGCAGCCGGCACCCAGCCCGCCCAGGGCGAGCAGGCCTGTCAGGGAAAGCATCTGTCGGATGAGGCGCATTTCAGGAACTCGCTGGAAGCGGTCGCGCGGTAGTGCGACCTAAAGCAAAAGACTCGGCCCCGCTCTGATCCTTCCCCAATCAATCGCGGAAGGTTTCGCGAAGACCTGCGGTCCTTGGCTGCCAACGGCCGTCCATCCGGGGCGCGCCAACGCACCAAGGAGAACACAGATGCACATCACGACCCGATCGATAAGGCTCGCGCTGGTCGCCCTCGGAGCAAGCGGCGCGATTGCGGCCGCAGGCTGCGGCGGCACCAGCCATGCCTCCTCAGGCACGAGCCATGCCGCCATGTCCGCGGTGACCCACGAGGCCTCTTCCGCCAAACCGTCGACCGGCACGTCGGCTGCCAAGCCGGCCAAGACGTCTGCCGCCAAGCCGGCCGCAAGCGCGTCCACCAGCAAAATCCCGCAAAACAACGGCGGCGATCAGGACAGCGACAACAACGGTGGTCCCAGCGATGGGGACGGCAACCTTTGAGCCCCAGGCGGGCGCCCGAGCGCGCCCGCCCGCGGCGCGGCAGGTCGCGGGAAGGTCTCCGCGTCCCACGGTGTCTTCGGGGGAGCACAACCCACCACAAAGGAGTCTCCCGTGACCGGATTTCTCAGCCCAACCCACATGGCCCTGCTGCTCGTCGCGCTGCTTATCCTGTTCGGCGCCAAGCGGCTGCCCGAGCTCGGCCGCTCACTCGGCAGCGGAATGCGGGAGTTCAAGCACTCGATCGCCGGCGAGGCCGGTGGCGAGCGGGCCACGCTCGCGGCCGTGCACGAGCCCGAGCCGGAGGCGCATCCCACGTCGGCCGCCGAGCCCGCCGCCGTCCAGCCGGCCTTCCGCGAACCCACCGCCGACCAGGCCGCAGCCGACTCGGGACCTCCTGCCGCCGCGTAGGACACAGCAGCGCCCACCTGACGACTATTGTTCTTCGACCGGATCGCGGCCCCGGCGAATTCTGGTCCAGTGAGGCGAGAGGAGATCAGGGATGCCGCCTTACAAATTGATGTACCGGTTTGGGATCGCTCCTTGGGAGTGGCGCGACGTCGCCGGGACCTGGCAACCGATCCTCGAGGGTCAAAACGCTTTGGCAGCTGGTCGCGCGCTCGACGTCGGCTGCGGCACCGGACGGGACGCGGTCTATCTGGCCAAGCACGGATGGCGCGTGACCGCTGTCGACTTCGCCGAAGACGCGCTGGCGAAGGCTCGGCAGCGAGGAGCCGATGAGGGGGTCCAAGTCGAGTGGATCCAAGGCGACGTGGGTCGACTCGATCAGCTTGGACTCGAGCCCGGCTACACGCTGCTCTACGACTTCGGCTGCATCCAGGGCCTTGCCGATGCCGCGAGGCGGGGCGCGGCCACCGGCCTGACGCGGCTAGCCGCGCCGGGCGCCTCCCTGTTGCTGTTCGCGTTCAAGAGGGGTCGACACATCCTCCTCCCGCGCGGAATGGATCAAGGGGATGTCGGCGCGCTTCTCGGTGGCGGGTGGCACCTCGCGCAGACCAACTCCGTCAAGGAAGACCGCATGCCGGGATTCGTGGGCCGCGCCGGGCCGACGGTGTATCGCTTCACCCGGCGCGACGATGGCGGGTTGCCCGCGTAGGAGCCGCGCCGCTCTGCGAGTTCCCGGCCTGCTGCTGGGTGGCGACCGTCTGCGGGCGGTGTTTGGCGATTGCGGAGGCAAGGTCATCAAGGAAGGTCTGGATGACGCGCACCTCGCGCCGGCTGTGCCGGGCCAGCAGCTCACCTTCGACGGCGCCCAGGGGTCCGCCGGCATCCTGATCGACGCGTTCATCGTCCGCGCCTTGCTTGTTCCAGCGCTTGTCTCCCTGTGCGGGCGCTGGAACTGGGTCCTCCCCACCCCCGCGGCTAGGCTTCTCCGCCTCGCCCCTCCAAGCAGTTAGCTGATGCAGGTATTGCTCGGGGATGTCGGGCCGGCTGAGGGGGGCGCGGCGGGCGAGGTATCCGTCGGGCCGCACGAGCAGCAGTGCTCCTCGCAGCGCGTGATAGCGACGGTGCGCCCGGAGGTGTGGGTCCGTGATTGCTTGTGCGTGCCGTGTCGCGTCCGTGATTGCTGGTGCGCGCTGTGTCGCGTCCGTCGCGAGCACGGGAACGATCTGCACGTTGCCGTTGAACCGCGCCATGCGCGCGATCGTCTTCTGGACAGCCTGCTGGTGGTTGCCGCGGCCGCTGAGAACGAGCAGCGTGTGCGTGGTCGAGCCCAGGAGATCGAGCGTCGAGAGTGGCTTGCCGCCGCCAACCAAACCGGACACGCTGGGCAACCGATCGCCAGGCGCGATCGACTTGCGCATGGAGCGTCGGCTGGCCGGAGCGAGCGGTCCGCCCCGGTAGGTGTGCGAGATCTGGGACAGCCGCGTCGTGTACCGGCGTTCGGCTGCCGGAACCGACATCGCGATCGGCAGTAGGCGGTCGCGCAGCCAGCGCTTGGAGGGTGAGGTGACGCTGAAGATGCGTACGAGGTTGTGGGTGAACTCAAGTACCCCTGCGGCGATCGGCACGCGCTCGTCCTGATAGGTGTCAAGCAGCGCGGCCGGCGCGCCGCCGACGACGAGCGCGAGTTTCCAGGCCAGGTTGGCCGCATCGTGCAGCCCGGTGTTCATTCCCTGTCCGCCTGCCGGGCTGTGGATATGCGCGGCGTCGCCCGCGACCATTAGGCGCCCGCGGCGCATGACGGTCGTTTGCCGGCGATAGCAGCGGAACGCTGCCAACAGGGTCGGGTTGGCGAGCCTCATCGTGGCGGGTCCGCGCGTGGCCGCGATCCGCTGGATCTCCCCTATCTCGGGCGCCTGGCGCTCGCCGGCGCGGTTGGGGACTTGGGGCATGAAAACTCGCCAGCGATCCCCAGGCAGTGGGAACGCGACCATCGGCGCAGGTGTGTAGGAGAAGACGTGGAAGCGCTCGCGCTCGATCTGCCAGTCGATGTCCACTTCGGCCATCAGCCAGTCTTGCCCGTAGTCGTCGCCATCGAACGCCGCCTCCAGGTGGCGGCGGACGACACTGTGTGCCCCGTCGCAGCCCACCACCCAGGCGGCCTGGAGCGTTTGGTCGAGCTGTTCGCCAACACGCCTGGTCGCCAGCTCGACGCCGTAAGCGTGTTGGTCCAGGTTGAGTATTTCCACCCCCCGCTCGATCGTGACCCCGAGCTGTTCGAGCCGTTGATCGAGGATGCGCTGGGTTTGGTCCTGGCCCAACGTCAGCATGAACGGGTATGGCGAGTCGATCCCGCCGAAGTCCACGCGCGTGCTCCGCCGTGCGTGCGTGTGGACGGCCATTCCCGTGGCCTTGTGACCCAATCTGAGGAACTCGTCGACGAGGCCTAGCTGGAGAAAGACCTCGAGGGTGCGGGCGTGGATTCCGATTGCGCGGGTCTCTTGCGAGCGCGCTGGCTGCTTGTCAAGGATCCGCACCTCGACGCCGAGTCGCGCGAGCTCGATCGCGAGCATCGCGCCCGTCGGTCCCGCACCGATGATCACAACCCGACCATCGTTCTGCCTTGACACCGGCATCGCCTCCTCGGCTTCGATGAAGTTGGCCGAGGGAGCGTGCTGGAGGGCGCTGATCGGCCGCTGAAGGCCGACTGAACCCGGGTTTCAGCGCTAGTCTTCGCCACGGGAGCGGGCGAATGTGACACGAATAGAGTTCCGCGTTCTGGGTCCCCTTGAGGTGTGGCGAGCCGGAGAGCCAGTCGCGGTACGCGGGGGGAAGCCGAGAGCGCTGCTGGCGATGCTCCTACTGCACGCCGGCGAGGTGGTGTCCACTGACCAGCTGATCGATGCGCTCTGGGGCGAGCGCCCGCCGTCCGCGGCACCGAACGCGCTTCAGGCGCACGTGGCCGCGCTGCGCCGCGTCCTCGAACCCGGCCGCGCCCACGGTGTAACGGGGGATCTGTTGATCACGCGCTCGCCCGGTTACCTGCTGGCCGTCGACGGGGTCGAGTTCGACGTTCCCCGGTTCGAGAGCGTCGCCGCCGAGGGCCACGCCTGCCTGGCGCAGGACCCGGCGCGTGCTGCCGGGTTGTTGCGCGAGGCGCTGGCTCTCTGGCGCGGGCCCGCGCTGGCGGATTTCGCGTACGAGTCGTTCGCGCAGGCGGAGGCTGCGCGCCTCGAGGAGATGCGCCTCGCTGCAGTCGAAGACCGAGTCGAGGCGGACCTGGCGCTCGGGTGCCACGCGGAGGCCGTGCCCGAGCTCGAGAGGCTGCTCTCTGAGCACCCGCTGCGCGAGCGTTTCGCCGGTCAGCTGATGGTCGCGCTGTACCGCTGCGGGCGCCAAGCGGAGGCAACCCAGGTGTTCCACGCAACCCGCTCCCGGCTAGTGGAGGGGCTGGCGATCGAACCAGGGCCGGCCCTACGCGCCGTATTTCAGCGGGTCCTCGAGCAGGACCCCGCGCTGGACCGGGCCGCGGCGGACGGCGCGTCCCAGGGCGCCAGGCCGGCTCACAACTTCCCCGCGGAGCTGACCTCGTTCGTGGGGCGCGAGAAAGAGCTCGAGCAGGT
>JAFAPR010000057.1 GCA_019247075.1 Solirubrobacterales bacterium
GCCGAAATGTCTTCAATGCGCGCCACGAAACAGATTCTCGAGCCCAAGCCCAGCTGGTTGACGCAGCTGGCGGCCGTGGCCCTGGCGGCGATCTTGCTCGCGGGCTGCGGCTCGGGCTCGAAGACGACCAACTCGAAGACGGGCACCACCTCCAGCCCGCCGAGGAAAGCCTCCGCTAAGACGCACACTACCCCGACCGTCCATGTCTCCCGTCCACCAGCACCCTCCTATCCGAAGATGATCCCGGGCGGACTCTCCGCCGGAAGCCCCGCATTCGTTCCAGTGGCGAAATGGCATGGCCAGACGGTGGCATGGATCGCGCACCTCCCGTCCGGCGTCCAGATGCTCTCGTTTGACCAGCACCGCCTCACGCTCCACCTCCACTCGGGCACAGTCGACGCAGGCGCCAGCGGTTGGCGCTTTGGCCCGGAGATCTCGCACTCGGAACTGCCGCGAGTGGTGGCGGCGTTCAACGGCGGCTTCAGGCTCGCTGTCGGTGTCGGCGGGTTCGAGTCCAACGGCCGGGTGGCGGTGCCGCTGCGCGCCGGGCTGGCCTCGATCGTGACCTATGCCAACGGCAGCACCGACGTCGGCTCGTGGCGCGGCGAAGTCCCGGCCGCCGGTCAACGGGTCGCGTCGGTCCGCCAAAACCTGACTCTGCTCATAGACCACGGCCATCCCGCCGCCACCGTCGACTGCGTCTCCTGCTGGGGAGCGACGCTCGGTGGCGTGGTCGATCCGGCCCGGGCCGCGCTGGGCGTCGCCGCCAACGGGCACCTGGTCTGGGCGGCGGGTGAGCACGTCACGCCCGCAACGCTTGCAGACGCGCTGGTGCACGCCCACGTGGTGCGCGCAGCCGAGCTCGACATCAATCCCGAGTGGGTCGCGGGCTACCTCTACGCCCACCACAGCTTCCACAGCCCCCCTGTCCCACTGGCGGTTGTGCAGGGCCAGGTCGGAATTCCCGGCGAGTTCCTGGTCCCCTGGAGCAGGGACTTCTTCACGGTCGTCGTACGCTGAGCGCGGCGCTGCGCACCGTCAATCCCTGAAGCAGGCGGGTCCGATGGTTGCCGCCGGGAGGAGCAGCCCGCCGCGCGTTGAAATCAAGAGTCTGGGCTCCCCGGCGCCAGGCGCGCACAAGCGGCGGGCGTCAGGCCAAGGTTCTGAGGGATGCAAACCGCCGAAGCGATCACCGAAGCCCATCTTCGCGCCGGGGCCCGGGCGCGCTCGCTCGAGGAGGTGCGCGCCCGCGCCTCGACCTCGGCGCCGGGCGCCGTGGCGCGGGCCTGCCGGCCGCGACAGTGGATGAAGAACGCGGTGGTCGTGGCCGCACCGGCGGCGGCAGGAGCGCTGTCCCGGTCGGGGACGGTCCGCGATGTCTGTGGCGCCTTCGTTGCCTTTTGCCTGCTCTCGAGCGCGGCGCATCTGTTCAACGACGTGCGCGACCGCGAACAGGACGGCCTGTACCTACGCAACCGCTTTCGCCCAACCGCCGCAGGCCAGCTCTCGCCCACGCGCGCGCTATGGCTCGCCGGGGCGCTCGCGCTCGCCGGCATCGGGGTCTCGGGCCTGGTGCGTCCCGAGCTGGCCGCGATCGCGCTCGGCTACGTGGCGTTGAACGTCAGCCATTCGCTGTGGCTGCGGCGCATCGCGGTGGCTGACATGGCGGCCGTCGCGGGTGGCTATCTGTTACGCGCGCTCGGTGGCGATGTCGCCGCGCGCGTCACGCCGTCGGCCTCTTTCCTCGTGCTCGTCTCGGCCTGTGCCCTGTTTTTGGTCGCGGGCCGTCGCTACGGCGAACTCGTCGAGCACTATGCGCGCGAGACCCGGTTCGCGCTGCACCGCTACTCGCCGCGCGTGCTGCGGTGGGTGCTTGTCAGCAGCGCTGCGCTGGCGTGCCTCGCCTACGCGCGCTGGGCGTTCGACAGCCCCCAGCTCGTCAGCTGGCTCGACCTCTCCCTGCTGCCGTTCATGGTCTGGCTGTTGCGCTACGGGACGCTTCTCGCCGGGGGGCCCGCGAGCCACCTGAGGACGTCCTGCTCTCGGATCCCCTCCTCGTGGCCCTGGCCCTCCTCTGGGCCGCGCTGTTCACGGCTGGCGTCTATGGCCCAACTTAGCCGAGAGCAGATCGCACGCTACGAGGAGCGGATCCTCGCCTACGAGCGAGTCGAGAGCGCGCGTCGGCGCCCCGCGAGGACGGCCGGTGAGCGGCGGCGGAGTGCGCAGCGGCCGACACCCGCCGGTCGTGCGCAGCGGACCACACGTGCCGGTCGTGCGCAGCGGGCCACACTCGCCGGTCGGCCCGCACAGCGGCGAGGAAGCTCCAGCGGCCAGTGGACGCGGGGGCGCGTACGGCGCATCGTCGCGATGACGTATCTGACGCTGGTCGCGATCGTCTTCCTCTCGTTCACGCTGGCCATGTCCGCGCCTTCGAACACGCCCTTCGGGGTGCGCGCCGTCGAATGGCTGCGCAACAACGGCGCGGCGTGGCTGGTCTCCGACGTGGAGAGCATCTACTACAGCTGGACCGCGCCCTCGACGGGTGGCCCGTCACTCAAGCGGCTACCGAAGGTGGGGGGAGGCCGACTACAGATTGCGGCCGGCTACAGACCGCCGCCGATCGCGCCGGTGATCCATCCCGCGCTTCGTGGCGAGGGGGTCTGGCACGCAACCGGTCCGCTCGTGAAAGGTTCTCCGCCGGTGCTGGTGACGACCTATCGTCCCGAGCCGGCCTACCCGCAGATGATCGCCGGCGTGGCCTGGCTCGATCGCTCGCGCGTGCGGCTCGCGCTCTACCCGGGCCGCTACGAGCCGCCGAACTCCGGCAACGCGCTGGCCGAGGTGCCACCGCAGCTCAGAGGCAGGTTGCTGGCGACCTTCAACAGCGGCTTCAAGCTCGAGGACGACGGTGGCGGCTTCGACGCGTTTGGCCGCCTTTATGCACCTCTAAAGGACGGGCAGGCGACGCTGGTCGGCTTCCGCGACGGCTCGGTAGACGTGCGCGCTTGGACCGGTGGCCCGAAGCCGGGCCCGAACGTCCTCTTTGCCCGCCAGAACCTGCCGCTGGTCGTGGAGGGTGGCCGGCTCAACCCGAGCCTCAGCAATGGCGCGCTGTGGGGGGCGACGCTCGGCAATGCCGTGCGCGTGTGGCGCTCCGGCGTGGGGGTCGACCGCCGCGGCGACCTCATCTACGCCGCCGCCGACTGGCAGACCGCGCAGAGCCTCGCGCAGATCCTCCAGCGCGCCGGTGCGGTCCGCGCGATGGAGCTGGACATCAACTCGGAATGGGTCACGTTCAACTTCTACGGCGCCTGGGGAGCGGGCCGAGCACAGAAACTGCTCCCGGGGATGACACGGCCCGCCAACCGTTATCTCAGCCCCGACGACCGCGACTTCTTCGCGGTGTACGCCCAAGGGGGCTGAGCTTTCAGTCCGAGGGCGAGCTCTCGGGATATCGGGGCAGGCCGTCTTCGGGGATCGGCTCCCACGCCGCCGCGTAGGCCACGAACTGGCGTGCGCTCGGACGGATCCCCGGGTCCGAGTCGAACGCGCCCAGACGGATGCCAACCCCTTCGGGGTCGGTCGGGTGGCGACTGTACACGGCCGAGCCGCAGCGACCGCAGAACCACTTCTCGAAGCCGCCCTCGGGCCGCCACGCACGGAGATCCGCTTCGCCTGCAACGATCCGGAACGAACCCGGCGCGGGTTTGGCGCTGGCCGAGGCAGCGGTGCCCGTCCGACGCTGGCAGCGGGTGCAGTGGCAATACAGGGCTGAGACCAGCGGCTCTGAGACCTCGAAGCGGACCGCGCCGCAGCCGCAGCCGCCGGTGAGCGGAGGGTGAGGAGCTTGGGCGCCTTCCATCGCGCCCTAATCGTAGTTCCCGAGGCGCGTCGGGCGAGGGCTATCCCATCGCCGCGGCAATTCCGACCGCCCTCACGCGGGCAGGCAGCAGACCCGCGAGTCCTCCGAACCACTTCTGGGCGAAGGTGTCAACGCCGCCGTCGGTGCGCAGGATGCGGTAGCCGGCCACGGTCGGGCAGGTGGCCAGAGACACGGCTTTCACCCCGCGCGGAAGCTTGCCGGCGTCGGAACCGTAGAAGTGCGAGGGGCCGAAGTTGTGTACGCCGCCGTTGGCTGTCAGGATGAAGTAGCCGCCCGCCCTCGCCGGAGCCAGCCCCACTGCATGCCGGCCACGGAGCCTCTTCTGTAGCGAACCGTCAAAGGGGGCGTGGAAAGTGTCGACGCCCCCGTTCGACTTGAGAATCCTGTAACCCCCCGTCTCGCGGTCGATGGCGATTCCGACCGCGGTGACTCCGGCGCGGAGCTTGTGGGCATCCGAGCCGTGCCAGCCGGCGTCAAAGGGGTGGACGCCGCCGTCCGAGGTCAGAATCAGGTAACCGCCCTTGGGTGACTGGACCAGCCCAACCGCTCGCCTCCCGCGTAGCTTGCCCCTCATCGAACCGTCCCAGGGAGCGTGGAAGTTGTCGACGCCCCCGTTCGACGTGAGGATCCAGTAGCCGCCCGTGTCGCGGTCCTTGGCGAGGGCGACGGCCCTAACGCGAGGCGGGAGCCCGCCCAGGTCCGAGCCGTAAAGCACGGCATGACCGAACTCGTGCACGCCACCGTCGGAGGTGAGGAGAAGGTACCCCCGGGACCTCTGCGATCTGCCCAGCGTGGCCCCATTGACGTAGTCCTCGTCGACCACCAGCGTGACGCCGCCGAAGGTCCGTGAGACGTTGCCGGAGTACTGATGCAGACGCTGATGGCGTGGCCAGTCAGCATGCGGAACGACAGGATCGATACCGCTCTGGCGACCATTCCAGTCCGCGATCCAGATGTCGTTGGGCTCCAAGTACCCCGTGCCGTATTTGCTTACGAGGTCGCTGATGCCCGAGCCGGCACTGCTGTAGATCCCCGACAGGTAGCGTGCGGCGTGCAGTCCCGCCGTCCAGCCGGCGAGGAAGGCGAGTACGGCGGGCGAGTTCGGAGGGCCGGTCGCGTAGCCCTCCATGTCGAAGTAGACGGGGTTGCCGGCGAAGATGCCGAAGTGCCTGGCCTGGGTGACCGCATCGCTCGCGGCCGCCCTGCCCGCGGCGTTTGCCTGGCTGGTGTTGGAGCTCATCGGCAAGCAACCGCAGAGGTTGTTAGGGGCTTGTGGCCCCACGTAGATCGGAAACGGATGCCAGCCCGCCGCGATCTCGCGGCTGATCCAGGTTCTGCTCAAGTTGGGCTGCGCGCACCCCATGTTGACGCCGCCGATGTAGATGCCCACCGCCCGATAGGGCGAGACAGACCACGCCGCCATCTGCGACTGCGAAGGGGCGCTGCAGGTGTCGAAGCCCAGGCCCGTGAAGATGCTGGCCGCGCGAGCGGTGTGCGCGGTTGTCTCGCCGCCGGCGGCTCGCTGAATAGCCACGCTGGAGCTCGCTGCCGGCAGCGGGCTCTGGGCCGTCCGGGGCAGCGACGTGCGGCCGAGCGCGTGCGCGACCAGCCCAGGAGCACGCCGCCACGTAGCTGTCACATCGACGCCCGCCGGGGTGACGGCGAAGGTGGTCGCGTCACCCTCGAGGCCGAGTCCCACCGCTGTGCCGTTCGGAGCGCTCGGACTCGCCTTCGCGGGAGCGATCAGGATCGCCTCGGTGCGCCCGATCGAGCGGGCCGGGCAACGCTCCGCCGGGCCCGGGGTCCCGAGGTAAAGCGCGTGGCGGTCGAACCGCACGCAGGCGTGGGGGTCCCGAGCGAGGTTGAAGACCTGCCATGAGCGCGGGAGGCGCACCGAGAGGCCGTGGTAGCGCACGGTCCGCGCCCCGGCCGGGGTCTGGGCGAGTGCCGCAGCAGACCCCACCAGGGCCGCGCACGGCAGCAGCACGCCAATCGCGGCTGGGCCACGCAGCCGGCGGATGCCACCCATCCTGCCTTCAAACACGGCCGTAGGGCGATCGGAGCACTTGCAACGATTCGTTCAAATCGAGGCAGGCGAGCGTTGGCCCTCCGCGCCCCGTTGGAAATCAGGGCAAGTTAGCCGCCCGGCAACGGCTTGGTCGCCAAGGTCGCCGCGTCCAAATAGTTGTTGTCGACGTTGAGCGTGACGCCGCCATGGGTCTCGTTGCGAGGTCCGAGGTATTGATGGATGCGCTGGTGGTTTCGCCAGTCGCGGCGCGGGACATAGGGGTCGCTGGTGGTCTTGCGCCCATTCCAGTCCGCAATCCAGATGTCGTTCGGCTCCGGATACCCCGTGTGAAATTTCTTGGCAAGGTCGACCACGCCCGAACTCGCGCCGCTATAAACCCCCGAGATGTACCCGGCAGCGTGGAGGCTCGAGGTCCAGCCGGCCAGGAAGGCGAGGACCGCACGCCTGTTCGCTCGAGTGTTCGTGTAACCCTCCATGTCGTCGTAGATGGGGTTGCCGATGCCAATACCGAAGCGCCTTGCGCGGGTGACGGCATCGCTGGCCGCCGCCTCTCCCTGGACTTTCGCGCGCCGGGGATTCGCGCTCATCGGCCCGCAGCCACAGCCGTTCCTCGGTGCCTGGAGACTGACGTAGATCGGGAAGGGATGCCAGCCGCTGGCAAGCTCGTGGCTCACCCACCGTTCGCTCACATTGGGCTGGGCGCACCCCTCGTTTGGGCCGCCGATGTAGATCCCGACGGCTCGATCCGGCGAAGACGACCACGCCTTCATCTGCCGTATCGAGGGCGCGCTGCAGGCATCGAAGCCCCGGCCGGTATATACGGTCGCGGTAGGCCCCGTGGTCCCGGCTCCAGCCCCGCCGGCGGGCGGAGCAACGCCTCGCGCTCGTATCCCGCTCTCGCTGGTCGCCGGCAGCGATTTGCGGCCCAGAGCGTGGGCGACCAGCCTCTGAGACCGAGCCCAGGTTGCCGTCACCTCGACGCCCGCTGAGCGAGCGGTGATGCTGCTCACGTTCCCTTCCAAGCCAAGCCCGGCCGCGGAGGCGTTCGGCGCTCGCGGGCTCGCCTTCAGCGGGGAAATCAGAATCGCCCCGGTGCGCCCGACCGAGTGGGCCGGGCAGCTCTCCTCGCTGCCTGGGGTCCCCAGATAGACGGCATGCCGGTTGAATCGCACGCATGTGTGCGGATCGCGAGCGAGGTTGAAGACCGGCCACGAGCGGGGAATGCGCACCGAGAGGCCGTGGTAACGCACGGCCCGCGAGGTCCTCGGCGGCTGGGCCAGCGCCGGTCCGGCGCCGGCGAGCCAGGCGCAAGCGCCCGCGCACGCGAGCGACAAGCCAATCCCGGTCGAGCCGCGCAGCCGACGGATCCCACCCACCTCTGCTCAAACACAACAGCAGCTCAATCGGAGCGGAGCCTGCATTGACGGATTGCCTGCCACCAACCCGCCGCCGATGATCTTTCCGCCTTGTGTCGGTCCCTACTTGCGAGCGCCGTGCAGGACCCGAGCACGATTACCTTTGCCATCCGTGGCCCGATCCTGCGCTCTGACCTTCCGGGCTTGTACGGTCGGGCATGCGCGGCGCTCGCCCGCCACGCCGGCGCGGCGCTGGTCTGCGACGTGCACGGCCTGGGCGCCGATGCGGTGACGGTCGACGCACTTGCGCGATTGGCGCTCGGCGCCCGCCGACACGGCTGCCGCATCCAGCTAAGCGGCGCCTCTCAGGAGTTGCGCGAGCTGGTCCTGTTTATGGGGCTGGACGACGTGCTGTGCGGGTGATTGCCGGGCTCGAGATGCAACGGCAAGCCGAATAGCGGAAAGATGCGCGCGGTGTCCAGAAAGAAGGTCAGCTCGGCGATCCCCCGGTCCGAGAGCTCCAGCACCTGGAGGGCCCAGGGGTCGTGGCCGCTACCGCTTTCGCTGGGCTTGTACTGGCCGAACGCGACGGTCCCGTTCGCCGACGCCGCGGGGAGCATGCGTGACCCACGGCAGCCAATCCCCGGCCCGAGCCACCAGCCGAAGATGTCCTCGCGGCCCCTCAGCCACAGGTCGTACGGCGGCATCGACTGGATCGCGTCCTCGCGGATGAGCGCGGTGAGTGCGTCCATGTCGTAGCGCTCGAATGCCTCGACGTAGCGCCCGAGCAAATCGCGCTGCTCCTGATCAAGCCGCCGGGGCGAGTCGGTCGCGCTGGGGCGGCTCGTCTCTAGCGCGGCGCGGGCGCGCTGCAGCGCACTGTTCACTGAAGCGAGGCTCGTCTCAAGCAGCTCCGCGACCTCGCCGGCCTTCCACTTCAGGACCTCGCACAGGATCAGCGCCGCTCGCTGGCGCGGCGGCAGATGCTGGAGTGCGGCGATGAACGCGAGCCTGATCGTCTCGCGCTGCTCGGCCACCTCCGCAGGGTCTGCGCCCTCCGAGAGCAGGCTGTCGGGGATCGGCTCGATCCATGTCGCCTCTCCCAACACGTTGGCGTTCGCGAGCTCTGGCGCCCTCGCCGGCCCAAGGTCCATCGGCATGGCGCGCCGCTGGCGGCCGCCCAGCATGTCGAAGCAGACGTTGGTGGCGATCCGGTAGAGCCACGAGCGCAGCGGCGCTCTGCCCTCGAAGCGCTCGTGCCCCCGCCAAGCGCGCAGCATCGTCTCCTGAACCGCATCCTCAGCCTCGAACGGCGAGCCCAGCATCCGGTAGCAGTAGCCGGCGAGCTGGCCCCGGTACTGCTCGAGTTGGCGCTCGACGGCGACTGTTGGGGTGCTGCCAAGTGAGTTTGCCATTCGGGCATCGTAGGCGGTCGGGGTGGCGGAGGCCCGCTCGACTAATCGCCGTGGAGCGCGAAGCCGCGTTGCGGCCCGACTAGCCTGGCGTCACTGCGCCGGGCGATCGTCTCGGTGCAGGCCCCGCCGGCGGAGCCGATCCAGGAACAGGCCTCCGCCGCTCAGGACCAGTCCGAGCCCTGCCACCGCGAGCACGTTTACCCCCGTGAAGGGAAGCGTACCCTGACCGCTGGCCCCGGTATTTGCGCTGGTGCCGCTGCTAGCTCCGCTGGTGCCGCTGTTGCCTGCCGACCCGGTAGTGCCTTTCCCGGTCGAAGTGCCGCTTGATCCGTGAGAGCCGCTTGATCCGTGAGAGCCGC
>JAFAPR010000073.1 GCA_019247075.1 Solirubrobacterales bacterium
CGGGCCTGGCGCTGTACGGGCGCAAACTGTGGGAGACGATGAGCTCCCACTGGCCGACCGCCGACCAGCAGCCTGGCGCCACACCGGCGCAGATCGAGTTCGCCCGCCGCTGGCGGGACATGCCGAAGGTGGTGTTCTCCTCGACGATCAGCGCGGTCGACTGGAACGCCCGCCTGGTCACCGGCGACGCTGTCACCGAGATCACCCGGCTCAAGACTGAGGATGGCGGGCCCATGGACGTCGGCGGCGCCACCCTCGCCGCGGCGGCGATGCGAGCCGGGCTGATCGACGAGTACGCGATCGTCACCCACCCGGTCCTGGTGGGCGGCGGCACGCCGTTCTTCACAGCCCTGGACAACTGGGTGAACCTGAACCTGGTGGAGACCCGGACGTTTCCTGACGGCGTGCTTCTGACCAGGTACGAGACGAGGCGCTGAACACCCGACCTCGGATCGGCGCGGGCTCGGGCCATCCAGGAATCTCGTGGCCGTGAGGGGACCGCCGTACGGCACACGCGAAGCTGGCGGCACCGGCCGACGCAACGGGCCCGAAAAGGACAGTTCCCGGACGCGACACGGCGCTCCTGCTCTCGTGGGCGAGCGGGCACACGGGTGCGCGCGGCCGACACGCTCGCGTTGGCCGGTCATGCTGGCTTGGCGCCGGCCACCGGCTCGTACTCGAGTTCTCGGCGGTTCCATCTGGCGTTGTCGGCGGCGGCTTGGTAGGTGCTCTGCAGGAAGCCGAGCAGAGTGGCGTCGGGGTCGGAGGCGGTGCGGACTGCCTCGTAGGGCAGGAGGTACTGGCGGAGTTTGCTGCTGTAGAACGCCTCGTCAGGCGTGACGGGGTGGTCTTGGAAGCCGTCGGGCTCGGGGTAGGCGTACGCGTAGAAGGCGCCTTCCTCGCCGCCGCCGGGCCAGAAGCCGCAGCTTGAAAGCTCGCGTGAGTAGCCCTCGACCATGACCCAGTCGGGGCAGTTGGGCGCGCCGCCCGGGTGCCGGGGCGCTCGTCGGCCGCTGAAGCGGGTACAGGCGAGGTCGAGTGCGCCCCAGAAGAAGTGGACGGGGCTGACCTTGCCGGTGTAGCGACCGCGGAAGACGTGCAGCACACGATCGGCTTGCACGAGCTGGCGCCAAAACCGGTGGACGGCCGCGGGGTCGTAGGAGTGGTGCTGGGTGTCTTCTGCGAACGGGATCGCGGGGTCGACCTCGTTGGGCGTGGGGTTGATCGCCACGCCGACGCCAAGCTCGCGCAGCGTGGCCATCACCTGCCGGTAGAACTCCGCTACCGATTTGGGCTCTAGCGCGACCGTGGCGCTCCGGCCGTTGTCGTGGTCGATGCGCAGACGGTGATCGTGGAAGTCCAGATCGACGGAGAAGATGTGGGTGCCGTCGGGTACAGATCCGGTCGTCAGGCCGCGCGGGGTGACGTACAGGGTGGTCTGCCACCAGTGGTTGACGTGCGGTGCGCCGGCCAGGCGCAGCTTGCCGATGATCTGCAGCCACATGTGCAGCGTCTCGCGCGTGTCGGTCCAGTCATCGACCCGCAGCGCGGGCCAGGGATCGGTGCTCATCGCTCTCCTCTACTGGTCTGGGCGGTCGGCGAAGATGCCATCGAGCATCCCGGTGGCCTGCCCGACCTCGATCAGGTAGCCGTCGGGGTCGCGCATGTAGCAGCGCAGCTCGGCCTTGCGATCGAGCGGCTCGGTCAGGAGCTGCGCGCCCTTGGCGCTCCACTGCTCATAGGCGGCGTGGATGTCGGCGACGCGGACGTTCATGAAGCTCGACACCGTGTCACTCGCCGCTGGCGGCCCGAGGGTGATGCCGGGCTTGGCGGGCGTCGGGCCACCACCGGGGTTCATGATGATCCAGCTGTTGGCGAGCTTGACGATGCACGGGTTCTCCTCCAGCACGATGTCGCCGCCGAGGATCTCGGCGTAGAAGGCGCGCGAGCGCGCGACATCGCGCACCGTAAGAAAGTGCGTGAGCACGAGCCCGTGCTCGGGGGCGGGAAGGTCCTGGCGGTTCATCGCGCTCCTCTCGTGGTCGGACTCGGTCACGGCATACGGGCGCACGCAAGTACAGGACGAAGGCTCGCAGGTGCGGACAAGTTGCGTGGCTGATGGAGTAAGGGGGCGATCCCTGACATCACCCGCGGAGTTGCTGCTGTGCCCATTCGGCGAAGCTGCGCCACGCGACTTCGGGAAACTGCGCTCGCACTGCCGCGGTGTCGACCTGATAGCACGTCCGGTCGAGGTAGCGGTACATCGCCGCGATGTCGTCGCTGCGCGCGCCGAGGCCGATCCGCTCGTATCGCACGGGGCGCCGGCCGCTCGCCCGACAGTGCGTCGGCCAGGGATCGGTGACATCAGCCGCTTCTCATCGCCGGTCAAGCTGACCGGTACACCGGCCTGTGCCCGCGGGTCAACCAATCCGGCGAGGTCGACGGCCGCGGCCCGATCTCCAAGCACGGCCCCCGATACCTGGCTGGGGGCTGATGGAAGCCGCGATCCACGCCTCCGCGCACCCGCTCTACAAGGAGCCCTACCAGCGCACCAAGCGCCGCCTCGGCCGCCAGCGCGGCGCGAAAGTCGCGCAGATCGAGCTCGCCCGCAAGCTGACCGAGACGATCTGGTACATGCTGACCCGCAACCAACCGTTCAAGCCCTTCGCTCCGGCAGGCGCCATTTCTCGCCTGACGCCTGACAGTGCCTTTTTTTGACATGCGCCGCCGGAGCGAGCCCCGATAACACCTGGTCCTCGAAGTCTGATGAAGCGATAGAGAAATGGGCACTGCTCCACACCACCACCAACCCACCCGCGCACCGTGACAACGTCCTGCCAGGTTCACGCTGTCGTGTCAAGCGCCATCAGCCCCCAGTGTTCACGTCAGTGCTCTTGCTGTGGCGCTTGACACGGCCAGCGTTCACCCGGCGAGTAACAGCGGTGTCAGGCATCTGACACCGCTGTGGAGGGACTTGACACCGGGCCCTCGTTC
Organism: Solirubrobacterales bacterium; assembly: GCA_019247075.1. Lineage (GTDB taxonomy): Bacteria > Actinomycetota > Thermoleophilia > Solirubrobacterales > Solirubrobacteraceae > Palsa-465. The sequence continues at coordinate 2,995 of JAFAPR010000073.1, forward strand.
ATATAGAGGCGAGGAGCGGGGAAAGTGGGTATCGCTGCGGTCAGTCCCGCTGTTCTGTGCGCGAGGGTCCGGACGTGTGGCAACAGATGCCCCGTATCCCGGCCTGTCCCTCTGGCCGGTGGAGATCGGCCAGCGCTGGGTGTCTTTGGCCTGGTCTTTCGCGAGGACGGCGCCATTGAGCAGCGAAAGCCGGGGCGGTTGAGCGCATCGGGGCTTACCCGCGCCGCGCGGCTTCGTGCTCGAGGGCGGTGAAGGATGCGGCGAGAGCACGGCGCACGCGCGGGCCGTACCACAGCCGGAACACAATGCTCAGGGGGCCGTGGACTTCGTAGTGCTTGCGGGCGAGCACTCGTCCCGCGGCGGCGGGCTGGAGCTCGTGATCGATCACCAGCTTGCCTGCGGGCAGCGGGCTCTCGGCCGTCCAGCGCCGCGGGGCCTCAACTCGGGTGATCGTCGACTCCCCGCCAGGATTGCCCTTCTGCTTGGACCACACCGTGGTCCCTTCAGCGAACGGCCCGGCTGGCCGTGTCTCCTGCTCACGGGGATCCCACTCGGGGAAGCGGGGAAGGTCGGTCCAGACCGCCCACAGCTGCTCGACCTCACCCTCAATTTCCTGCTGGGCACCGAACTCATACATCGAACCGCTCCTTAGTAGCTGATCCGTGCCTCAATATCCGGGAATACCCTACGCTGTGGGACAATACCCTACAACGTAGGGTACTTCCGGTCAAGCGAATAGAGGTCTGGCTATTCCGAGGCGCCCCCAATCCGCGGCAGGAACTTCGGTCTGGCACCGGCCCGACCCATTAACCACGCGGCGAGAGCCCGCGTGCACCCGAGAACAGATCACCGAGGCCGCAATTGCGATCGCGGATGCGGACGGACTCGAGGCGCTGACGATGCGGCGCCTGG
>JAFAPR010000011.1 GCA_019247075.1 Solirubrobacterales bacterium
GGAGATCGAGCTGAACCTGACCGACGACGCCGGCGCTCCGGCGCTGGTCAACGCCGCTGCCCTAGAGGCGATCGCCGATCCTAACTTCCAGACCGAGCTCGGGCAGTTCAACGTGGAAATCAACATCGCGCCGCGGCTGCTGCAGGGCGAAGTATTCCGGGAGCTCGAGCGAGACGCGCGCGCCAGCCTGAATGAGGCCGAAGCCCAGGCGCGGACGGCCGGCGCCCACATGATGCTGATCGGCATCCTGCCCACCGTCACGACCAGCCACCTGACCCTCGACTCCTTCAGCGCGAACCCTCGCTACGCGCTGCTGAACGAGCAGATCTTCGCCGCCCGCGGCGAGGACCTCGAAATCGCGATCTCGGGCGTGGAGCGGCTCTTCACCCACGCCGACACGATCGCCCCCGAGGCTGCATGCACGAGCGTGCAGCTCCACAAGCAGGTCGACCCCGAAGACTTCGCCCGTTGCTGGAACGCGGCCCAGGCGATCGCCGGTGTGCAAGTCGCGGTGGCCGCCAACTCGCCCTTCTTTGCCGGCAAAGAGCTGTGGCGCGAGACCCGTATCGCGCTGTTCGAGCAGGCCACGGACACACGCCCCGAGGAGCTCAAGAGCCAGGGCGTGCGCCCGCGCGTGTGGTTCGGCGAGCGATGGGTCACTTCGATCTTCGACCTGTTCGAGGAGAACGTGCGCTATTTCCCGGCGCTCCTGCCCGTGTGCGAGACCGAGGACCCGCTGGAGACCCTGGAGCGCGGCGACGTCCCTCGTCTCGGAGAGCTGCGTCTGCACAACGGCACCATCTATCGCTGGAACCGCCCGATCTACGACGTCGTGCGCGACCAGCCCCACCTGCGCGTGGAGAACCGCGTCCTCCCCGCTGGTCCGACCATGGTCGACATCCTCGCGAACGCGGCCTTCTACTACGGCATGTTGGCGGTGCTCGCCGCGGAGGAGAGGCCGGTGTGGAGCCAGATGTCGTTCTCGGCGGCGGAGGAGAACTTCCATATCGGGGCGCGTTACGGCATCGACGCGCGCCTCTACTGGCCCGGGGTGGGGGAGGTGCCGGTCGCGGAGCTGGTGCTGCGGCGGCTGCTTCCACTTGCCCAAGAGGGCCTGGCGCGCTGGGGCGTCGACAGCGCGGACGCCGATCGGCTCCTGGGAAATATCGAGCGCCGCTGCGTGACGCTTCGCAACGGCGCCTCGTGGCAGAGCCAGGTGTTCCACCGGCTCTACGACGACAAGGGCGTCGACCGGGCGCAGGCATTGCGCGAGATGACGCGACGCTACCGGGAGCACATGCACAGCAACGAGCCCGTGCACGCCTGGCCCGTGGACTGAGCGCCGCGCGGCCCCCGTTGGTCGCGCACGCCGAAAGTGTGTGCATACCAATGGCATGCCGTCTCGCATGCCAAAGCTCTGCAGGTTCGCATACTTTTGCTCTACAAGAAGTGATAGCCTCCGGCGGGCATGCCGGCTGTTCGCCACCTCAATCCATTCCGTTTCTCAGGTCCCCTTCCGCCCGACGAGATGATCGACCGCGACCCCGAGGCCGACGACCTGTTAGCCCTGGCCGAAGGCGGACACTCATTTCGCCTCGTAGGTGCGCGACGCTATGGAAAGACCACGCTGCTCCGGAGAGTCCTGGAGGCTGCGGAGCACCAAGGGACCGCGACCGTCCTGGTCGATCTCCAGGACGTGCTCTCCATCGCCGAGATCGTGGTACGCATCGAGCGCGCGTACGAACGGCTCAAGGGACCTGTGCGGCGGCGCGTGGAGGAGCTGTTCCGCGCATGGAATATCGGTCTCTCGCTCGGGGGCGGCGGCTTTACGGCCACCCTGCAGCGCAATCCGAACGTCGACGCGGAGTCCGTGCTCCTTCGCCTTCTTGAACTGCCGGCGGCGCTGTTCGAGCGCGAAGGCACCACCAGCCTCATCGTCTTCGATGAGATCCAAGATGTGCTGGCGGTCCAGGGCGCCGACGGCAAGATCCGAAGCGTGATCCAACACCAGACCGAGGCGGCCACCTACGCCTTCGCCGGCTCGGCCCCTGGAGTGATGCAACAGCTGTTCGCCGACCCGAAGCGGCCCCTGCTCGACCAGGCAGTACCCAGGCAGCTCGTGCCGCTCCCAATAGCTGACGTCGCCGTCTACGTGGCGCGGCGGTTCCGGCAGACCGGTCGCGATGCGGGCGCCGCGCTGACCCCGATGCTCGAGTTCACGCGTGGCCATCCCCAGCGGAGCATGATGCTCGCGCACTATCTGTGGGAGCGGACGCCCCCAACGTCGGGCGCCGACGAAGGGACCTGGATCTCCGCGCTTGATCAAGCGGCAGGCGACACGGCTCAGTTGATGCGAGCCATCTGGCGGGCGTTGACCACCAACGAACGCCGCGTGGCCCGGGCCATGGCGGTGGTGGCAACTCCTCTTCACAGCGAAGAGACGGCCCAAGCCGTGGGGATCAAACGCTCGAGCATCGGCAAGGCCCTTGAAAGCCTGATGGCCAACGCGGATGTCATCCTCGAGGATGGAAGGCCGCGGCTGACCGACCCCGTGTTCGAGCTCTGGCTCTATAAGCGCGGGCTCACGCCCCTCGCCGGGGATGACTACGTGGAGGAGACCTAGCCGCTTGACCTAGAGTTCGGAGCATGTGCCGAAACATCAGAACGCTTTACAACTTCGATCCGCCTGCCACCGAGGAGGAGATCCGCGCCGCTGCGCTCCAATACGTGCGCAAGATCAGCGGCTTCCATAAACCGTCGCGCGCCAACGAAGAGGCATTTGCCAGGGCGGTCGACGCGGTGGCCCTGGCCTCGTCCCAACTGCTGTCTGCACTTGAGACGACCGCTGCCCCGAAGGACCGCGAGGCTGAGGCCGCCAAGGCCCGCGCACGCGCGGCCGAGCGGTTCGCGGCTTAGAGCCTGTCTCTTAGTCGCTCGGCGGGCGGCCGAGCCGAGCCGCGCAGGACCCGACTCACCGCGCACGCTCGACTGACAGAATGATCGCCATGCGAAGAGCGTTGGCCTCGACCCCCGATGACCGGCTCCTTGCGCAGCTGCAGGCACCTCCAGATCTCAGGGACGGGATGCACTCCCTCGCCTACTGGCGTGACCGCCGTCAACGGTTATCCTGGTATCGCGTCGGCGCTCGGCGCGAGGCCAGGCGGATGATCATCCGCTGGGAGCGGCGCGTGCGGGACGCCATGTTCGTGCAGCGCGGTGTACCGATCACCGTTCGCGCCTCCGCCGGCCTGCTCCTCACTCGGAGTCGTATGCGGCGCTGGAGCAGACGTGCCGCCGTCGCGCTCACGGCCACATTCGGCATCTCGCTGATCGCCGTGCCCTTCGTCGCTGCCCTGGTGCTGCTGATCCGCGCCTTGTAGCGTGGCCGTCGGCGCGGCGGGCGACCGGTACGCCAGATCTGGTTCTTATCGCTCGTAGGCAGGCTCTTGCCGGAACCCAAGCGTGGCCTCCCACCCCTGCAGCTCTTGAACAATCTCGCGGGTGAGACCGGATGCCGAGTTGACCTCGACAATCAGCGTGGGCACGGTACGTTCGGCGACCCACGCTCGGGCTTCCTCGGTGACGATGTCCTCGACCCACGCCGCCGTCCGCTCCCTCGCAAACGCGTCGACGGCCGGAAGCTTGTCGCGCGGCTCGAATGGAACTGCCGGAAACGGGACGACCGGAAACGGCGGAAGGTCGAAGATCGGGCAGAGCAGTTCGTTGGCGGCCTCGCCCCACGCAGATGCCCAGACGATCTCGAAGATCGCGCCCAGCTCCCGCAGCCACTCGCCATGACGTGCGCTTAGGCGCACGGGGTCCTCGTCGCCGGCGAACAACTTGTACTCGTAGAAGCCCTCGGGGGTGCGGGGGAACGGATTGAGGACCCCGTCCACATCCAACAGCAACAGCGGCTTCTGCCTGGGTGCGTCGCTCACCACGCGTCGGCGGCCACCTTAGCCTCCCAGCGCGGCGCCGTCGCTCGCCTACGGCTCGCGCAAGTGCGGGATCGACGAAAATGCTCCCCGGTGCGGCCGGCTCTCGGTTAGGGTCGCGCCCGTGCGGGCTCCGGGTCAGGCGTGAGGCACCACGCGGGGGCAATGGAAGCGAATCACCCAACCGGACGGCTGCTCCGAGTGAAAGCGCTAACGATTCGCGCAGTGGAGCCGGCGTGAGCGGTGCTCTCCCGGACATCTTTGTGCTCTCGCTCGTCGCGATGGCCAACCCCACGCTGCTCGCCGCCACGACGTTGATGATGTTGTTGCCAAACCCGAGGACGCTGATGGCCGGCTACCTGCTCGGGGCCTACACGACCAGCATCACCTCAGGCCTGTTGATCGTGTACGCGCTGAACCACTCCAAATTCACTAGCACCGCCAAGCACACGCTCAGTCCCGGTGAAGACATAGGTGTGGGAGCCCTGTGCCTGGCAATCGCATACGTGCTTGGCACCGGGCTCGATCGGCCCTTTCAGGAGCGGCGCCGGGCGAGGAAAGAGACAAAGCTCGAGGAAAGGCGGGAGGCCGGCCAGCCGACTGAGTCGCTGCCGATGCGGCTGCTGGGAAGAGGCGACCCGCGGGTGACGTTTGTGGTCGGAGTGGTGCTGAGCTTCCCGGGCGCCTCGTTCATCTCCGCGATGAATCACATACACGAGCTGCGGCCTGGGAGAGCCGCAAGCATCCTGCTCGTCATCTACTTCTGCTTCATGCAACAGATCCTGCTCGAGCTGCCCCTCTTCGGCTTCATCGTCTCGCCCGATACCACGCAAGCTCGCGTGAACCGATTCAAGAGATGGATGGGACGCAGGGGTCGCACCGTCGGGGTGATCGCCGCCGGTGCGATCGGCGCACTGCTGATCCTGAGGGGGCTGCTGGCACTGGGGTGAAGGCCTCAGGTATCGGGTTTCAAGCCGGCTTGCCTCTTCGGAATGCGTCCTCCCGCACGCGGGATCATTCCGCCGTGGACTTCCGCACCATCATCGAGCCCTTCCGCATCCACGCCGTCGAGCCGGTGCTCATGACTACGCCGGAGCGCCGCCACCAAGCCGTGTGCGAGGCCGGCTACAACCTCTTCTTCCTGCAATCGCAGGACGTGCTAATCGACCTGCTCACCGATTCCGGCACCGGCGCCATGTCCAACGAGCAGTGGGCAGCCCTGCAGCGCGGCGACGAAAGCTATGCGGGGTCGCCGTCGTGGTCCCGCTTTCGCGAGGCGGTGCAGGAGCTGTTCCCTTTCTCCCACGTGATCCCCACGCACCAGGGGCGCGCGGCGGAGAAGATCCTCTTCACCGCGCTCTGCGGCTCTGGTCAGGTGATCCCCAACAACACCCACTTCGACACCACGCGCGCCAACATCGAGGCCACGGGTGCCGAGGCCGTGGATCTGCCTTGCATCGAAGCGCGCGATGCTGCAACGCTACATCCCTTCAAGGGAGACATCGACGTGGAGCGCCTTGAAGCGCTGCTGCACGACCGCGCCGGCGCGGTGCCCGCGGTGATGATCACCGTCACCAACAACTCCGGCGGCGGTCAGCCGGTGTCGCTCGCGAATCTGCGTACCGCCAGCGAGGTCTGTAAGCGCCACGATGTGCCGCTGTTCCTCGATGCCTGCCGGTTCGCCGAGAACGCATGGTTCATCCGGGAGCGCGAGGAGGGGCAGACGCAGCGGAGCGTCCGAGACATCGTGCGGGAGATGGCGTCGCTCGCCGACGGGATGACCATGAGCGCCAAGAAAGATGGGCTGGCGAACATCGGCGGCTGGCTGGCGCTCAACGATGCGGACCTCGCCCAGCGGTGCCGCAACCTGCTCATCCTCACGGAAGGGTTTCCCACCTACGGCGGGCTCGCCGGCCGCGACCTCGAGGCGATCGCCCAGGGCCTGCACGAGGTGGTGGAGCACGACTACCTGCGCTATCGCATACGCGCGACCGCGTACCTCGGCGATGCGCTCGCAGAGCTGGGAATCCCCACCGTGCGACCCACCGGCGGCCATGCTGTGTATATCGATGCCGGCGCGCTGCTGCCGCAGATTCCGCCGCTCCAGTATCCCGGCCAGGCACTGGCAGTGGCGCTGTACGAGGTCGGTGGCGTGCGAGGCTGCGAGATCGGCTCGGTGATGTTCGGCCGGCATCCCAATGGGTCCGAGAAGCCCGCAGCGATGGAACTGGTCCGACTCGCGATCCCGCGGCGGACCTACACCCAGAGCCACATCGATTACGTCATCGAGGTCTGCGCCGCGGTGGCACGGAACGCCGCGGCGCTGCGCGGCTACCGCATCGTCGACGAGCCGCCGGCGCTGCGGCACTTCACCGCTCGCTTCGAGCCTTTGCCGTGACGCTTGCGCAAGGGCGTTGCACGCAGCCGTGAGCGTCGTCTACTACTGGGAGTTGAGGTATGTGACGACCGCGAGCACACGCCTGTGGTCGTCGGGGGATTGGGGCAGGCGCAGTGAGCCGAAGATGCTCTTGACGTGCTTCTCGACTGTGTGCTCGGTGACGAACAGGCGCTCGGCGATCGCCCGGTTGGAGCGCCCTTCGGCCATCAGCGCGAGCACCTCCCGCTCGCGGTCGGTGAGGTGCTCGAGCGGGTTCTCCCCCGGGCGGCGGCGGCCAACGAGCTCGCCGACCACGGCCGGGTCCAGCACCGAGCCTCCATGCCCGATGCGGTTGACGCTTGCCGAGAGTTCTTCGACGTCGGACACGCGCTCTTTGAGGAGGTAGCCGACGCCGTCGGTCCCTGTGGAGAGCAGCTCTAGCGCGTAGCGCGGATTGACGTGCTGGGAGAGGACGAGCAGCCCGATCTCAGGCCAGCGCCCGCGGATCACTTTCGCGGCGCGCAGCCCCTCATCGGTATGCGTCGGGGGCATCCGGATGTCGATGATCGCGACGTCCGGTCGGTTGCGCTCGATCAGCGCGAGCAGCTCGTCGGCATCGGCGGCCAGACCGGCGATCTCGAAACCGGCCTCCTGGAGCAGGCGGGCGAGACCTTCACGCAGGAGCACGGCGTCGTCGGCGAGCGCTACGCGCATGGGATCTCGGCACGCAGCATCGTTCCCCGGCCGGGTGGGCTGGAGAGGGTGAAATGACCGCCGAGCGCCTCAATGCGGTCCGCGAGCCCGCGCAGGCCTGAACCGCTGGTGGTCGCGGCGCCGCCAATGCCGTCGTCGGCGATCTGGAGCGTCAGCAGCCGCCCGTCGTAGGCGGCGTTGAGGCGGACCTCGCTTCCGTGGGAGTGCTTGGCGGCGTTGGTCAGCGCCTCGCTGGCCATGAAGTAGGCGGCGCTCTCGATCTGTTCGGGCAGCCGGCGGTCGATGGCCACATCGAGATGCGCGGGGAGCGCGGCGCGGCGGCAGAGCTCGTCGAGCGCGATCGCGAGCCCCCGCTCGACCAGTAGCGGCGGGGCGATGCCGTGGGTGAGCTCGCGCAGCTCTTGGAGCGCGAGCGACAGCGCCTCGCGCGTCTCACGGACGAGCGGCTGCACAGGGGCCGCCTGCTCGGGCAGCTTGGCCTCCAGCAGGCCGAGCGTCATCGCGATCTGAACGAGCCGCTGCTGGGTGCCGTCGTGCAGGTCGCGCTCGATTCGCCGCCGCTCAGCGTCGGTCGCCTCGACCAGCCGCGCCCGCGACGCCTGCAGTTCGATCAGCCGGGCGCGCAGCTCGGCCTGAAGGCGCTCGTTCTCCAGCGCAAGGCTCGCGGCCGCGCACACCGATTGAACGAGCTCGGCATTGTCCTCGAGCACCGGGTCGTGCAGCAACGCCGCGATGGGGTGCCCGTCCCGCTCGACGAAGGTGGCGCGGCGCTCGGGGTCTTCCGATGGGATTCTGACCGCGGTGCCCTCGGCGTCGACGTAGCAGCGCTCGGCCGGGAACCAGAACGCGAGGTCGAGCGACGGGTCGCCCAGCGCCCTCGCCAGCGCCTCGCGCAGATCGACAGAGGCACTTGGCGCGCCGAGCTCCACGACTAGCCCGGCGACCATGCCGCGCGCCAGGCGCCGCTGCAAAAACACGTACAGGATCGCGACGGGCACGGTCGCCGTCATGGCGTAATAAACGTTTGCGGGTAGCGAGCCCAGCGGATCGCCAAGCAGGTCGAAGATGACCGTCCACCCCAGCGCGGCGAGCGTGGCGGACCCGCCCACCAGGACCGGCGCCACCGCGCGGCGCTGCGGCGCGCTTGCCCGCAGCCAGCGCACCACCACCAGCACGATCACGGCGACGATCACCACGATCCCAACCAGGCGCTGAAGGCCCAGCCAGTTCAGGGCCTTCTGGTTGTCGTGGAACACCTGGATCAGGTTGTTTTCACAGCCCGAGCAGCGCAATCCCGCCTTGTTGCCGTACAGCATCGCCACGACTTGGAGGCCGAAGCCGGCCACTGCTCCTCCCACGACCAGCCAGCGGTCCAACCGCCCCTTCAACCGCCCCGAGGGAAAGGAGAGGAGCAGGTACACCAAGCCGATGATCCACACCGACTGGACCGCTAGGCCGATCGTGTTCAGCCACGGTGTCGAGGCGTTGACGAGCTGCGCGGCGAACCAGGCAAACCCCGTGCCGACCATGATCTGGCCGAGCCTGTTCTCCGGCCGGGTCCACCACGAGGCAAGTCCACAGCCCAAGAGCGAGGCACCCACCAGCAGCTCGAGCACCGGTCCGGGCTCTGTGGGGCGCCCCGGCGGCGCGTGCGCAGCCAGCCACGCCGCGCCAGCGGCGGCCAGCACACCGGCCACCACAATCAGCCACAGTCTCGCCCTCATCGCGGCGGATTGTGGCGCCGACCGATCGCCCTGACCAGCCCGCATCGCGTCACCTCCGTCACTCTGTCGCGATCGCCCGCAGCACGTCGAGGTTCGCGGCCCGACGCGCCGGCCACGTCGCGGCGATCAGGCCGAGCACGGCCGCCAGTATTAGAAAAGCGATGAGGCTGGGAACGGGAATGGCGACGGTCGTGACGCTGCTGTGGCGCAGCGAGGACGCTGCGGCGGCCCCTAGCCCGGTGCCGACCACGATCCCGATCACGGCGCCAAAAACCGCCACGATCACCGACTCCGAGCGGATCATCTCCCGAACCTGACGGCGCCTCATCCCGACCGCCCGCAGCAGTCCGATCTCCCGCGTGCGCTCGAACACCGACAACAGCAGCGTGTTGACGATGCCGATCAGGGCGATCAGAACCGCCAAGGCAAGCAGCACGTAGATCAGCCCGAGCAGCTGGTTGATGCTGTTCTGCTGGGCCTGCTCGAACTGTGCCCGGCTCTGGATGTTGAGGTTGGGGTAGGCCGCAAGCGCGCGGTTGAGGGTCGTCTCGAAGCCACGCGTGCCGGAGGCGGTGCTGACGAGAACGGCGTTCGGAAGCGGGTTGTTGAAATGGGAGAGGAAGAATCCGGTGCCCGTGATGAAGCTGCCCACCAGCGGGTTGTACGCGTAGATCCCGCCGATCCGCATCGTCGCCTCGCCGGTCTGCGCGAACTTGACCGCGACCACCGAGCCGACGTGGAGGTGGTTGGTGTTCGCGGTGTTCTGATCCACGAGCAGCTGGCCCGCGGCCATCGTGGGCGCTCCCCTGCCGGCGGTGAGGTGCAGGTTGACGGTCTTTGGGAGGCCGGCGACCGAGGCGGCGGCGATGGTCGAGAGCGACCCCCGGAATTCGAACTGGCCCTTGTAGACAGTTGTTGTCGCGACAGCCCCTGGCAGGCGAGAGATGATCGCCGGAACCGAGCTTGAGAACGCGTCCGAGCCGGTCACCAGGTAGTCGGCCGCGACGGCACTGTCGACGTTGTGCTTGGCCGAGGTGGCAAGAGAATTGCCCAGCACGGCGATCATCGAGACGAGCGCCAGCCCGATCATGAGGGCGGCCCCGGTCTGCGCCGTGCGCATCGGGTTGCGGGTGGAGTTGCGCCGCCCCAGCCTCCCCGGGGCGCCGAGCAGCGCCGCGAGCGGGCGGCCGAGCGCGCTCGACAGCGGCCGGGCGACGAGCGGCACGAGCATCCCGCCGGCGACGAACAGGGCCAGCGCGCCGATGCCGACGACCAGGATGGACGCCTCGGTCAGCCCGGCCAGCAGGGCGCCGAGGCCGGCGATCGCGACCGCGCTCCCAGCGCTAACGCGCCGGCGACGCAGCGATTGCGGTCCGTCCTGGGTATGGTCGGCAAGCGCCGCGACCGGCGCGATCCGGACCGCGCGCCGCGCCGGGAGGACCGCGGAGAGTACGGTTACCCCGACCCCCATGGCGAGCGCGACGGCCGGCGTGCGCGCCTCGAACACGAGGGGCGCCGACGGGAGCAAGACCCCGAACGCCTTCAACAGCGCCTTGAGACCGAGCGCGGCGACTACGCCGAGGCCGAGTCCGATCAGCGAAGCCAGCAGCCCGGTGAGCGCTGCCTCGCCCAGCACCGATCCGAACACCTGGCGGCGGTTAGCCCCAACGACGCGCAGTAGCGCGAGCTCGCGGGTCCGCTGGCCGATCGTGATCGTGAAGGTGTTGAAGATCGTGAACCCGCCGATGAACAGCGAGATCAGCGCGAAGATCAGCAGCGTAGTCGAGATGAACGACAGTGCATTGCTGATCGCGCTCGTCGCCTCGTTGATGACGGTGCGGCCGCTGACGACCTCGACTCCCCGCGGCAGAAGCTTCTCGATCGCGAGGCGTAGCCTGACGCTGTCAGCCCTAGGCGCGGCGAGTACCTCGATCGTGTCGTAGTGGCGGCGCAAACCGAACAGCGCCTGCGCCGTCCGCTGGTCGAAGCCGGCGAGCGTAATGCCGAGCAGGTTGTCGTCGCCGCCGAAGGTGACGATTCCCGAGATCGTGAACGTCCGCGCCCCGCCGGGCAGCAAGACGCGCACCCTGTCACCGATCGCGAAGTGGTGCTTGGTCGCGGTCGCCTTGTCCATCACCACGTTGTCGGGCGCCGTGGGCGCACGCCCCTCGACCAGGCGGTAGGAGGACAGCTGCCGGTTGGGATCGAACGATAACCCCAGCGTGTTGCCGGTGCCGCTGCCGATCGCGCTTCCCTGCCGGTCGACGAATTGGGCGTAACCGGAGACGTCGCCGTGAACATAAGCGACGCCGGGCAGCCTGCTAACCGCGGTGGCGAGCGCCGCTGGGATCGGGTTGCGGTCGGTGCCGCTGTAGGCGGAGGCCTTGCTGAACGCCGCCGTGCCGCGGATCTCGAAACTGATCTTTCCGTAGGCCGTGCCGACAAGGGCGTCGAATGTGCGGTTAAGCGTGTCGCCGAGGACCAGCGTGCCGGTCACGAACATCACCCCGAGCACGATCGCCAGCGCAGTGAGCGCCAGGCGCAGCTTGCGTGCCAGAAGCCCTCTGATCGTGACCTTGCGCACTTCAGGCTCCGAGCCGCTTCATCTGCTCGAGGACCGCGTCTGAGGTCGGCGCGAGCAGCTCGCCGACGATCCTACCGTCGGCGAGGAACACGACCCTCTCGGCGTACGCGGCTGCCTTCGGGTCGTGCGTGACCATCACGACCGCGTGGCCATGGTCTCTGACCGCCTGGCGTAGGAACGTCAGCACGCCGGTGGAGGCGTTCGAATCAAGGTTGCCGGTCGGCTCGTCGGCGAAAATCAGCTCCGGGCGCCTGACGAGCGCCCGTGCGCAGGCGACCCGTTGCTGCTGGCCGCCTGACAACTCGCTCGGACGGTGCGAGAGGCGGTCGGCGATCCCAAGGTTGCTTACCAGATAGTTCAACCAGTCCCGGTCGACCGTCGAACCGACGAGATCGGCGGGAAGGGTGATGTTCTCCGCCGCCGTCAACGTCGGGACGAGATTGAACGACTGAAACACGAACCCGATGCGGTCCCGCCTCAGGTCGGTCAGGCGCGTGTCATTGAGCAATCCGAGCTCCTCGTCGCCGATGAACGTGTGTCCCGAAGTGGGGGCATCCAGCCCCGCCATGCAGTGCATGAGCGTCGACTTGCCGGACCCCGAGGGGCCCATCACCGCCGTGAACCGAGCGCGTTCAAACTCGATGCTGACCCCATCTACCGCACGGACGGCAGTCTCGCCCGAACCGTAGATCTTGGTCACCTCGACCGCACGCGCGGCGCAGGACGAGCGGCGGCGCTCGCCGTAGGTGACCGGCCCTACCTGCCGGGCACCACCACCGAGCCCACGGGGCGACCCGGAAAGCCAATACCGCGGGTGACTTGCGAGCGGTGAGAGGCGCTTGATCACGACGCAGAGACTGAACGCCGGCGAGCACCTTGAACAGCCGGGCAGCCGGAATCTTGCGCGGTACGGCTAGCTGTACCGGGCTCGCCCAAGGCCCGTGGGCGTCGTGACGCTCGCCGGTACGACGCTCGCACGGCGCGTGGCCCATATCGCGGGCGCCTGGCACGATATGGACGTGACAGTCACCGGCCAACCCCCGGATTCAGAGCACCTGGCTGCGACCAGAGCACCCTCCGACTCCGACCTGGCGCTCCTAGGCACCTACGAGCCGGTAGCTCGCTGCACGAGGGGAGAGCTGTTCCTGCCCACGGCTGTCGGGCCTTATGTCGCGCAATGCGGCCTGTGGGCAGGAGTGCACGGAGAGAAGCTAACGCCATTGGTAGTGCCGGGCGCACTGACGCTCGAGCGCCTATCCGAGGAAGCCGTCCGCGATCGCGACCGGCCGCTGTTTCTGCGCTTCGTCGCGAAGCCGTTGGGGCGCTCGGAGTACCTGAGCTGGCGCAAGCTTCGGGGCGAGCGGCTGGGCGGAGCCTCACGTTTCACAACCACAGGCGTGTTCGGTCGGCTGATCGACGCCGGGGTGAGGGCGTCCCTACTGCTGCGGGGCAGGGTGCCGGCAGGCGCAGCTGCAGCGGCGGAGATCATCTATCGCGAACGGCTGGACGCCGGGCGGTTCACCTACTACGGCCGGGTGGTACGCGAGGGTGGCTACGTCTGCCTGCAGTACTGGTTCTTCTATGCGATGAACGACTGGCGCTCGACGTTCGGCGGGATCAACGACCACGAGGCGGACTGGGAGATGGTCACGGTCTATCTCGCCGAGCGCGGCGACCGACCGCCCCGGCCATCGTGGGTCGCGTTCTCGTCGCACGACTACCACGGCGATGACCTCCGACGTCGGTGGGACGATCCGGAGCTGCGGCGTGAGGGCACGCATCCCGTTCTGTTCGTCGGCGCCGGCTCGCACTCGGGCGCGTTCATACCGGGCGACTACGTGGTTTCAGTGGATCCTGTTCCCCTCCGCAGGATGCTCGGCGTCATGCGCAAGCTTCGGCGGCTCCTGGCTCCGTGGCGCCACTACACCGGCGAGCCGGGCGGCCTTGGTATCCCGTTCGTGGATTACGCGCGCGGCGACGGCGTCGCCATCGGCCCGGGGCACGAGCGGGAGTGGAGTCCGGTCGTGATCGACGACGAGACTCCGTGGGTACGCGACTACCGAGGACTCTGGGGCCTCGACACGCGCGATCGGTTTGGTGGCGAGCGAGCGCCCTCCGGACCGCGCTACGAACGCAACGGCTCGGTCCGAACCTCCTGGGCCAACCCGCTCGGCTGGGCCGGACTGCTGAAGGTGCCACCGGATGACGACGACCAGCAATTTGCCGAGGCGCTAAAGGAAAGAGTCGCGGCGGTCGACCGGGAGCTGAGCGAGCTCGACGTGGCGATCGAAGCCGAACGCGCCGCGCTTCGCACACTGCGGGCCGAGGCTCGTTCCCTGCGAAGCAGCGAATCCTCCCAAGACGTGGCAAAAGCGAGAGAAGCCGAGGTGGTCAAACGCGAGCAGGCGCTCAACCAGTCGATCGCAAACCGCACCGCGCTAGCGGAGGAACGAAGGGCCCACCTTGCCACGATCCGCAACCCGCCTCCGCCCGACCCGCCCCAGGCTCACATACGAAGGCCACACCGGCCTCAGACCGAGCAGCAGGAGCGGCGGACGCGGTTCCTCAAGATCTGGGCCGCGGTAAGCACCCCGTTGCTCCTCGCGACCGTCATCGTCGAGTTGATCATCTCGCCGCTCGCCTTCTTCACGACGATCGCCGCCCTGATCCTGGTGTTCTCGGGAGTCGAGGCCATCGCCCGGCGGCGACTCCTGTCCTTCCTGGCGAGCCTGGCCCTTCTGGTGTTCGGGATCGCCCTGCTGGTCGGTCTCACCCTCCTCTTCCTGAAGCATTGGCGAACCGCGCTGGCCGTGCTCGTGGGGATCGCGGCCCTGGTGCTGCTCGCTGCGAACTTTCGAGAGCTACGCCGCCACTGAGCGTGCCCGGGCGCCCGCCGCGTGGCAGCTGCTAGTCGGCGCCGCAGAACGCCGAGAGGTCATCGGTGACGCCGATGACTCCGATCAGGATGCCATCGCGGTCCACGACCGGAACTCGGTGGGCGTGGGTGACGATGGCGAGCTCGTAGCCGGCGCGCGCTGAGGCTTCGGGTTCGATCGTGGGCCCGGGTCGGGCGAGGTGCACCGCGGGAAGGCCAGGGTCGAGGCGGCCGTTGAGATCGTCGCGCGTCAGCGAGCCGGCATAGCGCCCGTCGTCTGCGAGGAACGCCATCCTACGGTGCGAGCTGGCGGCGAACCAGTCACGCACGCGGGCCACTGTCGTGTCGGCGGGCAAGGCGCTGAACTGTTTGTGGATGACGTCTGCGGCCGTGAGGCCGGCGGCCTCGTCGAGCGGAGTTCGCGCCATCACGGGCCACCGTACACCCACGTCGGTGAGCGCGGACGGGTTCAGCTTGCGGGGCCGGGGCAGGAGGTCGGATTATCAAGTGACATATCGGGTAGCGATATCGTGATACGATAAGCATCGATGTCAATCCGGAGGTGCGCAAGCACCAATCAGATCCAAGGAGGTCTAAAGCGATGTCAGAAATCAAGAGCAAGTATCCGTTCCTCGCGATGGGGAACCTGCTGGGGGGCGGCTTTCTGGTCGTCGCGGTGTTCGCGTGGGCGCCGGCGACCGTCGCGTGGCTGGGGTTCGCGGTCAGCGTCCCGCTGGTGCTGTTCGGCCCGGCTATGGCCTACTCTGCGCTGCGCGGCGGGGCGGCCGCTGCCGGTGAGCGGGTCGGCGTGACCATGCTGGGCTTGATCACCTCGGTGATCGCGGGCTGGACGATCGTCGCCTCGCTGGTGTTTGTGCCGACGACCGCCCGCTGGCTGATCTTCGCCAGCGCTTGCGCGCACGTGACGGTCTCGATGGCCAGCCTTGTGATTCGCGAGATCACCACCGAACGGGTGGTCCATCACCTCGAGGTCGGCGACCGCGAGCCGCTGGCCGCGCGCTGAGCAAACCGCGATCCCGCCGGGCGGGCCGCATCGGGGCGACCCGCCCGGCCGATTTCTGAGTGGTGACCGAAATGTCCTGGACGATCATTCTCCTTATCCTTCCCAGCGTTCTGTTCGTCGCCTACGTCGTGCTGGCGGAGCGGCGTCGGCGTGCGACACAACCCGAGCTGCCAGGAGACTGGTGGCCGCGGTTTGAGAGCGAGTTCCGGGCCTACGCGGAGCGGGCGGCCAGCGCTCGCCGGCCCCCGAAGCCCCACGGCGATGCCAAGCGCCGACCGCGCCACACGACCCGACGCGGCGACGACCTACACGCGCCGCCAAAGGGACACGCTGGAAGTGGCTCGCACGCCTGAGATCACCGGCGCTCGGCTACGAAGAAGCGGTCGCGGCAGGCGGAGAGACGTCTCCGGCATTGCCATCGCGCTCATCCCGATCCCGAGCGCGCCTGCCTGCATCGCTACGTCCTTGAGTTTCGAGAGGCTCTCCCCGTGTGCCTCGAGCGTAGTAAGACCTGCCGCTCGTGCTCCTCCGTCGGCAGACGGTGGGCCCGGAAGATGCGCCCGATTTCCTCGTCATCGACCATCTGAGCGCCTTTGGCGAGCAGCTGGATCGCCTGCTTCTCGATGGCGTGCGCGTTGCGCAGCTCCTTGACCAACTGCTGTTCGAGTTTCTCGCTCATCGTCCCTCCTAGTCCGTCGGGTGACTCTTGACCTAGCCATGGGGAATGAGCTCAAAGCGTGGTCAGACACCCGACCCCGGGGCTGCCTGCCCCGTCTGCGGTGGCGCAGTGGCGTTCCAGGACAGTGAGGACTCGTTTAGCGACAGCCCATCTGGGTGAGCAATTCTCCAAACCCCGACATGGAGTGGCCGCATGACACCAGACACCGTTGAAGAGCAACTGGTCAAGTACCTGACCGACGCCCACTCGATCGAGCAGCAGGCGCTGGTGCAAATGAAGACAGCTCCCAAG
>JAFAPR010000016.1 GCA_019247075.1 Solirubrobacterales bacterium
CGAATTCGCGCTACCAGGCCCGAGGCTGCGAGTGACTCGAGCATCTCGGCGGCGGTGGCGGGGGAGACGTCGGCGGCGCTCGCCAGCTCGCGTAGCGACCGCGGGGTCCCGTCGCACAGGCCGAACAACAGCCCGTACTGGGCGTAACTGAGCTCTCCCGGGCGGTGGGTCTCGCGTCCGCGTAAGCGGCGGAGCGCCGCGGTGGCCGCCTTGAACGCTCGGGCTAGCTCCTCGAGCGCGTCGGTGCGCGATGAGGTAATGACGCTCATGCCGCAGCGGTCTCCAGCGCCGCCTCTGTGCCGGGGACCTCATCCTCGTCGCGCCGGGCGCGCGCGGCGCGCTCTGCACGCATGAGGATCAAGCACGGCACGATCGCAACGGCCGTCAGCGCGGTCGCCCCCCAGAAAGCCGTCCCGTAGGCCGAAGCCAATCCGGTCAGCGTGTGGACGCCGACCGCGGCGCGTTGCAGAACGACAGCCAGCACCGCGGTCCCCAGTGAGCCACCCACGCGCTGGAGCACGTTGAGCTGCGGCGTTGCGTCGGCCAGCTCGGAGCGGTGCAGCGCCGCGAATGCCGCCGTCATCGCGGGCATGAACGCAAACCCGATTCCCATCCCACGCACGAACATCGCCGCGCTCAACCAGACGATCGAGGTGTGGGCCCCAACCAGCCCGAACGGGATTGTTGTCACCGTGGTCAGGATGACGCCGAACAAGGCAAGCGGCCCGCCGCCAATCCTGTCGGTGAGCTTGCCCGCGAGCGGCATGACGACCGCTGCACCCAGTCCCTGCGGTCCCACCAGGAGGCCAGTGGCGATCACCGTCTCGTGGCGGACCTCCTGCCAGTACAACGGCAGGAGAATCATGCCTCCGAACAGCGCCGCGGCGAGCAGGAACATCGCCGCGGAGGCACTCGAGAACGTCGGCCGCCGATACAGCCGTAAGTTGAGCAGGGGCGACCGCGCGCTCAGGGCATGCAGCGCGAACAGCGCGATCAGCGCGAGCCCGACCAGGCACGGAACGATGACCTCCAGCGAGGTAAAGGTGCCCGTAATGCCGATCTCGGCCAGTCCGTAGGTGAGCAGCGGGAGGCCGGTGGACATCAACGCCAGTCCGAGGAAATCGAGTGGCCGCGTCGCCGCGGCCTTGGCGGCCGGAAGCGTGCGCAACGCAGTGACCACCGCCACCACGCCGATCGGGACGTTGACGTAGAAGATCCACTGCCAAGAGGTGGTCTGAATGATCGCGCCGCCAATGGTTGGCCCGATAATCGGGGCGAGCATGACCGGGACGGCGATGATGCTCATCACCCGGCCCATCCGCTTCGGGCCGGCCGCCGCCGCCATCATCATCTGCCCCAGGGGCATGATCATGCCGCCGCCCACGCCCTGGATCACGCGGAAGATCACAAGCTCGGTGGTGCTGGTGGCGATCCCGCAGAGCATCGAGCCGAGCGTGAACACCACCAGCGAGAGCAAATACATCCGCTTGGCTCCGAAGCGCTCGGCAGCCCATCCGCTCACGGGGATCACCGCCGCCAGCGCGAGCATGTAGCCCGTCACCACCCACTGGATCTGCGCGACCGACGAGTGAAGGTCGCGACCGAGGGTGGCGAGCGCCACGTTCACGATCGTGGTATCGAGGATCGACATCATCGTCCCGATCACCACGACCGCGCTGATGCGCCAGACGTGGGCGTCTATGCGGTCGCTCTCCTCAGCCGTGGCGGCCCTGGCCCGCGCGCGCTTCCCTAGATGTCTTTAGGCACCGAATCATTCGGTACCTAACTATACCAGCTTGCGCTCTCCGAGCCGATCCAGCGCGTATCCGACTGCGGCGGTCGTGCGCCGCCGGTCGCGGGTCGCCAGCAGGTCGAGCATCGCCCCACGCAGGATGGCCAGCACCAACGTGCGCTCGGCCGCCCCCTGCGCGCTGCGGCGCCGCCGTCGCGGCTGGGCACCGGCCAGCAGCTCCAGCCAGTCCTCGACGGTCCGCGCGGCGAACTCTCCCCAAGGGCCGCTGCGCTCGACCAGCGAGCGGGCATAGCTCTCGACCCACAGCGTCAGCAGACCTCGATGCCGGTCAGAGGCCAGCCAGTGCCAGAGCTCGGCCGCGACCGCGGGCAGGTCGCCTTCGCCCGGGGCCGCCCGCACCCGGTCGAGAAGCTCGACTTCGTCGAGACGCGCACGATCGAGCAGCGCTCCCAGCAGCCCCTCCTTGCTCCCGAACAGAAACAAGAGCACACGTGGGCTCGAATCGATCGCGGCCGCCAGCGGTCGCAGCGAGAGGTCCGAGATGCCGCGCTCGAGCACATACGCGTACCCGCGCTCGAGCAGTTCCTCGCGACGGGGGGAGTGCATCTTCGGCGCAGCGTCCAAGGTCATGCTAGCTTACTGAAACGATCGTTTCAGTAACGAGCGGGATGACCGACGCAGGGCAAGAGATCACGATTCGCGCGCTGGGAGAGCCCGGAGACCTCGGCTGGGTGGTGATGGCTCACGGCGAGATCTATGCGCGAGAGTTCGGCTGGGACTCCACCTTCGAGGCCTTGGTGGCGAGGATCGTCGCCGACTACTCCGACCACCATGACCCCGCCCGCGAGGCCGCTTGGATCGCCGAGCAAGGAGGCCGCCGGGTGGGATGCGTGTTCTGCGTGGCGGGGGACCACGGCGACGCGAAGCTGCGGATCCTGCTGGTCGACCCAAGCGCGCGTGGTCACGGCCTCGGTGGGCGACTGGTGGACGAGTGCGTCAGCTTCGCTCGCGACAGAGGCTACGGGAGCATCCGACTGTGGACCAATCACCCTCTCGCCGCGGCTCGTAGGGTCTACCTATCCCGCGGCTTTCGGCTCGTCGACGAGCAGCCGCACCACAGCTTCGGGGTCGACCTGATCGGCCAGACGTACCGGCTGCAGCTGAGAAGCACCTAGGACTTAGCGGCTTCCCTTGTCCGGGTGAAGCGGCGATGATTCAGGGGTGCGTGGGGGCGGTTTGATAGCGCTCAAACGC
>JAFAPR010000026.1 GCA_019247075.1 Solirubrobacterales bacterium
GCAAGCGCCGAGATCACGGCAGAGTCCCGTCCACCAGCCGATAACCCACCCCCCAGACGTTGACCACGAACCGCTCGTCGCCGGCGGAGAGCTTCCTGCGCAGCCGCGAGGCGTGCGAGTCAAGGGTCCGCGTGATTCCCATCGATCTGTACCCCCACACCCCGCGCAGCAGCTCCTCGCGCGTGAACACGCGCGTCGGATCGCCAGCCAGCGCGCGCAGCAGCGCGTACTCCTTCTTCGAAAGCTTCACCTCGCGCCCGTTCAGCCATACCTGGCGAGCGAGCGGATCGAGTTCGAGCGGCCCGATCCTCAGCCGGCCAGGACCGGGCCGGCGCCGGCCGCGCCGCAGCAGCGACGCGACGCGAGCCTGCAGTTCTGAATAGGAAAAGGGCTTGGTCACGTAGTCGTCGCAGCCGTGGCGAAAGCCGCGGAGGCAGTCGAGCTCGGTGGCCCGGCCCGAGAGCACGAGAATCGGGAGGTCGGGATCCAACCGGCCTGCCACGCGGTCGGACTGGCGGACCTCCCGCAGCAGCTCGAGCCCGTCGCGGTCCGGCAGAGCGAGGTCGAGGATCGCCATGTCGGGGAACTCGGAGGCGATCATGCGCTCGGCGTCGCAGGAGCAATCGGCCTCGAGGACCTCGTACCCGTCGGCCGTCAGATTGTCGACGAGAAAGGCGCGGGTGGCGACATGGTCTTCGACCAGCAGGATGGTGGCGCAGGGTTCTTTCATGGAGGGCTGAGCGCGCGCGCGAGCGCTGTTCGCCCCCCGAGCCGTGGAGGCTTTGCAACATCGCGTTCAGCGACCCTCCGAGGGAGGAATCGGAAATATGATCCCGACGTTCATGTACCGGCGTGGGAACTACGCCTCCGGTGAGGACTTCGTGCTCGAATACGGCGAGCTGCGATTTACCTTCAACGAGCGGGACTTCCGCGAGCGATGTGAGCAGGCGGCGTGCAAGCTCGGGTTCATCTGGGGGCCGGTGGAGGAGGACGAGGCCGAGGACCTGGTCAGCCTGGTCGTCAACGGAGAGGTGACGGATCCCGCCTCGCCGCTCGGAGAGCACGTCAACGACCGCTGGCCGGAGTTGGCGGGGCCGTCGGATCGATCGCTCGTGCACTGGCTGCGCAGGTTGATCTTTCGCGGCGCCTGGCTGGACCAGCGCGTCAAGGAAGGCGAGCTGGACGTCGCCTTCGACGAGGCCAGTCAGGCGTTCGTCTACACACAGCCCGAGCGCGGCGGAGAGCCCATCGAGCTCGCGCCCGAGCCGAGCTGGAACAGGGTCGCCTACGTCAAGCGGTAGCCGCACCGCGCCCACCGCATGACCCCACCCCAGCCCCCGTAGGGGGCAGCCGGGGCCCCGGATCTTCACATCGAGGGCAGCTACCGTTCCCGGGTGATGCCGGCGCGGACTTGGCTCGTGATGCCGACCTACAACGAGGCGGCCAACCTCGAACGGATCGTGCGCGCAGCCGGCTCGGAGCTCGAGGGTTGCGCCGATCACGACTACCGAATCCTCGTCGTCGACGACAACTCGCCGGACGGGACGGGCGCGATCGCGGATGATCTGGCCGAGCAGCTCGGTTGGGTGGAGGTGCTGCACCGTCCCGGCAAGGAGGGCCTCGGCCACGCGTACCGGGCGGGATTCGCGCACGCCCTCGCCGCTGGGGCAGAGCTGCTGATCCAGATGGACGCCGACTTCTCCCACGACCCCCGCTATCTGCGCGATCTGCTCGAGGCGACCTCGAACGCCGACCTCGTGCTCGGCTCCCGGTACGTGCCGGGCGGGGGGGTGCGCGATTGGGGGTTGCTGCGCAGGGCGGTCAGCCGCGGCGGCGGACTCTACGCGCGGACGATCCTCGGCGTCTCGGTCCACGACCTGACGGGTGGTTTCAAGTGCATCCACCGCGAGGTGCTCGAGACGATCGATCTTGACACGGTCAGGGCTGACGGCTACGGGTTCCAGATCGAGGTCACCTACCGCGCTCTGCGGGCGGGCTTCAGGGTGGTTGAGGTGCCGATCGTGTTCGCCGATCGCCAAGCCGGCACGAGCAAGATGTCTGCCCAGATCGCGCTGGAGGCGATGTGGCTGGTGCCACGGCTGCGCAGCTGGCACCCGGACGGGTCACGACGGCGGATCGACTCCGCCGTCTGAGAAAATCCTGTCGCTCCCCAAAATCCGTCCGGCACCGCGGCGCGATGGAGGAACCCTTTGCCCTGGGTAGTACTTGGACGGTGCCGGCCCACTTGACCCGCGCATCTAACGTGACAAAAACGTGGTGAACCTGAAACCTATCCGCCCGTCGGGCATCTTTAGGTCATGAGCGTGCGCAGTCCCCTGGGCGCTACGGCGCCGCAGAGCGGCTACCAACTCGAGGCCCCACCAACGGCGCGGCGCGTTGCCGTTCGCGAGCCGCTCGGCGCGGTCGCGCTTGCGGTGCTGGTGGCCGGTGGCCTGCTGATCGCCCTTAGCGCCGCCGGTACCGATGCGCTGCTGCCGATGTCGGTGCGGCCCGTGCCGAGCTCGCTCGCCGGGCCGTTCGGCGGCAGCGGGATCGACATCGGTGGCGTCGGCGTGATGATCACGCTGGCGGCGATGTTCGTCTCGTACGCGTACACGGTGCATCGCGCCGGGCGCCTGTCGCCGGGGGCGGTGTTGATGTCCATCGCGGCGCTCGAGGCCTTGATGCTGATCGCTCCGCCCCTGCTCTCCACCGACGTCTTCAGCTACAGCGCCTATGGCCGGATGGGCACCCTCTATGGCGCCAACCCCTACCTGCACGGTCCGTACGCGATCGCGCTCGATCCGCTGTACCCGTTCATCGGCGCGAAGTGGGTTACGACGCCGTCCGTCTACGGACCGCTCTTTACGGCGCTGTCCTACGTGCTCGCGCCGCTCTCGATCGCCTCGAGCGTGCTCGCCTATAAGACGATCGCAGTCGTGTCGTCCCTGGCTACCGTGACCTTCGTCTGGAACGCGGCCAGGTGGCGAGGCGTCGACCCGGTCCGCGCCGTCGCGCTTGTCGGGCTCAACCCACTGCTGCTCGTCTACGGCGTGGGAGGAGCGCACAACGACCTTCTGATGCTCGCCGCCTCCACCGCCGGCGTGTACGCGCTCATCCAGCGCCGCAACCGGGCCGGAGGCGGGCTGCTGGCGGCCGCCACCTGGGTCAAGTTGACGGGGGCTCTGCTGGTGCCGTTCGCGCTCGCCGGCGAGCCCGGGACGCGGAAGCGGGGATGGCGCGAGATCGCGAGCGGCGCCGCGCTGGTTACCGCCGCGGTCGCCGTAGTGAGCGCGATCCTGTTCGGCACCGGACCGCTGCACCTGCCGGCCACGATCGCCCAGAGCCAGCGGGACGGTGACTGGCACAGCATTCCGGGATTCATCGCCAACGTGGTGGGGTGGCCCACCGTCGGACACGTCGTGGGGATCGTGTTGGCCTGCGCCTTCGTCCTCGTATGCGCGTGGTTGCTGGTCCGCGTCAAACGTGACCAGATCGACTGGATCGAGGGTGCCGGATGGGCGACCCTGGCCATGCTGATCACGGCCAGTTCGCTGCTGCCCTGGTACGTGGCGTGGCTGCTACCTCTCGCCGCGCTCAGCGCCAACGGCCGGCTGTGGCGAAGCGCGCTCGTGCTCTCCGGTGTGATCCTGGCCATCCAGCTGGTCGGTTACATCCCGCACGTCGGCACGCCGATGTGACTTAGTGGCCCACTTAGGCATCCGACAGGCGTCTCCCTACCATGTGCTCGATGGCCTCAGGTCTTGATCGAGAGCTCGACGGCAGGCGCGCGCTGGGCCTGCTCAGCGTGGTGGCGCCGGTCTACGACGAGGAGGACGGGATCGAGGCTTTCTGCGCACGCGTGTCGGCCGCGCTGCGAGGCCTACCCTTCGAACTGGTGCTGGTGGACGACGGCTCTCGGGACTCCTCGCCCGCGATCCTGGAGCGGCTGGCAAAATCGGACCCGCGGGTGCACGTGGTGTTCCTCTCGCGCAACTTTGGACACCAGACAGCGCTCACCGCGGGACTCGACCACGCCCGCGGCGACGCGGTCGTGATGCTCGACGCCGACCTCCAGGATCCTCCGGAGCTGATTCCGGAGATGGTCGACTTCTGGCGACGGGGAATCGATGTGGTCTTTGCGGTCAGACAGCTGCGCTCCGGCGAGTCGGCGTTCAAGCTGAGGACCGCGAAGTGGTTCTACTCACTTTTCGCCGCGCTGTCTCAAGTGGAGCTCCAGCACAACTCGGGGGACTTCCGTCTGCTTGACCGCCGCGCGCTCGATGCGCTTAACTCAATGCGCGAGCGTCACCGGTTTCTGCGCGGCATGACCGTATGGGTGGGATTCACCCAGGCCGCCGTGAGCTACCAGCGCGACCCGAGGTACGCGGGCAAGACGAAATACACGCTGCCGAGGATGATCCGCTTCTCGCTCGACGCGATCTTCTCCTTCTCGCACCGGCCGCTCCAGCTGGCGACGCTGCTCGGCTTCGTGTTCTCCGTGCTCGCCTTCCTGGCGATCCCGGTGGTGATCATCCTGCGGTTACTCGACTCCTATATCCCCGGCTTCGCCACGATCACGATCGCGGTCTTGCTGCTCGGAGGGATCCAGCTGATCGCCATCGGCATCATGGGCGAGTACGTCGGCCGGATCTACGATGAGGTCAAGGGCCGCCCGCTGTACGTCGTCCGGGCACGCAGCAACATCCCGCCGGCGCGGATGCAGGCCCGTAGGGTCTCCCGGCGACGCGAGCGCCTGGCGGTTGCCGAGAGCGAGAGGGCTGCTCCCAGCCAACTGGACGATGCGCGCGCGGCCGAGCCCGGCGAGGCGCAGGGGCGTGCCGCGGGCAGGCCCGCAAGCTAGTCCATCTGGCTCAAGGGATCGGACGCCGAACGCTGGTCCGTATCGTTGATTTCGACTCCCGGGGGTGGATCGACGTGGCCGGCGAGCAGCGGGTCGTGGGTGTCGCGCATCCAGCGCTCCACGCGGTCGCGTAGCTCGGCAAGCGTGGCCTGATGGTCGCTGTCGGTGGCGAGGTTGTGCGCCTCGTTGGGGTCGAACACGAGGTCGTACAACTGCTCGGCTGGGATCTGGCGCTTGCCCCACCCGTGACGGAGCAGGAGGTCTTTGGTCGGACCATCGTCGGTGTTGGGAAGCACGGGTGTTCGCTTCTCTCCCCAGCGGCGGATGTACTTGTAGCGCGTGGTGCGGATCGCCCGCTGCGGCTCATAGGCGGCGTGCCAGGTCGAGCCGGCGAATACCTCCTCGCGCACGGCCGCCACATCGCCGCGCAGCAGCGGTATCAGCGAGATCCCCTGGAGGAACTCCGGCCGATCCAACCCGAGGAACTCGCACACCGTCGGGAACAGGTCGATGTGCGAGACGAGCGCGTCGATCACCCTGCCGCCGTCGAACGGGTAGGGGCCACGCAGGACCAGCATCACGCCGAGCCCCCGGTCATACAAGGTCGCCTTGGCACCGGGAAAAGGCATGCCGTGGTCGGTGGTGAAGATAACGAGCGTGTCATCGCTCATCCCGGTCTCGTCGAGCGCGTTCAGGACAAGACCGACGCCATGGTCGAGCGAGCGAGCGCTCGCTTTGAAGCCCGCCATGTCGGCGCGAACCTCGGGCGTGTCGGGGAGGTTCGCCGGCACCAGCGAGTAGTGCACGTCGCGAAGCGAACCGGGGCCGAGGAATTCCCTGTGTGTCTCGAAGAAACCGACCGACAAAAACAGCGGGCGGTCATGGCCCCGGCGTAGCACATCCATGGCCAGGGGCGCGACCGTCTCGACGCGCGTTGTGGGAATCTTGAATACCTCGTCGTAGCCGATCGCTTCTGGATTCTTTGAGATGTGCTGCTCGCCGATCAGGATCGAGCTGTAGCCCGCGTCGCGCAGCGTGTGCACGATGTGATGGGAGTAGTCCCGCAACGACCAACCGCGGTGGGCCAGGCCGAGCATGCCGTTGGTCTGGCCGTGCTGGCCAGTCAGCAGACACGCGCGAGAAGCCGAGCAGGTCGGCGCGGCGCAGAATGCCTGGCGGAAGAGAACCCCCTGGTCGGCGAGTGCCTGCACGTTCGGCATCGGGACCTGATGGCCGTATGGCTGCGCGTACCGGCCCGTGTCGTGAGAATGGAGGTAGAGGATGTTGGGATGAGGAACAGACATTGTCAACCAATTCGGCAGACTTTATGGTGATAGCCATGCCGATGCTCTCCTACCTCGTGTGTGCAACCCCGCGGAGCGGCAGCACGCTGCTCTGCGAGCTGCTCGACCAGACTCGCGTAGCGGGTCACCCCGAAGAGTATTTTGAAGCGTTGCGTCATTCTGGTGTCCCGCGGCGGCCCCACGAGTACTTCAACCCGGAGCGCCACGCCAACATCATCGAGCGCCTCGCCTTCCGGGAGATGCCCGATGGAGTCGTCCGGCCCCCCAATCTCCTCTGGGACCCGAGCGATTACGGACGGTACCTGAATTGGGCGCTCGAGCGGGGAACGACGCCCAACGGCGTCTTCGGCGCCAAGCTGATGTGGGGCTACCTCGGCGACTTCGCCACCCTGCTGCGCACGATCGACGGGAGCGACCTGCCGCGCCCAGCCCTTCTGGCCCGCGCCTTTCCCGGACTGCGCTACATCCAGATCACGCGCGAGGACAAGGTACGCCAGGCGGTGTCGCTGTGGAAGGCGGTGCAGACCCAGGCCTGGCGCCAGGCCGACCCCGAGTACGC
>JAFAPR010000159.1 GCA_019247075.1 Solirubrobacterales bacterium
GGCGAGCCGCACGGTGCGGGAATTGGCCTGCGCCTGGCCGCGCTGGAGGCGCTTCAGTCGGGGGGCGTGCTCGAGTTCGGAAAGCGCGACCGAGACACCTGGCAGTTGCGGTTGATGGTGCCCCTGCCGTGAGCGAGACGCGCGCACAGCGCAGTCCACTGAAAGACCGAGCCTCGCGGCGACCGGCCAAAACCGCCGAGAACCGGCCTCACGCCCCGCGCAGCCCCGAGCGCCTCACCGTGCTCGTAGTCGACGATCACGATGTCGTGCACTGGGGCTTTCGCCTCATGTTGACCCAGCAGCCGTGGGTCGGGCGCTGCTTGAACGCCCGTTCGGGGGCACAAGCGCTGGCGCTCGCCTTGCGCTACCGGCCCCATGTCGCGCTCGTGGACCTGTTCGTGGGCGAGGAGTCGGGCGCCGAGATCTGCGAGCAGCTGCGGGCAGCCGAGTCGCGTACACGTGTCCTGCTGTTTTCGGGGGCCGGAGAGATCTCGCCGGCGGCCGCCGCAGCGGCGGGTGCGTCCGGGTTTGCCTACAAGGACTGGCCGGCCCGGCGCATCGCCAGTGCCGTCCGCGCCGTCGGCCTCGGCCAATCGATCTTCGAGCGCCACCGCCCCGCGGGGGTCCACGGCCTCTCCGAGCGCGAGCAGTCGGTCCTCTCGCTGATGGCCTCGGGGGCGACAAACCCCGAGATCGCTTCCCAGCTGCACCTGTCTCCATACACCGTGAAGGAGTACGCGAGCTCGCTCTACAAGAAGCTCGAGGTGCGCAACCGGACCGAAGCCGTCCAGCGCGGACAGCGGCTGGGCCTACTGGCGTAGGGGCTCTGAGGCGATCGCGCGCTGTTAGAGCACGCGCGCTCGGTACTTTGGCGGCTCCGTCTCGATGGCTGGGACGGAATCGCCAGCGTTCGTGGGAGAGAGGGGGAATCGCACCCCGACGTCTAGCCCGCTGCCATCGCGTGGTCGGACCGCCAGCCTTGCACCGTGCGCGTTCGCGATCGCGGCGACGATCGACAGGCCGAGGCCAAGGCCGTCCCGGTGGCCCACTCGATCCGCGCCGAGTCGCTGGAAAGGCTGGAGCAGCCGCTCGACCTCGGTGGAGGGAATAACTGGTCCGGTGTTGGCGATGTGCAGCGCCGCGTTGCCGTCGCCCGCTTCGACCGATAGCTGCACGGTTCCCCCGTCGACGTTGTGGCGAATCGCGTTATCCACGAGGTTTGAGACCAGTCGTTGCACCAGCCGCCGGTCGCCGGAGATCGGAGCGCGCTCGAGCGAGACCTCGAGCGTCAGGCCCTGCACAGCTAGCTCCGCGTCGCGGGCGTCGACGACATCGCGGACGACCTCGGCGAGGTCCATCGGCTGGCGGCGATCGATCCCGCGCTGGCTTTGCGCGAGCGCGAGCAGCGCGTCGATCAGCTGCTCCTGCTGCTCGCCCTCGTCCAGCACCTGCTCGCAAATCGCGCGGAAGGAGGCTACGGTCGCGCGGGGGTCGGTCATAGCCATTTCGAGCAGCGCGCGCGTCGCGGTCAGCGGCGTGCGCAGCTCGTGGGAGGCATTGGCCACGAATCGTCGCTGGGCGTCGAAGGCCGCTTCCAGGCGTGCGAGCAGTCCGTCGATGGTCTCCGCGAGCTGGCGCAGCTCATCCCGCGGTCCTCGCAAGTCGAGCCGCTCATGGAGGTTCGCTTCGGAGATCTGCTGTGTTTTGGCGGTCATCGTTCGCAGCGGACGCAACACGCGTCCCGCGACCAGCCAGCCGAGCAGACCCGAGATGATGGCCATGATTCCCAGGGCAATCCCGGACTCCTCGATCAGCTGATGAAGGTCCGAGATGCGCTGGTTGGAGCCGACGTTTATAACTACAGCGCGGCCGGCATTCGAACCGAGCAGCCGCTGGCGAATGTGCGCGAGCGCCTGTGGCGGAGGTCCGATGAATTTGTGGTTGCCGGAGCGGTGAAAGAAGGCGGGTGATTTGACCTGCTCCGATCGCGGCGCATTCGGTGGCGGGGCTCTGAGCAGCGCCCGCGGTCCGCTCGGCTGTACGGCCGCGTGCGAGACAAGCGTGTAGGTGATGGCGAGCAGAGCGGCGCCCGAGACCAGGAACAGGCCGCTGTAGAGCAGCGTCAGCCGCCAACGAACTGTCGTCTGGGGATGACGTAGCCGTTGGGTGAGCTGGCGGAGTCTCACTATGTCGTCTCGCCAATCCGGTAGCCGGCGGGGGTGACCGTTTCGATCACCGGCGGGTCGCCCAGCTTGGCGCGCAGCCTGCTCACCGTCATGCGCACGACGTTTGTGAACGGGTCGATGGCGTCGTCCCAGGCCCGCTCGAGCAGCTCCTCGGTCGAAACGACCGCGCCTTGCGCGCCGAGCAGCACCTCGAGGAGGGCGAACTCCTTGGGGCTGAGCTCGAGGCGCACCCCGGCTCGCGTGACCGACCGGTGCGCCGGGTCAAGCTCTAGGTCGCCGTTGACTAGCTTCGGCGGAATCGCGCGGCGGGAGCGTCGCGCGAGCGCGCGGACACGAGCGATCAGTTCGGCGACGTGAAACGGCTTGGGGAGGTAGTCATCGGCGCCGATGCCCAATCCCTGAACCCGATCCTCCAGTCTCCCGGCGGCGGTCAGCATCAGCACCGCGGTCCGGCCTTCGGCCGCGAGCGAGCGGCAGACGTCGTCCCCGTGAACGGCTGGGAGATCGCGATCGAGCACGACCACGTCGTACGCGGTGAGCGTCGCCCGGTCGAGCGCCTCACGACCGTCAAAGACGACGTCGACTGCCATGCCTTCGCGCCGCAGCACCGCTCCGATCGTGGCTGCGAGCCGCGGATGGTCCTCGGCCACCAGAACTCTCATCGCTAGATTCTCGCGCGCACGCTCGTTCGCTTCGCTGGAACGTCGGCGCGGGAACACTTGGCCCGCGCCGACGTCGGTGGCGAGGATGCCCTGCGGCGCATAACAGGGGCGTAACAGCGTTACGACCGCGTTATTCGAGCGACGGTAGACACCGGCGGCGGATGAGCAGGTGGACGAGAGCTTTGTCCGTGGGATGCGCGGCGATGGGCTGCGCGCTGGCGGTCGCGGCGTGTGGATCCTCGTCGAATAAACCTCATGCCGCCTCAGGCGGTTTTGCGCTGGAGTTCTCCAACTGCATGCGCGCGCACGGCGTGCCTAACTTCCCTGATCCGAGCGCGGGCGGCGGCCTTGAACTTCCTGCGGGAATCAACCCACAGTCACCGAGCTTTCAGTCCGCGCAGAAGGCGTGCTCGAAGTTCCAGCCAAATGGCGGGGCTCCTCCGAAGATGTCGGCGAGCGAGCGCCGCAAGGCGGTCAAGTTCGCGGAGTGCATGCGCGCGCACGGCGAGCCGAACTTCCCCGACCCGACGCTCGCCGCTCCCGCGAGCCTTGGGCACGGGGTCGCCGCCGTCATCGTCCTCCGCGGCATGGTGTTCGCGTTCCAGCAGCCGGTGGACCCCCAGACAGCCGCGTTCAAGCGGGCCGTTTCCGCGTGCGGGATCAGGGCGCCGTGAGGTGGTGGTCCCCGCCTCGGATGCTGGGCGCGGCGCGCCGAGAGCGGCCCCCGCATCACAGTCGCGTCGGCACATAACAGTCGCGTAACACCGTTACCACCGTGTTACCGCGGACGCCGTACACCTGGGACCGACGATGAGGCGCTTCAATCGCGGCCCGCGCGGTTTCCACCCAACCTTCGCGCTCATTCCCGCCGCCGCGGGCGTGACGCTGGCGCTCGCCGCCTGCGGAAGCTCTGCCCATGGCGGCGGCGGCGACGCGGCGCGCACCTCTAACCACCCAAGCGACCCCGCCGGCGCGACCACGGTGCAGCGGCGCGACCTGGTCGAGACCGACACCGAGGCCGGCACGCTGAGCTACAACAACCCGCAGACCGTCTACGACAACCTCAGCGGCACTATCACCTGGCTGCCGCAGGTTGGCCAGGTGATCAAGCCCGGTCACGCCTTCTTCAAGGTCGACGACCAGCCGGTGCTGCTGATGAACGGGACAACGCCCGCCTACCGGGACCTCAGCGCCGCCGACGCTCCCGGCTCCGACATCACGCAGCTCAACCGCGACCTCGTCAAGCTGGGCTTCAACCCGGACGGCATCGTCGTCGACGACGAGTGGCAGGCCGCCACGACGGCTGGCGTAGAGGAGCTGCAGGCTGCACATGGCCTGACCGAGACCGGAGAGTTGACCCTCGGGCAGGTCGTGTTCCTGCCCGGCGCCCAGTTGGTGGGAACGCTCGACACGACGGTCGGGTCGGGCAGCAGCAGCGGGGGCGGATCGAGCTCAAGCTCATCGGGCAGCTCCTCGAGCTCAGGCAGTCCGAGCAGCAGCGGCAGCGCCACCGCGATCATGCAGACGAGCTCTACGCAGCTGGTCGCCACCGTCGACC
>JAFAPR010000163.1 GCA_019247075.1 Solirubrobacterales bacterium
TTCTACCACGGCCGGCGGCGCTGCCGGCCACGCACTGATCGCGCCCAGCCCGGCGGCCAACATCAATCCTGGCGGCGGCCGCGCCGCGCTCGCACACCCTCACGACGTACACTCCCCGCGCCGTAAAAATAGCGGCCAAGCTCATCCACAGGCAAGGGTACGCACTCCGGCTGCGCGTATGACCACCTCCGCAGGGCAGGACGCACGCTGAGGGCGGCCAGTCGTTGCTCGTCCGGGGCACCACCTCCGCGCTCGGGCAGGCGGCAGTGAATATTGCGAACGACCGGGCGCGTGGTCACGTCCGCCAGGCAGGGTTCCTCGGCGGGCTCGGCCCGGTGGAGGACTTCCTGCCGGTCTTCGACCCGCCGAGCGGCGTGCAGTTCAGCTTCTTCGGGAGCTTTGAGATCGGCAGCGACGCGTACCCGTTGTCGAGCCGACATGCCGCGGAAGTCGTCTCACCCCGCTTCCACGGCCGAAGCGACACCTAAAGAGCATGGAGAACGACGGAAAGAACTCGCTCAAGAAGTTGATCTTCTTGCCCTCGTCGAAGCCCCGTGCGACGTAGTTGACCGGCACCTCCATCGGGCCATAGCCGTTCTTCACAAGCTTGCACGCAAGCTCGATGTCGAAGCTGAAGCCCGTGGCGACGAAGTCGACACCCTCGATGCATTCGCGCCGGAAGACCTTGAACATCGTGTTCACGTCCGTCACCCGCTGCTGGAAGAGGAAGTTGAAGGTCCTGGCGAACAGCAGCTGACCAAAGTTCATGAGGAACGCCTTCAGCCGCGAGCGCGCCAAGCGACGGACCTTCCAATCGTCGAGGCCGAGAGACCGCGAGCCGAGTACAAAGCTGGTGCGCCGCTGGACGATCGGCTCCAGCAGCGCGTCGTAGTCATCGAGGTCGTACTCGAAGTCGGCGTCCTGGATGAGCACGATCGTTCCCGCCGCCGCCGCCAAGCCTTGACGGACGGCGGCGCCTTTGCCACACGGCCGGTCCTCATAAATGATCCGGACTCCTGAGCACCCGTCATATGTCTGCGCGATCTCGCGCGTACCGTCGGTGCTGTTGCTCTCGACGACGATGACCTCGTGCGGGATGAGGAACTGCTTTTCCAGGAGCTCGTCGAGGACGGCACGTAGGTAGGCAGCCTCGTTGAACACGGGGACGATGACTGACAACAGCTCACTCGCCTCCGGCTCTTCGGCGCGCTCGAAGACCGACACATAGTTGCCCGTCGGCACACGCATGGTCAATGCACCGAGGCCCAGCCGCCGCGCGACCCCGGCTGCTGGAGTGTCCGGGAGTCCGAGGGCGAGGGCGCGGGTCACCGTGTACGACGTCTTCAAGCCCGACTGTGCCACGAACCGAAATCCGGTGCGCTGAAGCATCGTGCGCAGGTTCTCGGAGCTGAAGTAGACGGCCTTCCAGTCGAAGAAGCGGCGCCAGTTGCGCCGCAGGATGCGCCCCGGGAACGAGGCAACGTTGCAATAGGCGACCACGAGCAACGTCCGGCTCGGCAGGTGCGCGGCGAATTTCGCGACTATGTCCGACGCACGCGGGGACGCCTCGAGCAGCTGATTGAGGACGACCATCTCGAGGTCGTCGTCAATGGCCGCAACGATCGGAGAGATGTCGGCATCATGTACAAGCCGTAGCGTCTCTTCGCGCGTAAGCCGGACCGCGTCGAGATTCGCCGCCAACGCCGTCTTTCCATCGTCCGCCATGCGACCGGCGACGAGAATGCTCGCCGGCGGTGAACCACGATGGGCGCGGTGCACCTCGCTCGCATACCGGAGCACATCGTCGAGCTCCTTACGGATGTGTTCGCGGTCCTCGTCCGTCGCGTTGCCGCCATCCGCGGCCCAATTGAAGTACTCGCGCACCTCGCGCACGGGCGGGTTGACGTACACGACATCGCAGATGCGACACTGCACAAAGCGGGCACCGCGCTCGTGGAAGAGGTAGCGCTCGGCGTCGGCGCCGCACGCTGGGCAGCTGACGAAACTGGCGTTGGCGCGCGAGCGCGCGACGGCCTCCGTCGGAACGAACTCGAATCGGCGACCAAGCTGTTCAGTGATCTGATCGGACATCAGCGATTCGTGACGGCGCCGAGCCGGACCACCGCAGGTGGCCAGCAACTGGAGTGCGAGGTGGCAGACGGATCCCGCATCGGGGCGAGGATACCCTCTGCGCCGACAGGGGGATGCTAGCTTCAGCGCCCATGCGCCCCTACGTCGTAGAGCGGTGATGGACGTCGTCGCGACCCCTCAACGCGTATCCGCCTACGGCCAGCACCGGCCCCCAACTCTCGTCGATCGGTTCGGGGTCTGGCTCGGGGACCGAGCCGTCCACCGTAGTGCGGACTTCCGCGGTGCCCGGTTCGCGGACTTCGGCTGCGGCTTCAACGCGGAGACCGCTCGGACCTATCTGCCGGTCGCCCGCTCGGCCCTCCTGCTCGACCTGGCGCTGGCCGACGATCTGAAGCGCCACCCCAAGGTGACTGCGATCGAGGCATCGATCCTGGAAGCGCTGCCCGACCTCGAGGACGAGTCGCTCGACGTCATCATGTGCCTATCGGTGCTCGAGCACTTGTGGGAGCCAGAGGAGGCGCTGCGGCACTTCCGGCGGATCCTCGCGCCCAGCGGCGTGGCAATCCTCAACGTGCCGAATTGGCTCGGGAAGGCGTTTCTCGAACTCGCGGCGTTCCGCCTCAGGGTCAGTACGGCCGAGGAGATCGAAGACCATAAGGCGTACTACGATCCGCGCGACCTGTGGCCGATGCTGGTCCGTGCCGGCTTCAAGCCGAGCATGATTCGGTGTCACCGACATAAGTTCGGCCTGAACACAGCAGCGGTGTGCCGGGTTCCGGAAGCGCCTACGGATTACTAACCAGGTGAAAGCCGAGGAAATCCACTCCTCGCCTCCCTCCTCCAGGTTGACGATCCGCGTCTAACGCAGCGCTATGAGCCGATCAGGGCCGAGGCTGATCAGGCGCTTAGACAGCGGCAGCGCGAGATTGCGACGTCAAGGAGCCGGCCGGGGTGCATCATGCATGCACTGTCGCTGTGACCTCGCGGCCAGGAAGGCGCTCGTCTCCGCGAGCGACTCTGGCGTGCCGATCTCGTAGAAGCGCTCGTGCGCTTCGAAGCCGAACAGCTGCCCACGAGCGGCGAGGGTCCGATAGAGCTCGGCCAGATCGGTGACCTCGCTCCCGATGACGCCCAGCGCGTCGACACTAAGCCCGCCGAGCCCGTAGTCGATCCAACGCATGTCGGCGGACGGCGCGCGCTTGTCATAAGCGACCACGCGCTGGCTGTCGAACCTCGCGTTGGAGACGTCCCACCTGCCCTCATTGCGAAACACGGTCATCATCGCCGGAAGACGACTGCGCTGCCAGGCGCCGGTCGCCGCCGCGTAGTCAACGCACAGGTAGGAATCGCCATAGAGGACGAGAAAGCGCTCGTCCAATATCGGCAGCGCACGGCGGATCGCGCCTAGCGTGCCGAGCGGCTCGGGGCCGTCGTGGCTGTAGGCGATCCTGATGCCGAACCGCTCGGGCCCTATCGCTCGCTCGATCTGCTCCCCCAGGTACCCGAGGCACAGCACGACCTTCCGCGCGCTGTGGCGCGCCAACAGCCGCAGCTGGTGGTTCAGGAACGGTTCGCCGGCGACTTCCAGCAGCGGTTTCGGCGTGTCGCGGACGCGCTCGCCGAGCCGCGTTCCCAGGCCACCCGCGAGGATGCAGACCGGCGGCAGCACGTCGGCTCATCCGTACTCAATCGAGTGTGCGCCGACGAACTCCAAGTCGAACGGCAGCTCTGTCACGCCGGCCGCAGCCATCGCTCGGCGCGTGTCCGCCGGGTTGCGGGAGTAGACCAGCAGGAAGCCGCCCCCGCCGGCGCCCACCAGCTTGCCGCCGATGACCCCGCTGCGGCGCGCGAGCGTGTACAACTCATCGATCCGTTCGTTGGCCATCCCAGGCGAGCGATGTCGCTTGGTCAGCCAGTGCTCATGCATCAGCTCGGCGTAGGACAACAGGTCGCCGGACACAAGCAGCTCGCGGCTTCGCACTCCTAGCTCCTTGGTGCGGTGGAGGTTCTCGATCATTTCCTGATCGCCCGTCTTGGTGCGCTCATCCTGGTCCGCCAAAACGGCAAAGGCCCCGCGCGCCTCGCCGGTGTAGAACAACAGCATCTGCTCACGCAACGCCCGTAGCGTCTCTGGGTGAAGCTCGAGCGGCTCAACCATCACGGTCCCGTCCTTTTGGAAGGTGTAGGCGCAGATCCCCCCGTGCGCGGCTACGTACGGGTCCTGCTTGCCGCACGGCTCCTTCAGGACGTCGATCTCGATCTCGCACGCAGTCTCGGCGAGTGCCCCTTGCGTGATCGAGGTGCTCCTCGCGCGCACGAGCGCTTTGAGCAGCGCAACCGTGAATGCGCCCGAGGATCCCAACCCGGTGCGGGCCGGTACGTCGGCGACCGAGGCGATCTCGAGGGGACCGCCGCGCCAGTGGCGCAGCAGCGTCTCGCGCAGGATCGGATGCCTGATCGACGCAACCTCGTCGACGTCCTCGGTTTCCGAATACTTCATCTTGTAGCCGTGCTGGAACACGGTGTGAACCAGCAGGTAGACGTACTTGTCGATCGCGCAAGCGACCAGAAAGCCCTCGTGCTCGCGGTAGTAGGAGGCCAGGTCGGTACCGCCGCCGCCGAGTGAGATTCGCAGCGGCGCGCGGCTGAAGATCACGCTCACGAGACCGCGGCTTCCTCCTCAACGGCGGACGGGTTGGCGTCGAGCCATCGAAGCGTGCGCAAGATCGCCTCGCGGATCGAGAGCGTCGGCGCCCAGCCCAGGGCGCGGATCCGGGTGCAGTCGAGGTAGATCAGCGGGCTGTCCCCCGCCCAGCCGCGCCTGCCGCCCGAATGCTCGAGCTCGGGATGGACGCCCAGGTGCTCGCAGATCACGCGGATCGAGTCGTCGACGATGATCGTCTCGTCGGTGCCGAGGTTGTAGACCGCCAGCTCGCCGGGGCGATTCGCGTGCTGTGCCGCGGCCAGGAGCATCGCTTCGATACAGTCGCCAACGTACAGGTAGGACTTCTCTTGGCGGCCGTCGCCGAGCACGCGCAGGCGCGTCGGGTCGCGCTTGAGCGCGCGGTAGAAGTCATGTACGTGGCCGTGCGTGTAGCGCTCGCCGAGGACCGAGACGAACCTGAACGCCAGGCCGGTGAAGCCGAACCCGTGCGCGTAGGCTCCGATCAGTCCCTCGCAGGCGAGCTTGGAAGCGCCGTATAGCGAAGTCTGGATGGGGAATGGGGCATCCTCTGGGGTAGGAAACACCTCAGGCTCGCCGTACACCGAGCCACTCGAGGCGAACGCGATCTTCGACACTCGCGCGGCCCGCATCGCCTCGAGAACCGCCGCGGTCGCGACCGTATTCTGCTCCAGGTCCCTACGGGGGTGCTCGAGGCCGTGGCGGACGTCAGCGTTCGCCTGCATATGGAGCACCCAGTCGCAGCCGTCAAGCGCTCGTTCCAACAGCCGCCGATCCAACACGTCACCCTCGTGGAGCGACACCCCCGGATCAGACAGTAGCTCCTCCACGAACTCGCGCCTACCTGTACGGAAGTCGTCGACAATCACGACCTCGACGCCGTCGGCGTGTAGGCGGTCGGCGAGGTTCGAACCGATGAAACCGGCCCCGCCGGTGATGCACACCCGCTTCAAGGCGCTACAGACGGAAGCCGGCTGCGACCGCGTCGTGGTGGAACATCTGCACCGTCTCCAGCGAGAACTGGAGCAGGTCCTTGCCTAGGCAGTCCAGCTTCTTCAACAGGTCATGCGTGAGCGTGATGATGTGGCAGCCGACTTGGTCTGCCTGCACGACGTTCAAAACCTCCCGCGGCGAGGCCCAGATCAGCTCCGAGCGCGGCGCCTCGGCCATGATGTCCACCGCGCGAGCCATGATTGGCACCGGATCGATGCCGGCGTCGGCGATCCGTCCGGCGAACACCGAGATGTACGAAGGCGCCCCGTTCTTGACAGCTTCGGTGACCAGCTCGACTTGGGCGGTCGTGAACAGCGCGGTGACGTTGACCTTGACCCCCTCCTCTGACAGCTCGCGCACCAGCGGCGCCATCGACGCGCCAGCGGTTGTTGAGACCGGGATCTTGACGTAGATGTTCTCGCCCCAGCGGGAGATACCATGCGCTTGGCGGCGCATCTCGTCGGCGTTGTCGGCGAATACCTCGAGCGAGATTGGCTTGTCCGTGATCCGTTCCACGAGACGCCGCACAAAGTCTTCATAGCTCGTCAACCCGGCCTTCCGCATCAAGCTTGGGTTAGTCGTGAAGCCGCGGACGCGGCGGTCGTCGGCTAGCGCCAGGATCCTGTCGAGATCGGCGCCATCAGCGAAGATTTTAACGCTCAAACCTTCCCCCACAAATGGTCAATCTACCGGATGTGCAGGATGACATCTGCCGCCGCTTCCAGATCGGGCACGACGGCGTCAGGCCTACCACGACCGTCTCGCTTATGTGCGCTGCGTTCGTTCTCAACGAGCACCCCGCGGCAACCTGCAGCCTCGCTGGCGAGAATGTCCGCATCGGTGTCACCCACCATCCACGAGCCGGCAAGGTCGATACCAAGCTCGAAGGCGGCGTCTAACAGCATCCCGGGTGCAGGTTTACGGCACCTGCATGCGCCGCTCAAAGCGGGTACTACCCCCTCTGGGTGGTGCCAGCAGATTCGGAAGTCGTCGAACCGGACCCCCTCGGCGGTCAGCAACTCGAGCAAGTGGGCCTGAACCCCTTCGAGTTCTTCAAGAGCGACGATCCCCTTCGCCGCCGCAGGCTGATTTGAGACGCCGATCAGCAGCCAGCCCGCGCTGGCCAGACGCTTCAGCGCCTCCGCCGCCCCCGGGATCAGGGACACGTCTTGCATGCTGAGCGAGGACTCGGGGGGGTCCGAGACGAGCTCGTTGACCACCCCATCGCGATCCACGAACACCGCACGCGCGCCGCTCACTGCCTGGCCTCGGCGGAAAGGGTCTCCCAATGGCCCCGGCGAACCGCCAGCTCGGGATGGGAGACCAGCGCGTGCCATATCACGGCCTGAAGCGACTCTACCAGCGGCGTCCTCAGATCCGCCGGAGGATCAACGACAACCGCGACGTCGGCAAGCTGAGCGAGAGCGCCGCCGGGCGAACCAGCGACTCCGTAGATCGAGGCACCCACTTCCCGCGCCCGCTCGAGCGCATTCACCAGATTGGTGGACACGGGCGGCTGGTGTGACCCGCCGCCGACGCTGAAAGCGAGCACTGCGTCCCGGTGGCTAAGCCGCGACACCGATAGCCACTCCGTGAAGACGGTATCCCATCCGTCGTCGTTGACACGAGCCGTCAGCTCGGAGACGTTGTCGGTGGGCGCATAGCTCTCGATTCCGCACAGCTTCCGGAAGTCGTTGACCGCATGGGAAGCGTGCCCGGCCCCGCCCCCCACGCCCATGACGAACAGCCGCCCGTCTCGTTCACGGACAGCGGCGAGACCGGTCGCGATCGCGTCGATACAGTCGCCATTGAGTGTCCGTACGAGATCGGCGGCAGCCTCGAGGTAACGGGTCGAATGTTCGCTTGGCACGGCCGCCAAGCGTAAAGCAACGCGTCTGGGACACCGACCGCCGGCAGCTGTTCCCCTGCTTCTGTGGCGAAACGTCCGGTCTTGGCCGCCCTTTCCACGAGGAACCCGGATCAGAGCTCGTTTGCTCAGAGACAATCCGGATATCACCGCTCTTTCGGGCGCGGACCTCGGCTGGCTCGTCAACCGAAGCGGCGGCGGGCACGCGACTCTCGTCGTCGACCGCCGCGCACAGCCGCCAGCGCTGCCGGGGTCGCCTTCCGTCTTGCGGCGTCCCTCCGACGGCAAGGTCCCCGGGCGCGAGGGGTGTCCGCGCTCTCGGAGCCCGGCTGTCGGCATCTCGATCCTGATGCTCGCCTCCCCGATGCAGTGCCGGAACGCACCGCTGATCGAGGAATCCCCAGCAAATCGCTCACGACACGGCGCTGCCGGCGCTCGCTTCACACGCGAGAGGTCGCTGGTTCGAGCCCAGCCGTGCCCATCTCGCGCTGTGGCGGGAAGTTTTGCCGGCTGCTGCTGGTCCTGGGGTGCAAAGCCCGGCGAGGGTCGGGATCAAATCGGAGGAAGCGGTCATTGTCCGAGCACCTCACACCGGTTGAAGTCGCCGTGGCGTTCAGACGGGCTTGGAGGGGTCACGACTTGGAGGCGGCGGCCGGCTTTCTGACCTGCCGCCGGCGGTTGACGGTGAAGGTAGGAAAGATCCAGTCCGACGGCGTCGCGTTTGACGCCTTCGCGATCCGCATCGCCAACCGGTCAGAGGCACCTCGTTGAGCTCGACCGATGTGGGTGGGGCCTCTCGCCGCTGGCGAGGGGATTGGCGCCGACGGCCGCGACATTACGATTGGGAGACCGTGGCATGCCAGCGCTAGGTATTGTCGGTCGCAGGTGGCCGGCTGACCGCGTTGGGCCGCCATGGCGTGTCTCT
Organism: Solirubrobacterales bacterium; assembly: GCA_019247075.1. Classification (GTDB taxonomy): domain Bacteria; phylum Actinomycetota; class Thermoleophilia; order Solirubrobacterales; family Solirubrobacteraceae; genus Palsa-465. The sequence continues at coordinate 8,560 of JAFAPR010000163.1, forward strand.
GATCGGTCGAGCACGGTGGCGCTCAATGGCTGGGTGTTGGTGATCGCGGCGGCGCAGATCGCGGTGCTGCTGGCGACGAGCACGAGGTACGGCTACCACCGCGACGAGCTGTACTTCATCGTGGCCGGATCGCATCCGGCGTTCGGCTATCCCGATCAGCCTCCGCTGGTGCCGTTGTCGTCCTGGGCCATGAACGCGGTCGCCGCCGGGTCGCTCTTGGCGCTGCGAACTCCTTCCGCGCTGGCCGCCGGGGTGACGACAGTGCTCGCGGCGCTGATCGCAAGGGAGGTCGGCGGCAGTAGGCGCGCGCAGGTCATCGCAGCCGGCTGCACGGCCGTCTCGGCGTTCCCGCTCGCGGTGGGCCACTTCGTGACCACCACGACCTTTGATCTGTTGAGCACGACTGCGCTGGGGTGGCTGGCGATCCGGGCGATCGTGCGGGGTGGCGGCGCTTGCCTCCTTGCGGCCGGGGTCGTCGTGGGCATCGGAGTGGAAGCCAAGCCCCAGGTCGGTCTGGTGGCCGCCGTGATGGTTTTAACCCTGCTGGTCTTGGGACCGCGCTGGCCGCTTCGCTCCCGGTGGGCCGCCGGCGGTGCGCTCGCCGCGGCAGCGCTGGCCGCCCCTATGTCCTCTGGCAGCAGCAGCACGGCTGGCCGCAGCTGACCGTCGCTGGCCACATCGCAGGCACTCAGGAGGGCGGGCGAGCAGGCTTCTTCCCGTTTCAGCTTGTGTTGGTCAGCCCGTTTCTGATCCCGGTCTGGGTGGCCGGGCTGCTGGCGCCGTTTCGCTGCGCCGGGTGGCGCGAACTTCGCTTTGTACCAGTCGCGTACGGGGTGCTCGCCCTCCTGTACTTCGCCGGCAACGGTCACGCCTACTACCTCGCAAGCCTCCACCCTATCCTGCTCGGCCTCGGCGCCGTGCCCGCGGCCCAATGGACGCTGCGCGCCCGTGGGCGAATGTGGGGCCTGACGAGCGCGATCGCGCTCAGCGCCGCAACGAGCGCCACATCGCCCTCCCGCTTCTCCCCGCGCGCGACCTCCAGGGAAGCATCGTGATGGCCCTCAACCCTGCCCAGGGCGAGACCGTCGGCTGGCCCGCGTTCGTGCAGACGGTCTCCACCGCTTGGCGGCACCTGCCAAGCGCCGAGCGCCGGCACACCGCGATCTTCACGCGCAACTACGGCGAGGCCGGTGCGATCGACGTGCTCGGACCCGTGCATCGGCTGCCGCGTGCCTACAGCGCCCACAACGGTTTCAGCGAATGGGGAATGCCGCCCGCTGTCGACACCCGCGCCGTGCTCGTCGGCTACCACGGCGCCGCCGACGCTGCGCCCTACTTCCAGCAGTGCCGCACGCTCGCGACCGTCGAGGACCGCGTTGGGCTCAACAACCAAGAGCAAGGCCTACCCGTCATGCTCTGCCAACCCACTCGCGCCTGGCCCGCCCTCTGGCCGCACCTCAAGCACTACGATTAGACCCCCTGTGTCAACCTCCGGTAGCGGTGAGGTGTTGTAGGGCGGTGTGGCGGCTGGGGTCGTAGGTGTCGTGGTCGTGCCATAGGCGCCAGATGACTTGGCTCCAGGCGCGGCCGAGGATGCGGGTGGCGTGGGTGTGACTGGCGCCTCTGGCGCGGGCCCGGTTATAGATGTCAGCTGCCCAGGGGCTGTGGCGGCGGCTTGAGTCGGCGAGGGTGCAGAACGCCGCTCGTAGTCGGTGATCGCAGGCCCAGCGGAACTGGGCGTGCTTGCTCTTGCCCGATTCGATGGCGACGGGGGCCTGGCCGGCGTCGGCGGCGAGCGCTCGGTAGCTGGGGTAGCGAGCCCGGCAGTCGCCGATCTCGGCGATCATGGTGGCGGCGCACAGCCATGAGTCCTGGGCGATGAACAGCGAGCGGAACGTGGCCCCGTCGGGGTGCGCCTGGAGCGCGTGGCCGATCTCGATGGTCAGCTCTGAGATCCGGGCGACGATTGGCTCAAGCGCGGAGACGAGCGCCAGCACGATCTGTCGACGGGCCTGGGTCTCGAGCTCGCCCGCGCGTCCCGCCGCGCCGTTGCGCAGGCGGGCGAGCAGCTCGCGTGCGGGCTTGCGGCCGGTGTAGCCGTGTCGCTTGAGGAATGCCTCAAGGCGCTGCTCACCCAGCCCGCGGGCATCCAGCGGGGTGGGATAGCGGCGCAGGAACGCCAGCGCGATCTGCGAGTCCACCGACCAGAACACCTTGCTGGCGCCGGGCCAAAAGGTGGCGAGCTGGTCTGAGAGCTGGTTTGCCAATCCCACCCGGGTGCGCACCAGCGAATCGCGCGCCCGAGTCATCGCGCGCAGCGCCTTGGTCTGGTCGCTGTCGGGTACAAGCACCCGAAAGCGGTGGCTGTCGGTGCGCGCCAGCTCGGCCAGCACGAAGCTGTCAAAACTGTCTGACTTGCCGCCGGCGACGCTGAAGCGGGGGCGCATCGCCTTGACCTGGTTGGGATGCACGCCACCACCGCCAACCCCGCGTCCAGCAGCCGCTCGATCAACAGCCCGTCGGGCCGCTCGAGCGCAACCAGCCCGACCCCGAGCCGCACCAGCCTGGCGCACAACGCCCGGATCCCCGGCTCGTTGTGGCTATAGCGTCGTCCCTCGATGATCCGGCCCCGCTCGTCGACGACACACACCGCATGCTCTTCGCTGGCCCAATCCACCCCGGCATACCGACCATCCGACATAACCACCACTCCCTCCGACACCGATTGACTAAGCGTCGGCGCGAGATACCCTGGCGGTTGCTTACTGACGGCGCTCTAAGGGCGCGACCTCCTGTTGCCGCTCTACGGGCACCTCGACGGAACGTCGGGAAGGCGCTGGTCTAAAAGCGGCCCTCTAAAACGGGCAAGCCCAAAGCGGCGCTCTTCCCGACATCCGCCGACCCCCGAATCATCTCCAGTAAGCCCGAAGGAGCGATTTGCTTTAGCCGCCCAGCGGCTGGTTGCCGGCGATGAACGCGTGCGCGATGGCGCCGAAGCCGTAAGGCCGCGCGACGAGCGTTCCGTCTTCGCGGCGCAGATAGCGCGCTGCGAGGTCGTCTGGGCCCAGGTGGGAGTCGAGCCGGAGTCCGTGCGCGGCAAGGACCGCCTCGATGTCGCCTACGGGGATCCCGCAGCGCGGCTGGTCGCCGACACCCGTAGCGAACCTCACCCACTCGCATCCGCCGTAGTAGCGCTCAGGGGAGGCGAGCACATCCACGCGTACTTCGCTGGTTTCGATTACGTCTGGGCCCGGTCGCTCATGCCAACCAAGGCAACAACTAACCGAGCCTTGATCGAAAAGCAGTGCTCGCGCCTGGCTGGCGCATCGGCTAAAGCGCCGGATGGGATGGTGCCGATGGTCGTGCGTGTCATATGACACATCGCGTGTGTGTCATTTGGCGTGGTGGGCGCGCGGGGGCGGCCCTACCTTGCGTCGTAGAGCGGCGAGCACGGGGCGAGCCGCATAGAAGGCGAGGTACTGCACAATGCTTTCCCCTCAGCAGATCACAAAGGGCACTGCGGTCGCGCTAGCTGCCGGGGCATTCGCGGCGCCGGTGGCGTCAGCCATGCCGGTCGGCGGCTACTCCCCTCAGGAAAAGCAGATCCGTCCGAGCACACAGGCGCAGCCCATAACAACCGGCCCGACCGCCGGTTACTCCCGTCAGGATAAGCAGCTCAGTCCGAGCACACAGTCGCGGCGCGTGACAGCGGGTGATCCGACCGCGCCGGCGCTCCCGGCGTGGGTTTCGTCCGGGGCTGCAGCGTTCCACGCCGGCCCTTCACCCACGTCGCCGGCTGTTGCGCGGGCTGTCGGTCCCGGTGACAGCTTTGACTGGGGCGATGCGGGAATCGCCGGCGGCCTCGTGCTCTCGATCGTCGCGATCGGCGGCGGGGTAGTGCTCGTCCAGCGTCGCCCACGGCGCACCCGTGAGACCACTGCCGTGGCCACCGGCTGACGGCCCTCCCAAGAACAGCTCAGGCGCAGTTCCCTGGCGCCACCGCAATCCGCGGTGGCGCCTTGCCATGTGCGAACCTACCGGAAGGGGTCACGAGCGTATGCGTGCGGGACCAGCCCAGGTACAGCCGGTTACCGACACGCTCAAGAACCCCATGACCCGTCACCCTCATCCGCTAAGGCGCGACGCCCCGGAAACAACCGCGCCGCCGTCTGTCCTCGCCACACACGACCGAAACCCATCGGCGCCGGGTACGGCGTGAGCGCAATGGCGACGAAGGACCAGCGCGGACTCGCCAGCGTGCGTGACTTGATCTGGGCGGGTTCAGAGTTACAGCAGCCGCCAGAACTCCCCGGTTAGCCCGAGCTGGTCGAGGATCGCTTGTTCCTGCTCGAGGCTGCGAGGCTGCCAGTCCGGCGCGACCGCGTCACTCAACCAGGCATGCGCCAGCTCGCTGAGCTTTGCTACCGGGATGATCGCTCCGGGATCGCGCGTCCCGAGCCACCGTTTGATGTGCTCTTCCGACCGGAAGAGATTCATCGTGCTTCAGGTGAAGACGATGTCGTCCCACCAGCGCGCAGCGGGAACCAGGGAATGGAAAAACAGGCTCTCGTCATCGACCCGTTGTTCTTGCACCTCGACCGCGATCGACCGTCCACAGTCCGGGCACGACGTCTCGATTCGACCGTCCGCCTGCAAGGCGGCGCATATGCCGATCGCGTCCCAGGCGCAGTTGCCGTACCACCACCGGCCGGCTGCCTTCACGCGGTACGCGGTTGGCACCGCAGAGAATGGGATGGCCATGCGGATCTCGTTGGTGATGGGGTCCAGCACCAGCTCGTGCTCGCGATGAAGGTCGCGCCAAACAGCTTCGACCTCGGCGCTGGATCGCTCTCCGGCCCGAGCCACCTCGGCCGCAGTCGGGGCGCGACCCAGCTCGACAAATAGTCCCCACGTCAGGTTCCGCAGTCCAAGCGCCCGCGCATCCACCGCGCCGACTCTACCCGCCGCGTCTGCCTGACGAGGCAAGAGTCTCGAGCGCCGCGATCGCTGCACCGGTACGAACGTCTCGCCCGTCGATTGTCGACGAGACTAGTTGTTCTTTGGGCGATGGCAGATGACGTAGAAGAACCGCCAGCCGACCTACTGCCGCGTTCAAGCAGGGGCCTGCTCAACAGAAAGGGCTTTCATGCGAGTTGGTTGGTGGATGTGTGACGGCTGCCTCGCGCGCGCGTAACGTGTGTGTGATGCGGGCCGGGAGGGTTCTCCTTGGATGCTTGTCTGTTGCGGTCACGGTGCTCGCGTTGGCGGTCGGGTTGCTCCTCGTCGGAGGAGCCGGGGGCTCGAGCTCGGCATATGGCGCCCGGCGGGCGTTACTGGGCGCCGCCGGACGTCCAGGGTTTGTCGATCCGCGGAGCTTTGCGTACGTCGATCAGGTGGGTGTGGGAGCGCGCGTTGAACTGCGCTCGCCGAGGACCGGGCGGGTCGTGAAGCTACTGGCCACCTTCGGCCGGGAGTTCACCAACAACGGCCTTGCGCTGTCGAATGACGACCGGGAGGTGTATGTGACCCTGATCGGCCGTCGCAATCTTCGGATCGAGCAGCTCGCAACCTCGGCCGGGAAGAGAACGTTTGTCGCCGACGGGTGGGAGCCGGCCGTGAGCCCAAACGGGCGCCTTCTGTCCTATATCGAGGGACGGGCCACCGTGGTGGTGCGGAATCTGTCGTCGGGCGTCACTCACAGGATCAACGTCGCTGGACTGCTGGGTCGCTCGGAGGCTCTCGATGAGCTGGCTGCGGCCGCCTGGCTGGGCGACGGCTCGGAGGTTGTTGTGATGGTGACCCCAATCGCGGTGGCTGTCGCGGATCGGGCTGGGGGAGCGCAAGCAGACAACAAATCGTCGGCGTCTGTGATCGTCGTCCAGGTCGGGGCGCGGGGCCGACCCGTAGAGGCCAACCGCGTGGAGCTGCCCGGCGTCGGCGACCTGTTCCGGATCTCGGGCGATCAGACCACCCCCCGCGGCTTGCTGGCCGCGAGGCTTGGTCGCCGAACCGTTGTCGACCGCGTCGACCTAATCGGCGGCCGCGCGAAGGTAACGCGGCTGTTGTCGCTATCAGAGGTGGTGCCCATGGCGTTTGATCCGGCAGGCCACAACTTCCTATACGTCGCCGGCGATCTCCATCCGGCTCTCTGGATCGCCAGGATTACGCGCGGCCGGCTGGCCGGAGCGCACCGCCTAGTCCGGAACGCTGACGTGGGCGCAGTCAGTTGGTAGACCCCACTGGGCCGCCTAACCCAGCCAGAATGTCCCGCAAAGTGTCCGAAATCAGGCGGGCGGACCTCAACCGTAGTTTCTCCGGAAGTTCCAGCACTGTTCTGCCGCTTCGCACCCTCTGCGGCATCGCTTCACACGCGAGCGGTCGCTGGTTAGAGCCCAGCCTTGCCCATGAAGAGCGCGGGGTGGCGAGAGGTCCTCAACCAGACACAAGACCAGGTGTGGCGACGCGCTCCGCCGTGTCGTCACACTCGGCCTGCCGGTGTAGCGTGGCATCTCGGGAAAAGCGCTCGGCGACGCGCACCACCTCCTCACCAAGCATGTGCAGTTGCTGCTCAACCAGCTCGTCTTGAACCGCGCCGGACTCGGCGAAGACCCGAGTCGCCCGCGGTACCGGAACCACGTACGGGACGGCCCACCCTCGCAGCGACCGCACGGAGAACTCCATTGTGTTAACGACCTGAAGTCCCTGCGTCCCCCCTGCGGCGCTGATCAAGCCGATGACCTCGTCGTGCAGGTATGGCGGCTCGCGCGTCCCCAGCAGATGCAGCCAATCGATCGCGTTCTTAAACGACCCCGATACCGATCCGTTGTACATCGGGCTGCTCCAAAGCATCCCGTCAGCCTCATAACAGGTGTCGATCAGCGTCCTGACCACAGCCGGCGGGTCGGCCTCCAGCGCGGCGCTGTACATGGGCAGGCCCAGCTCCCGCAGGTCGAGCAACTCAACGCTCGCCCCGGCCGCGGAGGCGCCATTGACGGCAACCGCGAGCGCGGCTCGACTACGAGACGCCTCTCGAAGCGAGCCGCCGAGACCGACAATCCTTAGACCGGCCATCGCCACAGCCTCCTCCTTAACGGTGCTGATGGCAAGCGAGCCAAAGCCTGGTCGGCGACGATGTGGGTCCGCAGATCCGCATCGGTCGTGGCGCGGCCAGGTCATGAGGCTCAATAGCTCCGATATGGATGTTTCGGTCGAATTTGCGGCAGCTGCGCTATTTCGTGGCGGTTGGGAGCGCGCGAGCTTGCAGCGGCCGTTGTAATGGAGTCGCCGACGGCCGCCCGCCGCGTCGGCGTCCGAATCGACACCCTGAGAGATGAGTCTCTTCTCGCCGCGGCTCGGCTCGCGGTGCCGTTCGATCCCCGCTGAGCCGATCGGGCTTTTTCGGGAGCACGCGATGACGTAGGCTCGGTGTCGTCAAACTCAACGCAGGAGGGACCGGATGGAAGCCAGCCAGACACAGCACGCCGAGATCCCGCTGATCCTGATCCACGGCGCATGGCTTTCGGCGCGCAGCTGGGAGAACTACGGCGACTACTTCGCCAATCGCGGCTTTGCCGTCTCAGCGCCTGAATGGCCGCGAAAGCAGGGCGACGTTGAGCAGATGCGCGAGGGCGCTGCGGAGTCCGCGGGGCTAGGCGTGCAGGAGATCGTCGACCACTATGCCCAGCTCATTCACGCGCTCGATCAGCCACCGCTGCTGATCGGGCACTCATACGGGGGCCTGTTCGTCGAGCTGCTCCTCGATCGTGGTCTCGGTCGGGCTGGGGTGGCGATGAGCCCGGCGCCGCCGAAGGGAATACTCACCTTGCCCTTCTCAACCCTCAAGTCGGGCGCACCCGCACTAGCCCACCCGTCGAAATGGCACGGGGTCGTCACCTTGGCGCCCGAGGAGTTCACCTATGCCTTCGCGAACACCTTCTCCGAACAGGACGCGGCTGCGGCGTACGACCGCTACGCGGTTCCCGAGACCGGCCAGATCTTCTACGAAGCCGGGTTCGCGAACTTCCATTTGCACCCGCCCACCGAGGTCCATTTCAAAAACGAGGATCGAGCGCCGCTGCTCATCATCGGCGCCGGAGAGGACCATACGGTGCCCGCCTCGCTCTCCAGGGCGCAATACAACCGCTACGAGCGCTCTCCGGCCAGAACCGACTACCTCGAGTTCGAGGGTCGCCCGCACTTTCACATGGTCGCCTCAGACTGGCACGAGGTCGCCGCCGCGGTCGACGGCTGGCTCGACGGCATCCTCGACGCGTCGAGGGTAGCGACCGAGCAGACCAGGTAGGAGGGCTGACGGATGGAGCTTCAGCTGACTGACAAGGTCGCGTTGTCATTGGCGCAAACAAGGGCATCGGGCTCGCAAGCACCCAGGCGCTGGTCGCCGAAGGCGCCTGTGTCGTCAAGAGCCGATTGCTCTCCGCGTGCTTCCCGACATGAGGCTCCGGGCCCGTCGCACGTTGTGGACCTGGGCGAAAGACTGGAACGGCTTGCTCCAAGGACGGCCACATCCCTCGTGGCGTCCCATGTGGTGAAGGGACCGCACCCACAACGACCTGACTTAGCACGCACGCCCCCCAGGTGTGACCTGGCCACCCATCGACGGAGGTACCGATGAGCTCGAGCAGTGACTACGACGTGATCGTTCTCGGCGGCGGGGCCCCGGGTGAGCACTGCGCTGGGGCGCTGGCCGCGCGGGGAAAACGCGTGGCCCTTGTCGAACGCGAGCTCGTTGGCGGCGAGTGCTCGTACTGGGCCTGTATCCCGTCAAAGTCGCTGTTGCGCCCGGGCGAAGCGGCGCACGGCGCGCGCGAGGCGGCGGCCACCGCCGAGATCGATGTTCAGGCCGCGCTGGCCTGGCGTGACTTCATGGTCTCAGACCACTCTGACGCCGGCCAGGAGCGCTGGCTGGCGGACAGGGACATCGACTTGCTGCGCGGCACTGGCCGGCTGGACGGAACCGGCGTAGTGGAAGTCGATGGTGTTCGTCACACCGCGGAGCACGTTGTCGTGGCCACTGGCTCGGATCCGTTCGTGCCTCCGGTCCCCGGACTCCGCGGGCTCGAGGGGGTCTGGGGAAGCCGCGAGGCGACGAGCATGAAGGCGGTCCCGCGCCGCCTGCTCATCCTGGGTGGTGGCCCGATTGGAGCGGAGATGGCGCAGGTCGTGCGACGACTCGGTGGCGACGCGGTGCTCGTCGAGGGCGCCGACCGCCTGCTCCCGCGCGAGCCCAGGCCGCTGGGCGAGGCGCTCGGCGAAGCTCTGCGCCGGGACGGAATCGAGCTAATGCTTGGGATGCACGCCACCGCCGCTCGGCGGGAGGGGGACGAGTATGTCCTCGAGTTCGATGGCGCAACGGAGCTCCGGGGCGACCGGCTGCTGGTTGCGACCGGCCGGCGCCCGCGGGTTGAGGGGATCGGCCTCGAGACTGTCGGTATCGAGCCCAATCCGCACGGCATCCGGGTTGACGAACAAATGCGCGCAGGTGAGCGCGTGTGGGCGATCGGCGACGTCACCGGCATCTGGCCGCTGACCCACGTCGGCGAATACGAGGGCGACGTGGTCGCGGCGAACATTTCGGGCGCGGTGCGGCCCGTGAACTACGAGGCCGTTCCGCGTGTCACCTACACCGATCCGCAGGCAGCGGCGGTGGGCGCGGTCGAAGCGCGGTACAGCGCCACCGCCCCCGTGTCGGAGGTGCCGAAGACCGCCACCTACACGCACGCCTACGCAAAGTCCAACGGGTTTATGACGCTGCTAAGCGACGGCGAACGACTGACGGGCGCCTACGCGCTCGGCCCCGAGGCCGGCGAGTGGATGCAGCAGGCGACACTCGCCATCCGCGCTCACGTCCCGCTCGAGGTGCTAAGCGACACGATCCAGCCGTTCCCAAGCTTCTCGGGGATTTACGACGCGGCGGTGATGGCACTTCGCATGGAGATCGCCGACATGCCGCGGCCGCTGACACCGATGAACGCGCAGATGGCAACCGTGTCGGGATGAAAAGGAGAACCATGCCCACCGCAACCACCACCGTCTCAACACGGCGATCGTCGCGAAAACGCCAGCGCCGGCGCGCCGCCGATCGGCTGGGAGATGTTGGCCGGCCCGCTCGTCACTCCTGCTCGCGCTCAGTGACTCCGCTCAGTGACTCCGGAGACGGCCGCGATCCTCGGCGACCCCAACAACTCGGCGGCCGCTCACGGCACCCACAGCAGCCCCTTCGGCTGGATCTCGTTTGTTAGTGAGAGCTTCGTGATGGCTCCCGTGTTCATGTCCACCTGGCCCAGGTACTTCTTGGCGAGACACGACATCGGGGCGCTGTTGGCATCGCACGGGCTCGCGGCGACGAGCTGTTCGCCCCGCTTAAAAGGCCCGGTGACCTTCCAGATCAGGTCAGTGCTGTTGTCGGTGATGTAGAGGGTGCCCGACGGCCCCGACGTCCAGGCGGTGTCGTCCGAGCCCGCCTGAGAGAGCTTGAGAACCGAGAGGTTCTTGCCCGTTGTGTCCGCGACGAAGATCTGCTCGCCGTCGCCCTGGCTGGTGAGCATGAACTCCCCTGCGAAGCGCGGGGCGTACGACGGGACGATCTCGTTGGAGTCGGGGTCGGTGAGGGCCAGCTTGGTGGTGCCGGTCTTACCCGAGTTCGCCTGCTTCGCGGTCGCCATGTCCGTGAACAGGCTGTGGAAGGTGGCCGTGTGCGTGCTCGAGTTCAAGCTGACCACGTAGACGGCGGGATAGTTCTGCGGTGGAGCCGGTCCCCCGGTGGTGCCGGGCGCCGAGGCCGTGATCAGCATCTTTCCGTGCCAGAAGCTGATCGCGTCGAGTCCACCTTTGTGGGGGAGCGGGGCTGGCACGCTGTACTGAGCCGGCTTGGAGCTGGATGGGTCGATCTCGTAGATGTGGGCGTTTGCGTCCTCATTGGCGGTGACGATGACCTTGCCGGTCGCTTGAAGGGCCGCGATGCCGTCAAAGTGCCCGGCGACGTCCCATTGCTTGACCTTCGAGCCGGAGCTCGAGAACTCGACGATCGTCGAGGTGTTGACGCCGGACACGGTCTCCCCCTGGGGCCCGACATTGTTCTGGAAGCCGACGAAGATATCGCTGCCGAGCTTGGTGAGGTCGTCGGGCTGAAAGACCGACGCCTTGCCACTCGGGCTGGCTTTAGTCGAGACGGGGTGCTGGATCGTCGCGCCCGAGGCGAACACCTGGCTGGTGTACCCGCCAGAGGTGGTTTTGCTGGCGTTAGTCGGGCTCGTTGTCTTGTGGGAGCTGCTGCCGCAGGCGGCCAGCGTGATGGCGGGGATCCCCGCAATAGCGGCGAGACTCGCGGCTGATGCCAGCGTACGGCGCGCCGACGTGAAGCGTGACGGTGTCATGGTCGGAACGACCTCCTAGCCGAGTACGGATGGGCTCGTGAGCGGGTCCGCAGGGCACTGCGGAGCACCTGCCGCGGGCGAATGTACACGCGCGACAGCGCCGCTTTGTCATCAACTCGTGAACCCCGCATGAGGGAATAAGCCGCTCGCCTACGAGGGTCGCTGCTGGTAGATGGTCAGCTGCCCGGCAGGATCTTTGTGCCCTCGATCTTCACGGCCTGCAGCTCGTTCGGGTCGAGCCCCAGCAGGTGCAGGATCGTCGGCGCGATCTGTGTCGTCTCGACCGAGTTGGTGCGCGAACCCGGTGCGACTATCCCCGGCGCGTACCACAAAGGCCACCTATCCGTCGCCCCGGCATTACGTAGCTCCCTGGCCCGCTCCACAACCTTCGTTACACCGATGAACATCGACCGCTCCACGCGATACCTGACGCAAGCAACAGACTCAGGCAAGGCGTCGATGCGTTGGGACACCTGCGAGCTCAGAATGCGTCGCGGCTGGAGAGCAGGGCGCCGTCGGGTGCGTAGATGTCAACGGTACGCGGTGGCTCCCCATGGCGGCCGATGAAGAGCGAGACATCCCCGATGCCGTCGTCCTCGAGCTGGCTGCTGTCCTCGAGGGTGAGCTGTACGCGCCCGATCGGGTCGCCAGCTGAGTGGAGGCTGCCGCCGGCGTAGAACGTGCCGCGACCCCATTGCCCGCATAGGTTCAGCCATGGAGCGGAGCCCACGGCGACCGGTCGCGGCGTCTGCCGTTCTGGCTGGGCGGGTCCATCGCTGCCTCCAGCCACGCCGTGGGCGGCCCACCCATCCTCCCCGCGTTCGGCGGCCACCAGCCAAAACCATCGGTTCCCCGTGAGGTCGTCGAAGCTGACCGCGTACAGCCGCCGGTCGCCGCTCGCGCGCTGCTTGAGGAGCACAATGGCGGCCGGATCCCGCGCAAACGGTCCATGCGGCATGAACCTCGAACAGGGCACCCGCTCATCGACCCGGGAGAATGGCTCCGGCTCCGGTGAGAATCCCGGCGGCGCGGTCAACTCGGCCACGACAGCTGCATAGGGATCGCGATGCGCCACGCTCCTATGTTTACTCCACGCAAGCCACCATTCCGGGCCTTCGGCATTCCGTAGCGACGCTCATAAATCCTGCGGCAGTTGACCCGCACTACTGCTCTCGCGCTTTTACTCGCATATGGCCGGCGAACGCACCCACAGCGGGGAGATCTGGTGCGGTTGCGCCGACTCGTCTCCCGCTGGCGCGGGGTTTCACTCGGGGCGAGCCGTTGCGTCACCCCTATTTGCTGGGAGTTGGTGGCGGAGATTACCCGCGAGGTGGCTCGGACTGAGCCGTCTGACCGACCGGCCGCGCGTAGGTGTCATAGCGGAAACGAGGGGTCATGCCGAGCCGCTCGTAGATCCTGAGGGCCTGCGGGTTGGTGGACGCCACCCCCAGCTGGGCGTCTTCGAGCCCTGCGGCGCGGAACCGACGGAATGCCTCGACCAGCAGCTTCGTCCCGATCCCCTTGCGCTGGTGATCGGGATGAACAGCGAGGATGTCGACGAACCCGACCGGCGCCTCGGTCCACCGCCGCGCGAGCACGGAGCCGACGATCAGACCGCCGAGTTCGGCGACGCGGCTCAGCTCGGGATCGAGGTCGTGGGCGTTGAGGTGCTCCTCCCGGTACGCCTGTAGTGATTCCGGGTGATAATCCGGAGCGCCGGCGAAGCTCGCGGCGTCGAGCGCGTGCAGGGCAACCGCGTCGCGGTCGACCTCGAGCGAACGCAGTCGCAGGCCCGATGGAGCGGTATCCGGGTGATCGCACAAGTCTTCGAGCCGGAGCCCCATCCGCCAGTAGCTTCGCGCGAGCTCGTACCCTGCCGCTCTCAGCAGCGCCTTGCCGCGCTCGTTGCCGTAGCCGATCCACTGCCGGTGTTCTGAGCGGCCTAGCTCGCGCTCGCGCCCTTCCGCCCAGTGCAGCAGGCGGGCTCCGATCCCCCGGCCCTCGTACTCCGGAGCGACGGCGACGAGCGTTCCCGGCCCCCGCACCATCGCGTACGCGACGATCCGGCTGTCCAACTCGACCACTCGTGAATCCACTGCAAGATCGAGCTCGCTGGCGCGCCATTCGTCGAGCAGGTCCTCCACCGTGTAGTCGGGCACGCCGATGTCGGCGATGTCTCGGGCCACGAGCACCTCGAGGACGCTGGAGGCATCGTCGACGGTGGGCGCCCGGAGTCTCATCGCTGCATGTCTACCGGGATCTCCCCGAGTCGTGCAAAGCGAGCTCGTGCGGACGGCGCCTGCCGCTGTATCGCATCGGTTGCCGTCCACCCCAGCAAGCTTGCTCCGCTTGCCGACTTGCGGGAGGACAAACAGCAAATCACCACGGCAGGCGCGCGGTCGTCCGGTAACGGCTCCAGCGCTACGGGCGGAAAGGGAGCGCGACTGATCCTTCCAGCGCCGACCGCGTCGCAAACCGCAGCTATCTCCGACGGCGGCTTTGACTGGGGCGATGCTGGTATCGGCGCCGCGGGCGGACTCGCGATCGCGCTGCATGGAGTCGGGGGCGGGCTCCGCTCTCTGACAGCGTCGCTCCCAAAGGACCGGCACCTGGGCCGCGGTTACCGCCTAACGATATGTCAGCCGCAACGCATGAAGGCACTGTTCCGGGGCGCCACCATCGATTGGCGGTGGCACCTGACAACCGCACCGCTCGCCGTCCGAGTACCGAATGGTTGCTTGGACGGCTTGCTGTGCTCGCTGTGTAAAGCCCACCGGCCGGTGAACGCGACAGTGGATTGGCCCCGGCGGAAGCGGCGGGCACAAGCACACCACCCGCCGATGACCACGGCAATGAACCGGCCCCGGCGGAAGCGGCGGACACAAGCACACCACCCGCCGATGACCACACTGGCCGCCATGTGCGGTGAACGCCTGCTGCGAGCGTGAGCTCGGTTGGCTGGCCGCGTAGGCGCCGCCGGCCAGCCCGGCAATTACGACTAGAGACAACGGAATCGGAACGAGCTTGCGCATGGCACAACTGTGACGGTAGATCGATAACACCGGCGTAACGGCGTTATGCCAGTGTTATGCCGAGGTCGGCCGTGAGGGCCGGGTGGGACAACCGAAGCGACTGCGCGGTAGCGCGGCCACCTAAACGGGTGGCGCGATGTTCTGGGAGACGGTGATGGCTTCCGGACTGGCCCCCGAATGCGTATGAGCAGGCGACATGCCCGCTACTCCCTACTCATTGTGCGAGGGCTGCGACACCGGGCTCAGCGTGCTCGTTACCACACCGGATCCGACCGCCTCGTGCCGGTTGACGATCGCAAGCTCACCATTATCCGCGTGAGGCGACACACGATTAGATTTGCGCCGCGGAACGCGCTTCATCCAACGGTGACGGGCGGTTTCGTCGAGTTTCTCCAACAAGCTCCCCGAGCCGACTGCGACGCATGTCAATGGCGACT
>JAFAPR010000164.1 GCA_019247075.1 Solirubrobacterales bacterium
GACAGCGAGACGCTGGCCGCCGGGCTGCTGCGGCTGGCGTCAAGGCAATGTGCGTACCACCACGTTGCGCGCACTTTCCGCCGACGAGATGCGGGGAGTGATCGCCAAGGCCGGTTGAGCGGCAGACGTTTTTGAGTACGGACGATGAGCCACGCCCGGCCACCATCACTTTGATGCTCGCAACCTCAGCGGCCACACGAGGCCCGCGCCCCCAGAGTGTTCCTACCCTCGGTCGAGGCGCAACCCCAACCGGTTCCTCACCGGCCGCAAGCTCGTCGCCTATCTCGGGCTGGATCCCAAGGTCAAGCAGTCCGGGGAGGCGCCCGCACGCAGTGGGCGAATCTCCAAGCGCGGATCGGCGCCAGCTCGCCGGACACTCACCGAGGCGGCGTGGACAGCGGTGCTGCAGCCGGGCCCGCTGCACGCCTTCTACGAGCGCACCAAGGCCAGGCGCGGGCACGGCAAGGCGATCGTCGCCACCACGCGCAAGCTCGCGGTCTTGTTCTGGTGCATGCTCACCCGAGGTGAGGACTACGCCCACCAGCAGCCCACGCTGACCCGCAAAAAGCTCCGCCGCCTAGAGATCACTGCAGGGGCGCCCAAATACACGCGCCGCGCCGCCGGGATCTGGTCCACCAACCACCTCATGCGCCAGGCCGAGCTGGAACTCGCGCGCCAGGCCGAGACCTCCTACAGACGGATGGTCCAAGACCAGCGAGCCGGGGCACCGGCGAAAAAAGCGGGCGCGAGCGTGACACTGGAGCGCGCATAGATAAGTCACTCATGCGAGGACAAGCCGCGCGGCAGACCACAAGCTCCTGACGTCTGCGCTTCGCTACGTCATCGGCTCGCGCCCACAGCACAACCTAATGCGATCTCCCGACGTCGACAACCGCGACGCAGATCGTGCGTTCGCAAATACCGGCCACAACCCCGCCAGGCGCGACCAGCACTAGCCCGACCGAGCCCACAGGAGGCGATCCAAGGCCCTCAACGACACCGCGGCGACCGACATGTCACCCCGAAAACGAATGCAATTTCGATCAGAAACGTTCACCCACCCCCTTGCATTTCATCGGTCGATCAAAGCGGCACTTGGCGCCGGGTCCGCTTTCCACGCGTTGCGGGTGCGCCGTGGCTGACGTCAAGATGCCCGAGTTGTGGGCGATGCACGTTAGCCTTCAGGCAGGGTGAAGGAGCGCGTTCGCGAGCGCTGCCCTAACGCGTGGCGGGTTGTGGTTCGGTGCCTGTCGCTAGCGAGGAGAGTTGCTGCGTGTCGTACTTGGCTCTCAGGGCGGCAATCGCCTCGCTGTCAGGCGGTCCGCTGCGGCCGAGGATCTCCGCGAGCTCCACGAAGTAGCGATCGTGCGTGGGCGGAGACATCATGAGGAGGAACTTCGCCGGCCCTGTGTTGCGGTTGGCAAACGCGTGCGGAGCGTGGGGCGGGACAAAGACGCATGCGCCCGAGGCCGCTTTGAAGGTCTCCTCGCCGACGCGAAACTCCAGCTCGCCGTCGAGCACATACCACGTTTCCTCTAGCCGTTCGTGTACGTGCAGGCCAGTGTCGAATCCTGGTGCCGCTACCCACTCGGTGCAGCTCGCTCCCTCCGCTTGGTCGCTCTTGACCTTGAAGGTCACCTCAGTCCCTCGCAGCGATACCGAATCTCCTTCGCCCGCAGAAAACAGAACCGACTGACCCACGGCGTACCTCCTCTTGTCTGTTACCGCTTAGACTGGTAACATACCTGTGATGAGCGAGGCTGTCAAGTCCTACGAGCCGAGCGCCGATGAGCTCTCGTTCCGCTTTGTCTCAGGGCACCGCGCCCTTGACTTCGCGGCGACGTGCGGCGACCGATATCGCGCCGGGATCGAGCGCTTGCGCCAGCCGGCCGATCTGGATCGGTGGCTACGAGCAGCCGGAATCTCGGCCGCAACGCGCGCGAGCGTCAAACACCTTGATGACGCGCGTCAGCTGCGCGAGGTGATCTATCGCCTGGCCCGGGCCGCGTTGTACAACGAGGCCGTCGACACCGTGGATCTTGACGCCCTCAACGCGTGGGCGAGAACCCCTCGCCTTGCTCCACAACTCGACAAGCGTCTCCGTCGCGAGTGGGTGTCCTCGCAACCCATAAGGGGCGCCCTCGGGCTGATCGCGTGTGAGGCGGTCGAACTGCTGAGCGGCCCAAAGCGCCAGCTGATCCGCGAGTGCACGGCGGCGCCGGCGTGCTCGATGCTCTACCTCGACAGGTCGCGCGGCCGTCGCCGGCGCTGGTGTCAGATGGAAAGGTGCGGCAGTCGCGCCAAGATGGCCGAGTACCGGAAACGCCTCGGGCCATCCACCGACCGCGCTGGCGTGGAGACAACCCGAACTCAGTAGCGCGATCGCGACAAAGGAGGATTCGAGGATCAGGAGGCCTCCCGCCCGCTCTTCGCCGGTAGCGGGTGCGGCTTCCGCCTCTCCTTTGGGCTAGAACCATCGGCCTCGTGGCTGACGCGAGACTGCTGCAACGGCCCGAGGATTCGGGAGTGTCGGAGGTAGCTCCGTTCGTCCGGTCGGGCGGGCAGGATGTGTTTCGTGAGCGCG
>JAFAPR010000005.1 GCA_019247075.1 Solirubrobacterales bacterium
CCCGGGTCGGCGTTACCGACCACCCAGCCCTGCGATGTCCGGACTTTCCTCGAAGGATCACACCTCCGCGGTTGCTCAGCCTGCATGACCGAGGATAGCGGCGCGTCAGTGCAGCGTCGAGCCGCAGTGGGCGCAGCGGCCGCCGACCGGGCTCCCGTGCGCCCCGAATTCGGGCTCCAGTCGCCCGCCACAGACCGGACACCGGCTGGTGCCGCGTCGGAGCCCCTCCCACGCGTCGACGATCAGCTTGTCGAGAGCTCCCTGCCGCGGCCCGGGTTCGTCAGCGCCCAGCAGCGAGCCCTGCGCCGGCGGCCGGCTCGGGACGGTCAGGCTCGTGGTCATGAGAGATTCCGCATCAGCCCGACGACCCTGCCCAGGACCTCGACATCGCGGCTGCGAATCGGCTCCATCCCGTCGTTCTCGGGCTGCAGCCGGATGTGATCGGGCTCCCGGTAGAACCGCTTGACTGTCGCCTCCTCGCCGATGAGCGCCACGACGATCTCTCCGTCCTCGGCGCTGTCCTGCCGCCTCACTACGACCATGTCTCCCTCGAAGATGCCCGCATTCTTCATCGAGTCGCCGCGCACTCGCAGCAGGTACTCGCCCTCCTCTCCGCCCGCAAACGTGGGGATCTGAACGTAGTCCTCGATGTTCTCCTCGGCAAGCACCGGCTGGCCTGCCGCGACGTGGCCGACCACCGGCAGCCCTGGGCGGACCAGGACCCGTACCCCCGCCGCAGCGCGATCGAAAAGCTCGATCGCGCGCGGCTTTGAGGGATCACGCCGCAGGAGGCCGATCCGCTCGAGGTTGGCGAGATGGGCGTGCACGGTCGAGGAGGAGGCCAGCCCCACCGCCTTGCCGATGTCTCTGACCGTGGGCGGGTAGCCGTACTTGGCCGAGTACCGCTTGATGAAGTCGAAGATCTCTTGCTGGCGCTTGGTCAAATCCATCGAATCGCTCCTCCCCGACGGCCGATGGCCGAACATGTGTTCGTCACTGTAGCGGCACCGCCGGACGGATACAAGCACCTCCCCGATTTGGTCGCCGCAGCAATCGGGTCGCTGCTTCAGAGAGCCCGCCCGCTCCAAGGCCCAGGGCTATACTGGCGCTCCCAGGCGCCTGTGGCGGAATTGGTAGACGCGCAAGGTTGAGGGCCTTGTGGACCCTAAGGTCCGTGGAGGTTCGAGTCCTCTCGGGCGCACTCACCGGCTCACGGTCGCGGGGTTGTTCGCTGCGGGTCGGGGCGTAGTTGAGCGACCGCTGCGCACCCCGCCTCGGCGCGCTGGAGACGGTGCGGCTGCTGATGGTCGGTCTGGCCAGCCTGGATCTGCGGGGCGGGGTCGCCCTCACCGGCCCTCACCCTCGAAGCCCCCGCAAAGCGCCCTCACCCCCGAAGCGCCGCGACGACGCGTGACCGGCCCCGAGCCTGGCTATAGCTAGAAGTGTCCGCTGAGCGCGCCCGCGGAGATGCGGCTCGTGTCCTCGGGCGCGGGGCGCAGGATCAGGACCTCGGCGGGAACGCGCTCTAGCAGCCACTCGAGGTCATCGCTGGTGAGGCCCTTGTTGGGGCTGTTGGTGGCCGACACGATCACGCGATCAAACTGCTCCTCCTCGAGCAGGCGGCGCAGCGCGTCGCGGTATGAGCGGCCCCTGGCGATCCGCGAATCGACGCCGACTCCCTGGCTCGTCACCCGCTGCTCGATCGCCTCTAGCAGCGGCATCGCCTCGCCGCATTGCGCGGCCAGCGGCGAGTCGAGCGGCAGCTGTCGCGGGACGCGGGCAAGGAACGCGGGCATGATCGTGGCGTTCTCGGCCTTGGCGAGGCGAACGGCGGCCTCAAAGGCCCGCTTGGAGATCCCTTGCGCGGTGAACGGAAGCAGGATGCGACGGACCGGGACGGGGCGGTCGCCAAGCCGGATGCGTCCGTTCGGCGGCAGCCAGAAGCCCGCCGCGAGTCCCAACGCGAAGGCCACAAGTCCCACTCCGATGACGACCGCGACGCTCATGTCGAGTTCCTCGTTCGGGAGCCGCCGCGATCGGCCACAACGCGAACGTCCACGCCCGGCAGCAGCTCCATCAATCGCTGTGGCAGCGGGGTGCGAAGGCGCGCCAGTCCGCGCGCCGGGCTGCTGCGTCCCATGAGGATGTACGTGATGCCGTAGCGGCGAGCGACCTCGGCGACGGTAGCCGCGAGATCGTCGGATTCTTCGACCAGCAGGCGGGTGCCGAGCACCGACGCGAGCTGGCGCAGAGCCGCGAGCGAGCGGTCCCGGTCCTCGGAGAGCTTGCGGCCCGGAGGTCTCACCCAAAGCAGGTCGAGCTCTGCACCCAGCCGCTGCGCCGAACGCCAGGCGCGGCGTATCAAACGCTGGGCTCCCGGGTTGGGCTCGATCAGGGCCAGCAGGCGCTCTCCCACGGCCTGGGGCGCGTCCGCCGCGAGCATCTGGCCCCGAGCACCGAGCGGCTCGGCCCTGGTGAGCCGCTTGTGACCGACTTCCTCGGCAACCTGGCGGAGCGCGACCTCGCGCAGCGCCGACAGGTTCTCGATCCGAAAGAAGCTGTTCAGAGCGGTGTCGATCCGCTCCGCGGGATAGACCTTGCCGGCCCGAAGTCGCTCGAGCAGTTCCTCGGGCGTCAGGTCGATGATCACCACCTCATCGGCTCGCGCGAGCACGGCGTCGGGGATCGTTTCGCGGACGCGAACGCCGGTCAGCTCATCGACGCGGTCATTGAGCGACTCCAGATGCTGGACGTTCATGGTCGAGAGAACGTCGATGCCCGCCTCAAGAACGTCCTCAACATCCTGATAGCGCTTGGGGTGCTCGAGCCCAGGCGCATTGGAATGCGCAAGCTCGTCGATCAGGCACACGTCGGCCGCCCGTGTGAGAACGGCGGGCAAGTCCATCTCCTCCAGCCGGGTTCCACGATACGTGACCCGGCGGCGCGGGATCATTGGGAGCCCCTCGGCTAGCCTCGCGATGTCGACGCGGCCGTGGGTCTCGAGCAGTCCGATGGCCACATCGCGGCCGGCCTCCTGCTCGGCGTGGCCCTCGAGCAACATGCGATAGGTCTTTCCGACGCCGGCCGCCATCCCCAGAAACACACGCAGGTGGCCGCGGCCGGCACTAAGCGCGTCGTCGGTGACCGCGAGTGTCGAGGGTTGCAACTCGGCCATGCTAAGCGCCGATCAGGTTGTGGATGATCAGGTCGATCAGCTTGATGCCGATAAAAGGCGCGATGAGGCCGCCGAGCCCATAGATCCAGAGGTTTCGACGCAGCAGCGCGCTC
The DNA here is from genome assembly GCA_019247075.1 of Solirubrobacterales bacterium. Lineage (GTDB taxonomy): Bacteria > Actinomycetota > Thermoleophilia > Solirubrobacterales > Solirubrobacteraceae > Palsa-465. The sequence goes on from JAFAPR010000005.1 coordinate 3,289, forward strand.
GCGCCGATCGGGCGATACCGGACTCCCCTCAGCGCGAGCGGGATCAGCAGGGGGATGATGATCGCGTTGAAGATGATCGCCGAGATCACCGCGGACCTGGGCGTGCCGAGGTTCATGATGTTGAGGACGTGGAGCGGGCTCTGGCCCCCCTTTGTCACTGCCCAGGTGGTGGCGAAGATCGCCGGCAGGATCGCGAAGTACTTCGCCACGTCGTTTGCGATCGAGAACGTCGTCAGCGCGCCGCGGGTAATCAGCAACTGCTTGCCGACTTCGACGATCTCAATGAGCTTCGTCGGGTTTGAGTCGAGGTCGACCATGTTTCCGGCCTCGCGGGCCGCCTGCGTGCCGGTGTTCATCGCGACGCCGACGTCCGCTTGGGCGAGCGCGGGCGCGTCGTTGGTGCCGTCGCCGGTCATGGCGACCAGCCTGCCTTCGGCCTGCTGCTCCCGGATCAAGGCGAGCTTCGCCTCGGGCGTGGCCTCGGCCAGGAAGTCGTCGACGCCCGACTCCTCGGCGATCTTGGCCGCGGTGAGACGGTTGTCGCCCGTGATCATGATCGTGCGGATGCCCATCGCGCGCAAGTGGTCGAAGCGCTGGCGCATCCCCTCCTTGATCGTGTCCTTGAGGTAGATGACGCCCAGCACCTGCGAGTCGCGGGCGACGGCGAGCGGCGTCCCGCCCTCCCGTCCGATGCCGTCAAGCACGGGTTGCAGCTCAGCCGGCGCGCGGCCGCCCTCCGCGCCGACGAAGTGGACGATCGCATCGCCTGCCCCTTTTCGCAGCTGCCGCCCATCCAGATTCACGCCGCTCATGCGCGTCTGCGCCGAGAACGGTACGAACTCGGCGCCGAGCGGCGCCATCTCGTGCTCCCGAATCCCGTACTGCTTGGCGAGCACGACGATGGAGCGGCCCTCGGGCGTCTCGTCGGCGAGCGACGAAAGCTGTGCGACCTCCGCCAGTTCGTCCTCGGAGACGCCGGGCATCGGGATGAACTCGGAAGCCAGCCGGTTGCCGATCGTGATCGTGCCGGTCTTGTCGAGCAAAAGCACGTCGACGTCGCCCGATGCCTCCACCGACCGGCCCGAGAGAGCGAGCACGTTGCGGCGGACGAGGCGATCGATCCCCGCGATTCCGATCGCTGAGAGAAGCGCGCCGATGGTGGTTGGGATTAGCGCCACCAACAGCGAGATGAGCGTCGTCTCTGAGATCGGCGTGTGGGCGAACAGTCCAAAGGGGCGAAGGGTCGCCACGACGATCATGAAGATCAAGGTCAGCCCGGCAAGCAGGATGTTGAGGGCGATCTCGTTCGGGGTCTTGCGCCGCTCCGCGCCTTCTACCAGGTCGATCATGCGTTCGAGGAAAGACTGGCCCGGCTCCTGGGTGATCTCGACCATGATCCGATCGGAGAGCACGCGCGTTCCGCCGGTGACGGCGCTGCGGTCTCCGCCCGACTCACGGATGACCGGGGCCGACTCACCCGTGATGGCGGATTCGTCGACAGACGCGATGCCCTCGATGACGGTGCCGTCGCCCGGGATCAACTCGCCGGCTTCGACGACGACCACGTCGCCCTTGACCAGCTCTGAGGCGCTCCTCGTGGTCCCGTCCTGCAGATGGGCGACTGTCTCCTGGCGCATCGCGCGCAGCGTGTCGGCCTGTGCGCGGCCGCGCCCTTCCGCGAAGGCCTCGGCCATGTTTGCGAACACCACCGTCAGCCAGAGCCAGACCGAGATCGTGAACGTGTACCAGCTTGGGTCTTGTCCGCCGAGGGCCTTGCCGCCCGCGAGTTGGATGAACCAGGTCACGGTCGTGACCGCCGCGCCGATCTCGACCACGAACATCACCGGGTTGCGGATCTGCACGCGGGGGTCGAGCTTGAGGACGCTGTCGATCAGGGCACGGCGGACGATGTCGCGCTGGAACAGCGAGACCGCTCGGCGCTCCGTCGGCCGCACCGGCTCCGGTGCCTTGGGGGCGGCGACTGTCATCAGGCGGTCCTGCCGATCCGGTCGAGCGCCAGGTTGAGTTCGAGTATGTTGACCCCCGGCTCGCCGGAGAAGCCAAGCCCGCGGCCGGAGGTGTACTGGGAGATGAGCGCGTCGACGTGAGCGAGCGAGAGACCGCGCAGCCTGGCGACGCGGTGGGCCTGGATGCGAGCGTTCGCAAGCGAGATCTGCGGATCGATTCCGGATGCGGATGTGTTCGCTGCGTCGACGGGGACCGTGGCGGCGCTCAGGCTCGGGTCATAGGGGCGGTTGAGCTTTAGGTAGGCGGCGATGTTGGCCGAGATCTCCTTCTCGGTGGCGACGCTGTTTGGCCCGAGATTCGAGAACGTGGTCGCGGCGGCGTCATTGGGTGGAACCGTCGCGGAGGGCCGCGACTGGAAGTAGCGAGGGTTGCCGGCGAAATTCTGGCCGATGATCTTCGAGCCGACCAGCCGCCCGTGGACGTAGACCTTCTGGCCGTTGGCGTTACCGGGGAACGCCAGCTGGCCGACCCCGGTGACGAGGAGCGGGTAGGCGATACCCAGCAGGAGCGTCAGGAGCACGATCGCGATGGCG
>JAFAPR010000066.1 GCA_019247075.1 Solirubrobacterales bacterium
AGTCGATCCGCCGCACGGGCCAGACCCTCGCCTCCAACCTCGATCGTCCGGCGTTACTCGAGCTCGCTCTTAAAACGGCCGCCGACGCGGTTCATGCCAGCGGAGGCAGGCTGGTCGTCAGCGCTTCGCCCGACGAGGCCGTGGACACCGGGACGATTGGATCACTGGAGGGTCTGGAGCGCCCGATCGAGGACGCCGAGCGCTCGGCCCTCCAGAATGGCAGCATCGGTGAGTCCCGGTCTGGCCAGACGTTCGTCGCGTCGGTGGCCCTTCGGCAAGCCGACCGCCAAGGGCGTCTATACGGGCTGATCACGGTAGGCCGTAACGGTCGGGCGTTCACCGACGCGGAGCGCGAGTTGCTCGGACTGCTGGCGGCGCAGACGACGCTCGCGCTCGAGAATGTTGATCTGCACTATCAGGTGCGCCGGCAGGCTGTGACAGACGAGCTCACCGGACTGGGCAACTATGCCCGTTTCCAGGAGCTGCTCTCGATCGAGCTCGGACAGGTCAGACGCTACGGGGATCCCGTCTCTTTGCTGATGCTCGACCTCGACGATTTCAAGTCGATCAACGACACCTTCGGACATCAACAGGGCGATGCGGTGCTAAGGGCGGTCGCGCGGATACTGAGCGAGAGTTGCCGCGATGCCGATGTCCCGGTCCGCTATGGCGGCGACGAGCTGGCCGTGATCCTGCCTCGGACGCCGCTGCAAGGTGCGCTCTCAATCGGCGAGCGAGTGAGGGTGGCGATAGAAGAGCTGCCGGTTCCGCGGCTCAGCGGTGGCGATTCTTTACGAGTAACGGCCAGCATCGGGGTCTCCGCGTCGGCCAAAGGGGACGCGGAGGCGTTGATTTCGGACGCCGACAGCGCTTTGTACATCGCTAAGCGCGATGGCAAGAATCGAACGGCGAAAGCAAATTCCGAGCCCGCAGGCGTTCCCGGCGAGTAGCCTTTGCGCTCATGGGCATCCTGGACGAAGCTATCCGCGAACATCTCGACTTAAAGCGACAGCACGGAGGGGATCCCTCCGAGATTGACCGCTTGGAACGCGAGGCACTCGGGCCTGTACGGCGTCAACCTCTCGAGTCGGCCGATCAGGAACCGGTCTCCCGCGCCGACGTCGACGATGATTCGATTGAGTCGCAAGAAACGGGAGAACTGGGCGACTCTGGCTCCGAGGAGGATTACCACGAGGAGTACTCCGATGAGGCAGAGACCGGCGACTGGGGCGAGCCGTTCGAGGACGGCTTTGAGCGACCAGGCTCTCGAGCTTCTAGGAGTGAGCCGACGCATGAGCCGCGACCGGCGACCTCCGAGCGCGAATCCACCGAGCCGCCTTCCGCTTCTGAACAGGAAAGTGAGCGTGGATTTCTCCGCTGGAGGCGCTCCCGGAGAGAAAGCGTTGCGCCTGAGGACGCGCCGCCGACGCAAGCAGAACCGCCAGAACAACCACTGGGTGGCGAGGAAACGGTCGAGTATGGGGTCGACGATGCGTTTGCTGCCGAAGGGGGCAAGCCCCAGAGACGTCGTGCCGGTCGGGCATCTTCCGAGGAGGAGGACGTTCTCGAGGAGACGCCCGAGTTCCTTCAGGATGCGCCAGAACACGACCGCTTGTGGTTCGAGCAGCGCCCGCCCCGAGACTTCGACTTCGACGATTAACTTAGGCCAACGGCCACCGCTGTCAGCCTCGGCGGCGTGACGCCTAAGACACCGGGGTCCGCGCCGTCTGCGGCCCTCAGCTCCCAGATCCACGCCTCTACACTCGTGCCGCACGGGGCCATAGCTCAGTTGGGAGAGCGCCTGCTTTGCAAGCAGGAGGTCGCCGGTTCGATTCCGGCTGGCTCCATGAACGAATTGCCTGGTAATTGGCCGCTTTCGGTTTGGGTTGACCAGGTCCCGAACCGGTCTCACAGGCTCTGGAAGCGCCATGGAAGCCTCCGAAAACGCGCGCGGTCGTCGCGCCTCTCGCTGATTACCCGATTCCATTTCATGGCGGCCTGAAGACAGCGGAGTTGTGAAGAAGGATTCTTCGATCCAGCGATTCTGCTCGAACCCGTAGATCGAACACCTGGCGGTTCGAGCGGCCGGACGCCGCTCGCAACCGCCAGGTACCACGCCCGCGACGACAGCTCATGACGAAGCCGTAGCCACCCGGTCGCGGGCGTGTCCCCCGCGGCCGGACGAGGGCTCTGAGGCCCTGGCGGATCACAACACAGAGCCTCTGCTTCGCCAGTACGTCGGAAGCCCGGCGACGGGCGGAGTGCAGCGCTGCCGTTCATCGAACTCGGTCCTCTCGCCTAGCCCGAGACG
>JAFAPR010000067.1 GCA_019247075.1 Solirubrobacterales bacterium
CGCCCGTTCGCATTCGAGGGGACCCAGCGGGCTCGTCAGGCTCAGGCTGGGATCGACGAGTTGACGAGCCACGTCGACACGCTGATCGTGATCCCCAACGAGAAGCTGCTCTCCATCGTCGAGCGGCGCACCACGATTCTCGACGCCTTCCGCGAGGCGGACAACGTCCTGCGCCAGGGGGTCCAGGGGATAACGGATCTGATCACGATCCCGGGGCTGATCAACTTGGACTTCGCCGACGTACGGACGATCATGCGTGACGCTGGCAGCGCGCTGATGGGGATCGGCACGGCGGGAGGGGAGAATCGCGCCGCCGAGGCAGCCAAGATCGCCATCTCCTCGCCGCTGCTGGAAGAATCGGTGGAGGGGGCTACAGGCATCCTGCTGAACATCTCCGGCGGCCACGACCTGGGGCTGTTCGAGGTAAACGAAGCCGCGGAGATCGTGCAGAGCGCCGCCGACTCCAACTCGAACATCATCTTCGGCGCGGTCATCGATGATTCGCTGGGCGACGAGGTACGGGTGACGGTGATCGCGACGGGCTTCGACCACGCCCGCATCCGTCCGCGGATCGAGCGCGGAGGGCGCGAAGCCCGGCGGGAGCGCGAGGTGGCGATGGACCAGCGGCAGCGCTCCTCGCTTGAGATCGCCGACGAGGAGATCGACATCCCCTCGTTCTTGAAGGATCACTAAGTCAGGTTCAGGCCTCTCGCCGGAGCGTGGGACCGGCTTCACCGGACCCGTCGGAGGCGCAGCACAGCGCGGGTTAGACCACCAAGGCACTGCTACAGTCCGGTCGCGATGGACAAGATCCCGGAGGGCGCCGAGCCCGCGGGCTCGGGCGCGGGGCTCGCACGGGGTTGGATGCGGTCACCCCTCGGCGGGGCGCGGCTGCCGGCGCGCCCGGCGGAATAAGTGCGTACCACGCCGCTGCACGAGCGCCACCTCGCCGCCGGGGCGAAGATGATGTCCTTCGGGGGCTTCGACATGCCCCTGCAATACACGGGCATTCGCGAGGAGCACGCGGCGGTCCGGCACGGCGTGGGGGTTTTCGATGTCTCCCACATGGGTCAGGTGGAGTCCGGGGGAGCGGATGCGCAGCAGTTTCTGCAGCGCATGCTCTCGAATGACGTCGGGCGCATGGCGCAGGGCAGCGCCCAGTACAGCGTCATGTGCCGCGAAGACGGCGGCGTGCTCGACGACCTCTTCACCTACCGGCTCGCGGACACGCGCTTCCTGACCGTGACCAACGCCGCCAACCGGGAGCGCGACCTCGCCCGGCTACGCAGCCATGCCGGGGAATATGACGTCGACGTGTCGGACCGCGGCGACCGCTACGCGATGCTGGCTGTGCAGGGACCGGGGGCGCGTGCCCTTGTGGGGAGCCTTGCCGACGGCCCGTTGCCCGCACGTATGAACTGCTGCCAGCGAACGGTCGCCGGCTCTGCCATGCTCGTTTCCGGCACCGGCTACACCGGCGAGGACGGCGTCGAACTGCTGCTTGAGCCGGAGGCGGCGGTGGGCGTCTGGGACGCGCTGGTGGGAGGCGGCGCCACGCCGGCCGGGCTTGGAGCGCGCGACACGCTGCGGCTGGAGGTGTGCTTTCACCTCTACGGCAACGATCTGACCGAGGATCGGGGACCGATCGAGGCCGGACTCGGATGGTGCTGCAAGGAGCAGACTGGTTTCATCGGCTCCGACGCGGTCGCCGCCGCGCGCAGCTCTCCCCCGCCAGAGCGACTGGTGCCATTCGTGATTGATGGCGCCGGGATCGCGCGCGCCGGCAATCCGGTCGTGGGCGGAGGCGAGGTCACCAGCGGCAGCTTCTCGCCTTGCCTGAAGCGGGGCATCGGGATGGCGTACGTTTCCATCCAGGCCTCCGACCCCGGCACGGCGATCGAGATCGACGTCCGCGGAAGGGTCCGCCAGGCAACCGTTGAAAGCAAGCCTCTGTACCGAAAGGGATCGTGAGATGGCGCAAGCGAGCTACCCCGACGACCTGCTTTACCACTCCGAGCACGACTGGGCCCGAGTCGAGGGCGAGGAGGCGACCTTCGGCATCACCTGGTACGCCCAGGACGCGCTTGGGGAGGTCGTCTACTTCGACCTCCCCAAGGTGGGAGGCACGGTCTCGAGGGGCGAGGCGTACGCCGAGGTCGAGTCGGTCAAGGCCGTCTCCGACGTGTTCGCTCCGCTCTCGGGAGAGATCGTGGCGGTGAACGAGAAGCTGGCTGACGAACCCGAGACCATCAACGACGACCCCTACGGCAAGGGGTGGCTTGTGAAGGTGCGGCTGTCCGATCCCTCCGAGACCGAGTCGCTGATGGATGCCTCGGCGTACGAGGCGTCGCTAACGTGAGGCCGAGCAGACCGCTACCCAATCTGTGACCAGCTACATCGCCGCAACTGACGAAGACCGGCGGGCGATGCTCGCCGAGATCGGCATTGAGTCGGTAGACGAGTTGTTCGCCGAC
>JAFAPR010000075.1 GCA_019247075.1 Solirubrobacterales bacterium
CTCGTTGACCGAGTTGACGAGCGCGACGGGGTGGCGGTCTGCCAGCTGACGCACCAGCTCAAGCGCCGTGTCGAATGCACCTCGCAGCGAGACCACACGCGCGCCGTGGATGAGGGCCTGCGCGAGCTTGCCGCTGGCGATCTTGCCCTCGGGTACGATCACCGCCCCCCGCAGCCCCGCACGGGCCGCGTATGCCGCTGCGGAGGCGGCAGTGTTGCCTGTCGAGGCGCAGACGATCGCCTCGGCCCCCTCGCGTACCGCGGCCGAGACCGCGCAGGTCATGCCGCGATCCTTGAACGAGCCGGTGGGGTTCGCCCCCTCGACTTTCAGCCAAACCTCCGCGCCGCACCGCTCGGACAGTCGCGCGGCGGGGACCAGCGGCGTGGAGCCCTCTCCAAGCGAGACCACCGGGTCATGAGGAGCGAAGGGCAGCCGCTCGCGGTAGCGCTCGATCACACCCTCCATCGGGCGCCAGCATGTCAGACGCTGCGGGGGCGCGAGGGGGCGAGCCGGCGGTGGTCGCGGTGGCGCGGATGCCACGAGCTGGGGCCGGGCGGGTTGGACGGGCGCCGAGGGGGAGCGAGAGCAGGAGTCACCGCGAATGCAGCTTTTACGGCGCCGTTACAACTACCGCGGCGGGATGTGAAACAAATCCCGCTGTGACTTCGGTCGATGAGGAGACAACAGGCAACCGCTGCAGCTCGGGGCCCTTCGACCGGTTGAGTTCCGAAGCATGCAACGTATGGGCTGGAGGCCCTCTCTGTAGTCGCTGACTCCTCCTCCTCTCTCGGCGACTGCCAGAGCTGCGACAGCCACCGGCCGAGTCCCCCATCATCACCACCGAAGGACCAGGGCCGCCATCAGGCGGCTCAGGTCGTTATGGGCCCGGATTGGACTCCAGCGACGCGCCCAGGCGCGGCGAGTTGAAAACCGGGGGCGCCTCGCGCGGCCGCGTGCCTCCCGCGCCTCGCCCCTAACCGGCCGGCGCGGGCGCGGAAGGGTCTGTCTGCCACAGACCGAACTCGTTCCCGTGGGGATCGCGGCAGGTCGCAAACCAGCCCATGTTCGGCACCGGCCGCGGCTCGTCTGCCTCGCCGCCGAGCTCCTTGACCCGCTCGGCGCCGGCGTTGATCTCATCGACCTCGAAGTAGGAGCGCATGCCTCGCTTGCCGCGCTCCATGTTGGTCAGCGCGGCGCCCGACTCGTCGTCGATGCGGGTGACGTGGTACTCGAACGGACCTGGAAACGACTGAAACGTCCAGCCGAACAGCGGCTCGTAGAACGCGCGGGCACTCTCTATGTCGTCCGCGGGAATCTCGGTGTGGACGATCCTGCCAGGCATGGCTCTCCTCTCGATCGGTTATAGGGCCATGGTCAACCATATAGACGGCTCGAGCAGGCATATGTAATCGTCCGGTGACCCCGGAGCGCGCCCCGATTACGTCGCGGTCAAGGTCAGGGCCGCGCTCGTCGGGCGCTCTAGCTCGACGTGCACGGCGTGCCCATCGCGACTGTCGTCTTCTTCGTGGCGCCGTTGTGGCCCGTGAACTGCGCCTTCGCCTTCTGCGCACGGCGGCACAGGTTGTTGTTTGCCACCAAGATGCCCCTCTTACCGCCCGTGATCGTGAGCGTGAACGAGTTCATGGGCAGGTCCGGCAGCGAGAGGAACTTCGTGACCAGCTGCGATCGCTTGTCGACCGACGTCTGCGCGTGTAGATCGACGGCGGCCTTGCCGCGCAGAGCGAGCAGCATGGCCGGGAAGGAACGGATCCGATGGCGGTGCACCAAGCGGTAGCCCTGCACCAGGTAGACCTTCCCGGCCAGCGGCGAGCTCAGCAGCGGCGTCATCACCCGCACGCTGCCTACGATCGTGCTCGCCGGACATTTGTCGGCGCGGGCGTCCTTCACCGCACAGACGTGTTGCGAGTTGGTGGGGTCGAGCGCGAGCGGCAGGGGCAGGGTGACCTTCGAGAACTTGATGTTCGCTTGGCCAGTGCCTTGTGTGACGGCGGTCGTCAGGGTCGGATGCTTGCCGGCCCTGGTCTGGTTATGACCGCTCAGCGCCATCTTGATCTTCGGCGCAAAGGGGAGCTTGGCGCAATTGATGGCGGGAACCGGCGTCTTGCTCTTGGCCTTGGCCATCTGGCCCGCCGTGGACTTCAGCGTCAGCCTGCTGATCTGTCCAGCGGGGAGGCAGCCGGTCGGGTTGGTCAAGAACGCCGTGCCCTTGGGCTTGCTCGGGCCCGACGCCGGGGGGGAGCAGGGGCTCGCCCCAAAGCACGACCAGCCGCGCTGGGAATTGTGGCCGCTATCGCCGGGGACGCCCCAGAAGATGAGCGTCGAACGGATGAGCGGGGAGCCTGAAGGCACTTTGATGGTGAAATAAAGGTCGTACGGCGAGTCCTTGTGGACGGTGCCGCAGACGTTGATCTGCTGCTTCATAAGCGAGACGTAGAACGCGTAGTCGCTTGCATAGCCGGCGCAGTACGACTTACCGGGGGCGAGGTTGTATACGGACTCCCCGACATAGGCGTCGGCCCCGAGCAGCGGCGAAAAAACCTCGAGCTTCACGATCCCAACCTGGGTGTTTTTGGGGCATTTCCCGGCGGCGAGCTTTGACTTGGTGCACTTGGGCGTCGCTTGCGGGTTCGAGACCAGCCCAGGCGGTAGGTCCACGCGGATCGACTTGACGGTGCCACTGGGCTTTCCGCCCTTGTTTGCGACGATGAAGTCAGCGACGCCGACGAACGGGTGGCCACCCGCCGCCTGGGCAGGCGGTCCCTTGTAGCTGTGGTCGTCCATGCCGGTGTAGTCGCGGTTGTATACCCCCGCGACCCAGCACGCCTTTACGCCCAAGGGCGTCTTGCAACCCTTCTGGACGCCGAACCTCGCCGCCGCCGGCGAGGTCGTCGGTGACGCGCCTCCGCCGTGGGCCGACGCGCTCCCTGCCAAGAGCGCAATGCCCACCGCCATGATTACCGCTGCATGCGTGAGCCTTCCGTACACAGCTCTGCCTCCCACATAGATGGCCTCTCCTGGCGCGCCATCGTAGCGAGAGACCTCACCCCGAGGCGCCAACGGGACCGGGCCGCTGCCGCGCCGACCGGCACCTTTAGAGGAACTCCTCCTCGAGCACCCTGATCGCTCGCGGCGGGGCGCGCAGCACCGCGAGCTGCGCGATCTCCTGCATAGCCGCGCGAAAGCGCGATTCGAGCACGCGGTGGACGACCATGACCAGCCGCGCCTGGTCGCCGAGACCGCGCTGCACGACCGACTTGACAGATACGCCGTGGCGGGCGAGTACCTGCGCCACCTGCGCGAGCACCCCCGGCTCGTCGGCCACCTCGAGGTGGATGTAGAAGGCGCAGAGCACATCCTCCACGATTGGCAGCTCGTGAGCGGCGGCCGGGGTCGACGCCGGCGGGATCATCGCGCTGATCACGTCGCCCAGCACCGCGCTGGCGGTCTGAGGCCCGCCAGCGCCCGGCCCCGACATGGTGATCTCGGTGATCGTGTCCGACTCGACCGTGACGGCATTGAACGGTCCCCCGACCGACGCGAGCGGATGCCCGGGGTACAGAAACGCGGGGTGGACGCGCACGGAGAGCCCGTCGCCGATCCGCTCGGCGGTGCCGATCAGCTTGAGCCCCAGCCCGAGCTCGCGGGCATACTCGAGGTCGTCGGGCTGGATCTGCTCGATCCCCTCATAGCGGACCTGGTCGATGTGTACTGGTGTCTCGAACGCCAGCCGGGCGAGGATCGCCATCTTCGCGGCCGCGTCTCGGCCGTCCACGTCCTGCGAGGGGTCGGCTTCGGCGTAGCCGAGCCGCTGCGCCTCCGCCAGCGCGTCGGCGAAGGTCTCCCCGGTCCGGGCCATCTCCGTGAGGATGAAGTTCGTGGTTCCGTTGACGATGCCGTGCACGCGGTCGATCCGCGCTCCGGCCAGAGACTCCTGGATCACGCGGATCACCGGTACGACCCCGGCGACTGCCGCCTCGAAGCGCAGCTGGACACCCTCCGCGCGAGCCACCTCCCACAGCTCCTCGCCGTGGTGGGAGAGCAACTGCTTGTTGGCCGTGACCACGTGGCGGCCGGCGCGCATCGCTCGCAGCACATAATCTCGGGCGGGCTGCAGCCCGCCGATCAGCTCGACGATCAGATCCGAGCGCTCCAGGATCTGCTCGAAGCTGCCCTCGCGCCGGGTCAGGATGCCCGAGAGCTCGGGCCGCAGCCCCGTGATTCGCTCGATCCGCTGCGCCTGTTCGGGCAGCAGTGCCGCGAAGGCTGAGCCGACCGTGCCGTGGCCGAGGACGCCCACGCGGAACATGCCCTCATTCGAGATCACGGGTGGCCAAGTCGTCGTAGGTCTCGCGCCGGACGACCACGCGCGCGGATCCCTGCCGGCAGAAGATCACCGGGGGCCGAGGCACGCCGTTGTAGTTGTTGGCGAGCGCGTGGCCGTACGCACCGGTAGCCGGGGTGACGACGATGTCGCCCGGCATCGGGTCCGGCAGCGCGAGGTCTCGCGCGATCACGTCCCCGGACTCGCAGTGCTTGCCCGCCAGGTGGCAGCGCACCCGCCCCGCTTTTAGAGGCCTGTCGGCGATCACCGCGTCGTAAGCAGAGCCGTACAGCATCGGGCGCAGGTTGTCCGACATACCCCCGTCGACCGCGATCCAGCACGAGACGTTGTGCTTGACCGTCTGGACCGTGTAGAGCGTCACGGTGGAGTTGGCCACCAGCGCCCTGCCAGGCTCCAGCAACAACCGCTTGTCGGAGCCCAGAGACTCGTGCACGGCATCGACGATGGTGTCGATGTAGTCCGCGAATGACGGCGACCTGTCTGCCGTCAGGTAGGCGACCCCGAGGCCGCCGCCGAGGTTGTAGACCTCGAAGTCGCCCAGCGTGGCGAGCGCCCGGATGGCCGCCCTGAACGGCTCGAGCTCGAGTAGCTGCGAGCCGATATGCGCGTGCAGGCCGACCAGTTTTAGGTGCGGGGTGGTGCGAGCGCGGGAGATCGCCTCGGGCGCCTGGTCCATCGAGAAGCCGAACTTGGAGTCCGCCTGCCCGGTGGAGATCGCGCCGTGGGTCTCCCCCGCCACGTCAGGCGTGACCCTGATCAGCACCTCCTGTCCCCGCCCTTGCACCGCGGTGCCCAGGCCGAGCTCGGCCGCGATCCGCTCCAGCCGGTAGCAGTCGTCGAACGAATCGAGCACGATGTGGCCGACCCCCGCCTCGGCCGCCTCGCGCAGCTCGCGCTCCGACTTGGCGTTGCCGTGCAGGTAGATGCGCCGGGCGTCGAACCCGGCGCGCAGGGCCAACGCGAGCTCGCCGCCCGAGGCCACGTCGCACGCCAGTCCCTCTTCCGCGAGCAATCGGTAGACGGCGGTGCACGGAAACGCCTTCGAAGCGAAGAGGACATCGCAGTCCCCGTGCCGCCGCCGCAGTTCGCGCAGGAAGGCGCGCGCCCGCGAGCGCAAGTCGTCCTCGGCGACGATATAGGCCGGGGTTCCGAAGTCGCGCGCCAGCTCGACCACATCGCAACCGCCGATCTCGAGCCGACCGCGGGCATTGACGCGGGTGCCGGACGGGAAGGCGAGCAAGCGCGATTCGACCGCTTGGGTCGGGCCCTCTGTGGCTCGCCGCGCGGGGGGCAGGCTGGTCGCCGCTGCGGGTTTGGTCGCCGCTTTCACGGGCCGCCGATCATGCCATGATCGCGCCCCGCGCCGGCTTAGTGGGCCGGGGGCGATCGCGCGGGCGCGAGGCTTATGACGAATTTCACGCAAAACTTTGAGTCAACACTTAGCGCTTCTGCCAACATTGGGGGTGCAATGGCAGGACGATCACGCTCATTCGGTAAAGATCGCGGGCTCCAGGTCCGGATGCTCACGACCATGTTCTTGCTCGGGCTGGTCTACGCCGTCCTGATTGGCGCGCTGGTAGCGGCCGGCACCGGCGCGATTACGATCGTGTTGATTGCCGCGGGGCTGTTTGTGCTGCAGTTGTTCACCTCGGACAAGATCGCGCTGTTCTCGATGGGCGCCCGCGAGGTCTCGCCGGAGCAGGCGCCCCAGCTGCACGCGATCGTCGAGCGCTTGTGTGTGTCGGCCAATGTGCCGAAGCCCAAAGTCGCGGTTGCGCAGACTCCGATGCCCAACGCGTTCGCGGTGGGTCGCTCGCCCAAGGCCGCCACGGTGTGCGTGACGACGGGCCTGCTCCAGCTGCTCGAGCCAGCCGAGCTTGAAGGCGTGTTAGGTCATGAGATGACCCACGTTCTGAACCGCGACGTGATGGTCATGACGATCGCGAGCTTCTTCGCCTCGATCGCCGCGTTCATCACCCAGATGGGCTTCTGGTTCGGGGGCTCCTTCAACGACAACAACAACCAGGGCGGCGCAATCGCCTGGGTCGTGGTAATCGCGATCTCCGCAGCCGTCTACATCGTCTCGTTCATCCTCCTGCAGACGCTCTCGCGCTATCGCGAGTTCGCCGCCGACCGCGGCTCTGCGATCATCACGGGCCGCCCGAGCGCGCTGATCTCGGCACTGCTGAAGATCTCCGGGACCATGCAGAAGATCCCCCAGCGCGATCTGCGCGCCGCGTCCGGCGAGCTGGCCGCCTTCTACATCTTCCCGCCGAAGGCCAAGCAGAGCATCGCCACCCTATTCTCGACCCACCCGCCCCTCGAGAAGCGGATCGAGGCGCTGGAGCGGTTCGAGGCCCAGCTTCAGGGCACCGCGGTCTAAGAGTCTGTCTCAGCTAAACCGTCCGAAACGCACTAACCTCGCGCCGGGCTGAATAATCCTGCCCGATGCCCGACGGCTCGCCGCCCCTTCCTCCGGTGGCCATCCTCTGCGGCGGTGCCGGCACCCGCCTACGCGAGCACGTCCGCTCGATCCCGAAGCCGCTGGTGGAAATCGGCGGGCGCCCGATCCTGTGGCACGTCATCCAGCTCTATCTGGCGCATGGTTTCTCGGAGGTGCTGCTGCTGACTGGCTTCCGCGCCAAGGCGATCGAGCGCTTTGCCGGTGCCGGATCCTGGCCCCCTGGTGTCACGGTGAGCTGCCTCCCGACCGGCACCGCCACGCCGACCGGAGGGCGGCTGCGGCAGGCGGCCGACCTCGTGGCGAGCGAAACGATCTGCGTGTCATACGCCGATGGCGTGGCCGACATCGATCTGCGCCATCTGCTCGCCTATCACCGAGGTCATCGCTGCACCGCCACGATGACCGTGGTGCAGCCGGAGCTTCCTTTCGGCGTGGCGGAGCTCGACGGTGACGGTGCCGTCCGGGGCTTTGCAGAGAAGCCGCGCTGTGACCACTGGGTCAACGCCGGCTTCTTCTGCTTCGAGCGCAAGTTCCTACAGCGGCTAGCGCCCGACTCGACGCTCGAACGGGAGCCCCTCGCCCAACTTGCGTCGGCAGGCGAGTTGCGCGCCTATCACCACTCCGGGTTCTGGCGGTGCATGGACACTTATAAGGACGCGGTGGCGCTGAACGACCTCTGGACGCGTGGGCAGGCGCCGTGGCAGCTGTGGTGAGGGACGGACACCCCACCCTAGTCACCGGCGCTTACGGGCTGGTCGGCGCGTGGCTGGTCAGGGAACTGGTCGATGCCGGCGCGCGCGTCTGCGTCGTGCGGCGCGACAGGCCCGCGCTGTCGGCGCTCGTCGCGATGGGACTGGAAGCTCGCGTCGACGTGGTCGATGGGGATATCTGCGCCGATGGACTGGTCGCCCGGGCCCTTGCCGAGTACGAGGTCGAGTCCGTCTTCCACCTCGCCGCCCAGACCATCGTCGGAACGGCGCATCGCGCTCCGGTCGCGACATTCGAGACGAACATCCGGGGCACCTGGACCGTCCTCGAGGCTTGTCGCAGATACCGCGTGGGACGGGTGATCGTCGCCTCTTCGGACAAGGCGTACGGCGACCAGCCCCAGCTGCCGTACCGAGAGGACGCCCCGCTGCGCCCGCGCCACCCGTACGAGGTCTCCAAAGCAGCAGCTGACCTGCTTGCAAGGAGCTACTGGCACACCTGGCGTCTTCCGGTCGCGGTCACCCGGCTTGCGAACGTGTATGGGGGCGGCGACATCAATCGCTCCCGACTCGTGCCCGAGGTCGTGACCGCCGCGCTTATCGGACAGGCGCCCGTGATCCGATCGGACGGGACTCCGGAGCGGGATTTCCTCTACGTTGAGGACGCGGTCGCGGCCTATATGGCGATCTTTGAGGCGCTTTTAGACGAGCGGCTCGCCGCCGGGGAGGCGTTCAACGCAGGCGGCGGGCGCCCCCACCGCGTGAGCGATGTGGCAGAGCTCATCTGTAGGCTCGCGGGCACGGGAGTGGGACTCGACGTTCGAGGCAGCGGTACTCCCGCCGGAGAGATAGATCGCCAATGGGTGGACTACTCCAAGCTTCACGCGCTCACCCGGTGGGAGCCGCGAACGGGTCTCGAGGAGGGGCTGCGGCGGACCGTCGCCTGGTACCGCGAGCATCCGGAGTGGCTGGCCGGGAGCTCTCACAGCGAGGTCTCGGCAGCGTGAGGAGCACGTCGCTGCGACGGTGTGACAATGGGCCGCCGACATGGGCCGACGCCTAAGCTGATCTCGGATGGGACTACTCGACGTAATCCTCGGCAGAAGGAAACTGCCCGGCCCCGCGCCCGATCGGCTCTTCGCGATCTCGACCGCGTACGTGACGTTCGAGACGCAGCTCCAGGTCACCTCCCGAGGCGCCGCGGGGATCGTCTTCCACCCGCTCCAGACGGCCGATTTCCTCTCGATCGTGAAAGAAACCGAAGAGGTGGTCAAGGCGACCGCCTCGGACAGCGCCACGACCGTCGAGAGCTCGGACGATCCCTACGGCTACCGCTGGCTGATCCTCCGTGGCAAGGACTTCGAGCAACTGGTGGTGGGGATCAACGCCGTGAGCGGCCAGCTCGAGGCAGGCGGCTATGGAGATCGGCTGCTCTGCGCCGTGTTCGCGTTCGAGGACGAGCGCAAGCGGCCGATCTACTGGATCTACAACTACAAGCGAGGGTTCTTCTATCCGTTCGCGCCCGTGGGTGGAACGGTTGCACAGGCCGGCGAGGGAGCGGGTGCCGGTCCAACCTCTCGCATCGCCGGCGAGGGGTCGTCGTCTTCGAACCAGCGCCGCGACAACGAGCGCGAGCTGGTACTCAAGGCGCAGGCTGGATCCGAGCTTCCGGTCGAGCCCGAGCTCGAGCGGTGGTTCCCCTTGTGGGGAATCCCAATCTGATTTCCCCGGACCACCTGCCGTGAGCGTGTCAGACACGGTCGTGGTCACCGGGGGTGCGGGCTTCATCGGGTCCCACGTCGTGGATGCCCTGCTCGCCGACGGCAACCGCGTCGTGGTCATCGACGACCTATCCACCGGCGATGCACGCCGCGTAGCGGCTGACGCCTCCCTGGAGGTCTTGGACATCACCGACCAAGCGGCATTGACCGTGGTCCTGGACCGCGCTTCGCCCAACGCCATCTATCACCTGGCCGCGCAAGCATCGGTCACCGTGTCGGTGACGGACCCGGCGCGCGACTGCGACGTCAATGTGCAGGGAACGCTCAACCTGCTGGAAGCGGCGCGCCGTTGCGGCGCCCCGGTGATCTTCACGTCCACAGGGGGGGCGCTGTACGGCAACCGAGCGCCGATCCCCACGCCGGAGACGTTCATTCCGTCGCCGCTTGCTCCCTACGGGGCCTCGAAATGGGCCGCCGAGGCGTACGTGCTCACCTGGGCGAACTCCTCCGCGCTGCCCCACGCGGTGTTGAGGCTGGGGAACGTCTACGGCCCGCGCCAAAGCCCGCACGGTGAGGCCGGGGTGGTAGCGATCTTCAGTCACGCATTGTGGCGAGGCGAGCGCGCCCGCATGTTCGGCCACGGCAAGCCCACACGGGACTACATCCACGTCGCCGATGTCGTCGCGGCGATGCTCCAGGCCACCGGCACCCCCGGCACCTTCAACATCGCCACCGGCATCGAGACATCGGTACGAGAGCTTTATTCGATCCTCGCCGGCACGGCCGGGAGCTCACTCGAGCCCGAGCCACTGCCGCTGCGCGAGGGCGAGCTCGAGCGCTCCTGCATGGACCCGTCGCTCGCGCGGCAAGTCCTCGGGTGGCGCGCCCGCATCCCGATCGCCGATGGGCTCGCGCAGACCTATACAGGGCTCGTCGCCGAGTTCGAGGCCCGGGAGCCGGCGCCGACCCCGACCAGCGAGCCCTAAGAGCCGTCTGACGCGCCGCCAAGCTCAAACCGTCGCCTCGCAAGCTAAGCTGCGCGTCCCAATGGGGGCCCTGTTGACCATGCCCGAACTCGACATCGACCTCACCTGCACCCTTCGGCGCCGCTGCGCTTCGTCGGGCGCGGGGGGACCAGCCAAGGGACCGTGCTGCCCTGGAGGTCCGCGGTGACCGACACGTTCGTGGTCACGGGGGGCGCCGGATTCATCGGCTCGCACCTGGTCGATGCGCTGCTTGCCGAGGGCAATCGGGTTGTGGTGATCGATGACCTCTCCTCAGGGGACGAGCGCCGCATCAACCCTGCGGCCGAGTTCGAGCTGTTCGACATCGATGATCCGGAGAGACTGGATTCCGTGGTTGACAAGGCCTCACCGAGGGCCATCTACCACCTTGCGGCTCAGTCTTCGATCACGAAATCGGTGAAGGATCCGCGCCGCGACTGCGACGTCAATGTGCGGGGAACCCTGCAACTGCTCGAGGCCGCGCGCCGGTGCGCAGCACCGCTGGTCTTCACTTCGAGCGCCGGTGTCCTGTACGGCAACCTCGCCCCGCTTCCAACTCCCGAGCGGTTTGTCCCCTCCCCCATAGCTCCCTACGGGGCCTCCAAGTGGGCGGCAGAGGCGTATATCGACACGTGGGCGAACTCCTCCCGTCTGCCGCACGCGGTGCTGCGGCTCGCGAACGTCTACGGAAGACGTCAGAGCCCCGCAGGAGAGGTGGGGGTAGTGGCCATCTTCAGCTACAGCCTGTGGCGCGGCGAGCGGCCGCGGATGTATGGCCACGGCAAGCCCACACGGGATTACATCCACGTCGCCGACGTGGTCGAGGCGATGATCCGAGCGACCGGCGTGCGGGGCACGTTCAACGTGGCCACGGGATTTGAGACCTCCGTCGAGGATGTCTATTCGACTCTCGCCGGTGCGGCCGGAAGCTCCATCGAGCCCGAGTTGCTTCCGCTACGCGACGGCGAGCTTCGCCGCTCGTGCGTCGACCCCTCACATGCCGAACGCACGCTCGGCTTCCGCGCTCGGGTGGGAGTCAAGGACGGTCTGCGCCGAACCTACCGCGAGTTGGTGGAGGAGTTCGAGGCGGAGGCCTCGCGCGAGTCCGCCACGACGCGCTAAGCGCCCACCGATAGGCTTCACGGCCATGGACTACACGATCAAGAACCTCCGGGAGGTGGAGGATCAGGCGCCCCAATTCGGATTCTCCGAGGTTCAGGAGGCTCGCTTCCCACGCGAGGACCTGACATCGGAGACGATCGGGCTCGCTTTCCACCGCGTCCGGGCGGGCAAGCGGCAGGCGTTCGCCCACCGTCACGACCAGGCGGAGGAGATCTACGTGGTGCTCTCGGGGTCGGGTCGCATCAAGCTCGACGGCGACATCCACGAAGTAAGCCCGCTCGACGCGATCCGTGTGGCACCGCGAGTGGCGCGGGCCTTCGAGGCGGGACCGGAGGATCTGACTTTGCTTGCCTTCGGTCCGCGGCACGCAGGCGACGGCGAGGTCCTGCGCGAGGATTTCTGGACGTAGACGCGCGCTCGCCCCCACGAGTGCGGCTAAAAGCAAAGCGCCGCCGGCAACGGGGGCGGCGGCCGGCTCAGCCCGGGATCAGCCCCTCGCCGGTGAACCCGGCTCGCGCCTCCTCGAAAGAGACGTCAGGCGGGGGCAGGATCACATCCGAGGAGACCAACTCGTCTTCGGGAATCGGCCGGCCGTGTGAACGGACGAGCGCGAGCAGCCGCCCGAAGGTCGCCCGGAACACCTCCTCGTCTCCAGCGTCGCACTGCTCCACTGCCTTGCGGTCGAGCTCGTGCAGGGCCTGCGCATGCTCGTCATCGAGCTCGTACTGGCCTTCGGTCGCAATCCGCACGATCACCGGATCCCTCCTCTCGTATGGGATCGGATGCCCGAGTTACTGGGCCTGCTCTCCGGCCTGACTGGGCTCCTGTTGGGCAGTGCTGGGAGTGCCTGCGTCGAGCTCCCCCGCCGGAGAGGACCCGCCGGCCAGCTCGGCCTTCATCTTCTCGAGCTCCGAATCGACCTCGCTTGTGGACGAGAGCTCGCGGAGCTGGCGATCGATGTCGTCCTCCCCGGGGCCAAGCGCGGTGAGATCCTGGAAGGTACCCGCCGACTCGAGCTCTGACACCGCGTCGGCGCGCGCCTTCATGTTCTCGGTCTTGTCCAGCGCCCGCTGCATTGCGAGGCCCACGTCGGCCATCTCCTCGCCCACTCCTGTCGCGGCCTCGGAGATGCGCACCTGCGCCTCGGCCGCCGAGTACTGGGCCTTGATGACCTCCTTCTTGGAGCGGAACTGCTCGATCTTGGTCCGCAGCCGCTGCTCGGACGCGGTCATCTGTTCCTGCTGGTGCTCGAGCTCCGAGATCTGTCCGTCGAGCGACTGCATCTCGGTCTGGGCGACGTTCTTGCGCTCAAGCGCGGTCCGCGCGAGATCCTCCTGACCGGCCGCAAGCGCCTGGCGAGCCTGAGTATCGAGCTTTACGATCTGTTGCTGGAGATTCTCCTGCTGCAGCTGGAGACGCTTCTTCGAGGTGACGACGTCGGCGATGCCCTTCTTGACGTTCTGAAGCAGTTCGATCTGCTTCTGATAGCTGTACTCGAGCGTCTCGGCGGGATCTTCGGCACGGTCAAGCAGCTTTGAGATCTTCGCTTTGATGACTGTCGACATGCGCCCGGTCAGGCCCGGCATCGCGTCCTCCTTGGCGTTATCTGATACGACCACACAAGCGTAGCGGGCCGGAGTAGAAGTCACGGATAGGATCGAGCGGCCGTGAGCACCAAACCTCCCTCGTCCTCAAGCGCCCAGCTGATCCGCTGGATGGGCATCACCGATGCCAACAGCGTGGGCAACGTGCATGGAGGCACGATCATGCGACTGGCCGACGAGGTCGCGGCGCTGGCGGCGATAAAGCATTGCCACAGGCGGGTCGTGACCGCTGCGATGGATCGGATGAACTTCCTCGTGCCGATCTACCTGGGCGACCTCGTCACGCTGAGCGCGACCGTGAACGCAGCTTGGAAAACCTCGATGGAGGTCGGCGTACGGGTCGAGGCGGAGAACCCTCGCACCGGCCAACTTCGCCACACCAACACGGCATACATCACGATGGTCGCGCTCGACGAGCGAGGTAGGCCGGCCGAGATCCCGCCGCTGGAGGCCGAGACGCCGGTGCAGCGGCGACGTATGCGAGAGGCGGAGCTGCGTCGCGCGAACCGGCTGGCCGAACGGACTCAGATACTCGCCGACCGGCAGGGCGACGCCGGCGCCAAAGCGGCTGACGGCGCGCGCCGGGCCTGGGAGTCATGATCCCCCCACCGGCACCCGGCCCCCCCACCTCGGTAACTTCTGAAATCAATGAGGAGCCTGCGCTTGGCCGGGACCCTTGTGCTCGCCACCGCGTGCGTGGCAGTGCTGTCGGCTTGCGGCGGCAGCTCGACGCTCGTGGTGACCCAGCCCTCCATCAACGGCATCCAGGCGGGGACATCCCACGCGGGCCAAAAGCTCGGGTTCCCCTCAGTCGCGACCAAGAACACCACGCGGGTCGGGGGCGGGGACCCAATCGCGGATGCCGCCGGGGTGGCGCTGGCCGTGTACCCCGCGCAGGGGCCGGGAACGCATCCTGCGACGGTGACGATTGCGCCGACCGATGACTGGCAAGCCGCGCTGGCCTCCTCGGTGTTCATGGCGGCCCCTCTCCACGCTCCGGTCCTGCTCTCGGGCAGTGGCTCGCTGCCGTCCGCGACCGCCGACGCCCTCGCCACGCTCGCCCCATACGGCTCCGGCGCTGCGGGCGGCGCGCAGGTGATCAGGATCGGCGATACCCCCCGGCTGAAAGGAAAGCGGACCGCCTCGATCGCCGGAAGCAATCCCTACTCGGTCACCGCCGGGATCGACCGTCTTCAGAGCGCGGTCGCCGGCAGAGCGAGCCCGTTTGTCGTCGTGGTCTCCGCGGATCATCCGGCATACGCGATGCCCGCGGCCGGCTGGGCGGCGGAGAGCGGCGACCCGATCCTGTTCGTCTCCAGCTCAGGCGTCCCGACAGCCACCCGACAGGCCTTGCTCTCCCACCAGCATCCCCGGATCTACGTCCTGGGGCCCCCCAGCGTGATCTCGGCCCACGTCGTGGCGCAGCTCCGCCACTACGGCATCGTGAACCGCGTCGGCGCGCAGGGTCCATCCGCGAACTCGGTCACGTTCGCCAGCTACCGCGACCCGCCGTGCGTCAAGGGCCAGCCGTGCGCACACGTGCCGGGAAGCTTCGGCTGGGCCATGCGCAGCCCCGGCCACGGGTACGTGCTGCTCAACGCCGCCCGCACACTCGACGCGGCCGCTGCCGCGCCGCTCTCGGCAAGCGGCGCCTACGGCCCCGAGCTGCTGATCGACAGCCCCTCGAAGCTCCCCAGCTCGCTCCTGAACTTCTTCCTCAACTACGCCGTTCCCGGATACGCCCAGGAGGGACCGACTGCCGCGGTCTATGACCACGGGTGGGTGATCGGCAACACAAACGCGGTCTCGCTCGCGGTTCAGTCCGAGCTCGACTACGTGCTCGAGGTGCGCCCAGTGAGCACGACCGCCAAAGGCCCCTAGCCGCCGGCTGCTTTCATCCTCTCCGTGAGCCAGGAAGAGAACCCCGAGCGCCTGCGCGCGGGCCGCGAGGTCACCATCGACGATGTGCGCCAGCTGATGGGCGCGTCGACCCCCCACTTCGCGCTCCAGCTGCGCGAGCGGATCCGGGCGCTGATCCGCGCGCTGCCAGCGGACCACCCCGCGCGTATCGAGGGCGAGCGGGAGATCGAGCGGCTCGACAGGCTGGCCTACGTGGGCGAGGTTCGGGGCCACCGCGCCGAGCCCGGGCTCCTGCTGCTCCCGAGCGTGGGCCCGGAAGACGGACTCCCGGGCACGGGGGGCGCCGAGTCCGCGCCCAAGACTGGCCACGCCCTGACAGAGGAATGACCCTCCGGCCGGCTCGCGCGCTCGGATGAGGATCCGGCACGCCGATCCGGCACGCGACAGCGCCGGGTGCGCGGCCATCTACGCCCCGTTCGTCACCGACTCGGCGATCTCGTTCGAAGAAGAGGTCCCTACGGTGCCGGACTTCGCCGCGCGAATCGGGCGGATCCAGCTGACCCATCCCTGGATCGTGGCCGAGTGCGAGCAGCGCCTGGCCGGTTTTGCCTATGGATGTCCGCACCGCGAGCGAGCCGCCTACCGCTGGGCCGCGGAGGTCTCGGTTTACGTCGATCCCAGCTTTCACCGCCGCGGTGTCGGGCGGGCCCTCTACCAGGCGCTGCTGGAGCTGCTCACAGAGCAGGGGCTGTGGGTGGCGTGCGCGGGCATCGCGCTCCCCAACGAAGCCAGCGTTGCGCTGCACGAATCACTCGGCTTCGCGCTGGTTGGGGTCTACAGGCGCATCGGCTACAAGGCGGGAGCTTGGTGGGACGTGGCCTGGTGGCAGCTCGAGCTGCGGTCGCCCGCCGATTGCCCCCCAGCCGAGCCACGCCCACCGGGGCCCCTCCAGTAGGCACGGGCAACCGCCGGGGATGCGAGACTGGCGTGTTCTTTAGGTGACTAGTACATGATCCCAGCAATGTCCGCACGCCCCCGCCGACGGCGTGCGTCGACGCGCAGGATCCATTCGCTGTGGCTGTTGTTGTTGATCGCGGCCAGCGTGGTGCTGATCGTGGTCGGATTCGCGTCGAGCGCACGCCACGACCTCCAGTCGAACGCACGCCACGACTCGGATTTCAGACCGGCTCCCGCCCGGCGGAGCGCGCTCGCTCCGGGCGGTCCGTGGCTACGCGCTCAGCGGCTCGGACGCCTGACTGCCGCGGTCCAGGACGAGGCGGCCGTGCCACTTGGAGGCAGCGCCCTCCTCATCGGCGGCCTCGACCCGAGCAAGACCTCCGAGCCCACAATCGCGCTCGCCGGACCACGGGCTCGTCGCGCGCTGGGCACCCTGCAGACCCCTCTCCACGACGCGGCCGCGGCCAGGGTGGGCTCCACGGTCTACCTGTTCGGCGGGGGCCAGGCGAGCTCCTATACCGCGATCACCAAGATTGACCCCCACAGCGGGCGCTCCGACGCTGCCGGCTGGCTGCCCCAGCCCCGCTCCGACCTCGCCGCGGCCACCGTCGGCCACACCGTCTACCTGGTGGGCGGATTCACCGGCCAGACACCCCTTTCCACGATCCTCGCCTGGACCGCACCCGCACCTGGTGGCGGGGGATCGGAGAAGGCTCGGTCCGTCAGGGGTCAGGCGCGTGTCGCCGGCCGGCTGCCGCGGCCGCTGCGCTACGCGTCCGTCGCCGCCAGCGGCGGCCGCGTCGTGATCGCCGGCGGAATCTCCACGCACGGGGTGAGCGCGCAGATCGTGACCTTCGATCCCGCGAACGGTCGCGTCAGCCGGCTGGGCACGCTGCCCGCACCGGTCTCGCACGCGCCCGCGGTCGCGCTGGGCCGCTACGTGTATGTGGTCGGCGGGCGGGCCGCCAACGGGGCCCCGACCAAGCAGGTGTTCGCGATCGATCCCAGCAGCGGCCGCGTCTCGCTCGCTGGGCACCTGCCGGAGCCCCTCTCGGACGCAGCGGCGGTCTCCGCGGCGGGAGGGATCATGACCGTGGGCGGCCGCAGCGCCCACGGCACCGTGGCCGACGCCTTCGAGCTGCGGCCGGCCCCGCGACCGACGGCGATGGCCACCAGCTCCCTGCTGCGTCCCGGATCGGACCCGTCCGTGCTCCCGGGCGACGTGCTGATAGCCGACAAGGCGAACAACCGCCTGCTCGAGGTGAGCCCGCAGGGGAGGATCGTGTGGAGCTTCCCGCGGCCCGGCGACCTCGCGCGTGGGCAGAGCTTCAACGTCCCTGATGACGCCTTCTTCAGCCCCGACGGCCGCAAGATCGTCGCCACCGAGGAAGACGACTTTGTGATCTCGGTGGTCGACGTCGCCAGCCGGAGGATCATCTACCGCTACGGCCACCCCGGCGTGCCCGGAGGGGGTCCCGGCTACCTCGACAACCCCGATGACGCGATCATGCTCCGCAACGGACGGATCATCGCGGCCGACATCAAGAACTGCCGGCTGATCGAGCTGCGGCCGCCGCTCCACCACGCGATCGCGCAGATGGGCACCTCCGGCTATTGCGGCCACCAGCCGCCGACGCTGTTCGGCTCTCCCAACGGCGCCTTCCCGTTGCGCGGCGGCGGCACCGTCGTCACGGAGATCAACGGCGATTGGATCGACGTCTTCAACCGGGGTGGACATCTGCGGTCCTCGGCCAACCCACCCGGGTTCACATACCCGTCGGACACCAACGAGGTCCGCCCGGGGGTCTACCTGACGGTCGACTGGACGCAGCCCGGCGCGATCGAGGAGCTAACCGGCCACGGCCACGTGCTGTGGCAGTTCTCGCCCCGCGGCGGGGACGCGCTCAACCACCCCTCGCTGGCGCTGCCGCTGCCCAACGGTGACGTGCTCGCCAACGACGATCACAACCACCGCGTGATCGTCGTCGACCCCCATACCAACCGCATCGTATGGCAGTACGGGCACACCGGCGTCTCAGGCCGGGCCCCAGGCTACCTCAACGTCCCAGACGGCGTCGACCTCGCGCACCCCTACTCCCTGATCGATCGCTTTCCGCACGTGACCGGCCTCCCCGGCCACTAGCGTCGTGAGCCTCGAGGTGCTTGCGATCCGGTAGGCCCTCAGCCTCCGGCCACGTCACGCCGCAGGAAGATCAAAAAGGCCGCGCCGAGCGCCGGGACTGCATACATCGCGCACACCCACACTGCCTGGACGATCGGCGACCAGTCGATCGGCTGGCGCAGCAGGCCCTGCCAGGCCTGGAACTGCGTGCTCAGCAGGTACGGCTGTGTGCCCTGGAGCCCGGGCAGCACGCCGATCAGCTGGAAGAGCAGCGAGATCATCAGCGTCCCCACCACCGCCGCGGCGCTGTTGCGGGTAAGCGTCGAGAGCAGCAGCCCGATGCACAGCACCGTGGCGATGGGCATCAGGTAGATCACCAGGGCCAGGTAGACGAGCCCGAGCGCATGGCTCGCGGACACCGTCGTCCCCGACAGGCTCTGCAGCGGGTTGAAGCCCGACTGGATCGTGCCCGCGACCACGGCGAAGGTCCCGTTGAGCAGGATCGCGATCACCGCGTAGGTCGTGGCCGCGAGCGTCTTGCCGGCGAAGATCTGCCAGCGCTGCAGCGAGCGCGTGAGCACGGTTTTGAGCGTGCCGTTGTGATCCTCGGAGGCGAAGATATCGCCGGCTACGAGTGCCGTGATCAGCGGGAACATCCACACCGCGCCGAACAGCAGGATCACCAGCGGCAGCGCGAGTCCGCTGCGATTCAGATACGAGGCGAAGGCGAAGTCGCCGTGCTGAGAGTGGCGGAAGTGGATCGCCACCGCGAAGATGATCGGCACGATCACCGACAGGCCCAGGCCAAGGTAGGTGCGCTTGAGATGGATGAGCTTGAAGACCTCCCAGCGGTAGACCGTGAGCACGGATGGCCTCCCCACCCGGCCGGCGATGCGAGGTGCCGGGGCGGCGACAGCGCCGCTGCTCACCGCGTCGCCTCCGCTTGCGCCTGAATCGACTCTCGCTCGGCACCATCTGCGGCCGCGTCCTCGGCGCCGTTCCCTGCACCCTCCGTGAGCGAGAAGAACAGGTCCTCGAGCCGGGCCGTCTGCGGCGTCAGCGCGCGAATCAGCGCACCGCCCTCGACCAGCGCTTGGGAGAGCGCGGCGACGGCCTCCTCCTCCTCGGCGCTGAACCAGATCTTGCCGTCGCTGGGGCGGGCCTCCTCGATCCCGCGCTGGGCGCGACAGATCCCGAGCGCGCGCTCATCATCGGTGGTCTGGAGGGTGTAGGCGGCGCCGGCGCTGCGCTTCAGCGCGGAGATCTCGCCCTCGTAGACGATTTTGCCGGATTGCACGATCGCCACGCGGTTGCAGACCTCCTCGACCTCCGCCAGCAGATGGCTCGAGAGCATGATCGTGATTCCCTGCTGCGCCAGCTGCCGGACGAGCACGCGCATGTCGCGCATGCCGCCGGGGTCAAGACCGGTGGTGGGCTCGTCGAGCAGCAGCAGCTTGGGCTGGCGCAGCAGCGCCGCCGCGATGCCCAGCCGCTGGCGCATGCCGTGCGAGTAGCCGCCGACCTTGTCTCGCGCCCTGTCGGTCAACTCCACCGTCTGGAGGGCGCTATCGATGAGTGCGCTGGCGCCGTCGCCGTCGAAGGCCGCGAGCAGCTCCAGGTTGCGGCGGCCACTCAGATAGGGGTAGAAGGTCGGCGCCTCGACGAAGCCGGCGACGCCGTCGAGCGCGCGCGCGGTCTCCCAGGGGTCGCGTCCGAACAGGCTCACGGTGCCGGCTGTCGGGCGGATCAGCCCGAGCATCATCCGCAGCGACGTGGTCTTGCCGGCGCCGTTCGGGCCCAGGTAGCCGTATACGTCGCCCGCGTCGACGGTGAGGTCCACGCCGTCGACGGCGGCAAGGTTGCCGTAGCGCTTGACGAGGCCGCGGACCTCGAGGGGCGGGGCTGTCGTTGCGCTCACAGAACGCCGTCGCTCGCCCGCGGCCGCCCCTACAGGCCTCGCGCGGCGGCACGCGCCTCGGCGGCTTTGACCGACCCGAGCACCGTGTAGGAGACGTTGTCGCGCGTGAAGCGGATGACCGTGCCGAGCGCCGTCTCGAGCTCCTGTCCGCGGGTCCCGTGGATCGAGACGGTGGGCAAGCTCAGGCCCTGGCCGTCCGAGCCCTGGGCGGCCATGCTGCCCAGACTGCCGTGGCCAGAGCTTGAGGCCTGCTCGAGCACGACGATGGCGCCGAGGCCCTGGCCGTAGGTCACAAGCGCCGACGGGCGCGCGCCCAAATGCACGAGCGCGACAGTGTTGCGCGCAAGCCCCGCTACCGTAGCCGGCGCGGCCAGCCTGAAGCTCAGCCCCCGCTGGACCGCCGCCACGCCGGTGACCTGCGGGCGCTTGGCCTTCGATTCGACGCCGCGGTCCTGGGCAGGGGCGCCGGGCGCGCTCGAAAGCCGCACGACCTTCGCCCCGGCCGGCGGGGTGATCGCGAAGTCCGAGACGGCCACGCGGCCGAAGGAGATGTTGGTCGCGCTCAGCTCGAGCACCGGGGTCGAGTCGCCGCGCGCGTACACCGCGAACTGCAGCGGCACGCCGCGCACGGCATCCCAGCCGAGCTGGATCGCTGACAAAAGCCCACCGCCCTGACGCGGGGCGACGCGCACGGTGTAAGCGGGTTCGCCCGCGATGTCGCCGGGGCGAGCGCCGCTGAGGCTCAGGTGCTGCGCCAGCCGGCTGATCCCCGACTGGATCTCGTTCACGGAAGGAATCTGCTCCTGGCCGCGGGGGTGCGCACGCGAGCGAACAAGAGCCGGCAGCGTGCCCTCATAGACCGTCTGCAAGCTGGGGTCGTACATCCAGAAGGAGCGGTTGTGCACGAGGACCTGCGCGTCGCCGTTGGTCGACTGGAGCTCGATTCGCAGCTCGTGTGCCGCCGGCGCGTACCACAGGCGGCCGGTCGCGCCCTGCAGCAACGGGTCCGTGCCCTGGATCTGCGAGCTGCCGATGAGGTTGTTGGTGAACGTCACCCGGGCGGTGATTCCCGAGACCGCCGGCGCGTTCAGGGCCTGGTGGATCGCCCGCGCGAGCGGCTCGCGCCGCGGCACGGGGCCGCCGGACGTCGCCGCCACGGCGACCGCAGCGCACGCCGCGATCGCGGCCGCGACCGCGCCGATCACGCCAAGTAGGCGCCTGGTGGAAGCTGTGCGCAGGAACCTCATACCAATCCGCCTTTCTTCACGAGCTGCTCGAGCACACCCGACCCTCCCTTCAGGTTAGCTCACCCACCTCAGCGACCGGTCAAGATCGCATGAGCGGGCTCGATACCGGACTCCATGGCCGAACAGCGAGGCTCGCCGAGGCGGTCCTCCGCGGAGATGCCACTCCCGCTACCGTCAGGCCCGATGTGCCGGCTGTTCGGGATGAGCGGTGGGCCCCGCCGCGTCGCCGCCACCTTCTGGCTGGTGCAGGCGCCCGATTCGCTCGCCCAGCAGAGCCACCGCGAGCCCGACGGCACCGGCCTGGGGACCTTCGACGAGCGCGGTCGCCCGGAGGTCACAAAGCAGCCCCTGGCGGCCTACGAGGACCGTCAGTTCGCGCTGGAGGCCAAGGAGGTCCGCTCGCACACGTTCGTGGCCCACATCCGCTACGCCTCGACTGGAGCGGTGAGCCCGAAGAACACGCACCCCTTCGAGCAGGCCGGCCGCCTCTTTGCCCACAACGGCGTGATCGGCGATCTGCCGGCGCTCGAGCGCGAACTCGGCGACGCCATCTCGATGGTGCAGGGCGACACCGACTCGGAGCGCTTCTTCGCGCTGATCACGCGCTCGATCGAGCGCACCGACGGCATCAGCTCCGGAATCGAGCAGGCGGCGGGCTGGGTGGCCGCGCACCTGCCCGTGTTCGCGCTCAACTTCGTCCTCATCGCCCCGCGTGAGCTGTGGGCGTTCCGCTACCCCGACACGCACGGGCTGTACGTGCTCGAGCGAGCCGCGGGGGGCCCGAGCGGGAGTAGTCACCTCGAGCACGCGAGTCCCTGGCGCACGGTCCGCGTCCGCTCCGCCGAGCTCGCGCGGGCGCCCGCGGTGGTCGTCGCATCGGAGCGCATGGACGAGGACCCGGCGTGGCGTGAGCTGCAGTCCGGCGAGCTCCTGCACGTCGACCCTGAGCTGCGCGTCACCGTCACCCGCCTGCTGGAGCGGCCGCCGACGCACCAGCTCACGCTTGCCGACCTCGATCCCAAGGCCGCGGCGTCGCAGGCGGCCCAGAAGCGGGCGTGAGCAGCCAGCCCGCCGTGGTCCGCGGCGAGGACGGCGTCGCGCGCTGCTGGTGGGGAGACTCGACGCCCGAGTACCGCGCCTACCACGACGGCGAGTGGGGCTTCCCGGTCGCCGACGACGCGCGGCTGTTTGAGAAGCTGTGCCTGGAGGGGTTCCAGGCGGGGCTGTCGTGGCTGACGATCCTACGCAAGCGAGACGCGTTCAGGCGGGCGTTCGCCGGCTTTCGCTTCGAGCAAGTCGCGCGCTTCGGCGCCGCCGACGTCGCGCGGCTGATGGGCGACAGCGGCATCGTGCGCAACCGAGCCAAGATCGAGGCGACCATCAACAACGCGGGCCGCGCGGTGGCGCTCGTCGAGGCCGAGGGCTCCCTGGCGGCGTTCGTGTGGCGCTTCGAGCCGCCCGCCCGGCCCGCTCCGCTCCGGGACGACGAGCTGCGAGCGCTCGCGCACACCTCCGAGTCGCGTGCCCTGGCGAGCGAGCTCAAGCGGCGCGGCTTTCGGTTCGTGGGGCCGACCACGGTGTATGCGTTCATGCAGGCGATGGGGCTCGTAAACGACCACCTCGAAGGGTGTGAGGCGGGCGAGTCGGCGTCGCGGGCTCGGAAGCAGTTCACGCGGCCCTAGCTCGCCCGGCAGTAGCCCACCCCCCATTCGTCGGTATGTTTGCCCGGCGACGTTCCGGAGGACCATGGGGCGAGGTACCGAAAGGTATCCGCAGCTTGCGTAAAGAGCCCCCATGCGCCTGCTCGTAGCCAGCCCCACAGCCCCGCTCGAGGGCAAGATCTCCATCCCGCCATCGAAGTACCACGCCCACCGCGCGCTGATGCTCGCGGCGCTGGCCCCCGGGGAGAGCACGATCAGCGAGCGCACCTCGGCCCGCCACGTCGCCTTCACCGTCCGGGCGCTGCGCGGACTGGGGGCAGACATCCGGGCATCTGGCGCATCCTGGCGCGTCCGCGGCGGCGGCATCTCCCCCACGGCGGACGAGGTCTCGGTCGGCAGCTCCGGCACGACCCTCTACTTCCTGCTGGGCCTCGCGTCGCTGGGCGATCGCCCGGTGCGCTTCACCGGCCAGCGGTACTTCAGGCGCCGGCCGATCGGACCGCTGCTGCGGGCGCTCGCGGACCTCGGGGTCAAGCTCGAGGCCCACGGCGGGGGTCTGCCCGTAACTGTCTATCCGGGCGCCCCGAGGGGTGGCGAGTTGCGGATCGCCGGCACGCTCTCGCAGTGGATCTCGGGGCTGCTGATGCTCGCTCCGTTCGCACGCGAGCCGACGGCCATCGAGGTCGAGGGCGAGCTCAACGAGCGGCCCTTCGTCGAGCTGACCATCAACATGCTGCGCCAGTTCGGTCTGCGCGTGTCGGTGCGCGAGGACTTCAGGCGGTTCGAGGTCGATCCTGACCAGCGTCCGGCCCCCACCGACGTGTGGCTGCCGCCCGATCTGGGCTCGGTTGTCTTCCCGCTGGCGGCGTGCGCGCTGCACCCCTCGCACGCGGAGTTCCGCTCCCCGACCTCGATCGCCGGCCACCCCGAGGCTGCCGTGCTGGAGAACCTGGCTGCGGTCGGGGTGCCCCTGCGCCTCGACGGCGAGCGGGGAGTGATCTCGATCGACCACAACGGCGAGCCGCCGCTCGGCGGTCGCGTGGACTGCCGCGACATTCCAGACATGGTGCCCGTCCTCTCGGTGCTCGCGAGCCGCGCCCGCGGCTCCAGCGTGCTGTCCAACGTCGCCCACGTGCGGCTGAAGGAGTCAGACAGGGTGGCGTCGATGCTCCAGCTGCGGCGGATGGGGGCGCGGGTCGAGTTCGACGGCGACGATCTGCGCTTCGAGGGCGTCTCGCGGCTCCAAGGGGCCACGCTCTCGTCGTTCAACGACCACCGCGTGCTGATGGCGCTGGCGGTCGCGGGTTCAAACGCCGAGGGCGTCAGCGAAATCTCCTATCCGCACGCCTACCGGATCTCGTATCCGGAGTTCCTGGACCACATGAACGCGCTGGGAGTGCCCGCGGCGGTGTCGAATGGCGCCGTGCCGCCGGTCGAGTTGTTCGGGTCGGCACATGTGCCCTCGGGCCAGCCGCGCGCTCGGCATCCAGCCTCGCTTGAACGCGCGGCGCCCGAGTCATCCAGCTGCCGGCCGGAACATGTTCCGGCCGGGGCCGGCGCACATGTGCGCCGGCCTGAGACAAATTTGATCCTCGACGACCTAGACCGTCACGCGACCGAGCGTCCGCAGTCGCGCGCGGTCGTCGCGATCGATGCCGCCGGAGGGGTGCGCGAGCTCAGCTGGGCACAACTGCGCGACGAGGTTGACCGCGCCGCGACGGTCCTGCTCGACCTCGGCGTGCAGCCGGGACAGCCGGTGGCTTTCCAGCTGCCCAACCGGCTCGAGTTCGTGACGATCGCTCTGGCCACAGCGCGGGTCGGCGCGGTGTGCGAGCCGCTGATGCCCATCTTCCGCGAGCGCGAGCTCGACTTCATGGTGCGCTCCTCGGGCGCGCGTGTGCTCCTCGTCCCCGACCGCTTCCGGGGCAGGGACCACGAGGCGATGGCGCTCAGCGTCCGGGTCGCGGTGCCCTCCCTGGCACACGTGGTGGTGCTCGACTCCTCCCACCACGCCCGCCACCTCGGCCACTCCAGCTACGGCCACCTGCTGGTCGCCGCGACTCCCGACCGCGAGCGGCTCGACCGCCTCCGCCCCGCCCCGGACTCGATCGCCCAGCTCCTGTTCACATCGGGCACATCGGGCCAGCCCAAGGGCGTGCTCCACACCCACGAGGTGCTGACGCGCGCCGCCGACGCCCATATCGAGCATTTCGGCCTGGGTGCGGACGACGTGATCTACGTCCCCTCCCCGCTTGCCCACCAGACCGGGTTTTTGTATGGGATGTGGATCGCGCTCCGTCTTGGCGTGCCGCAGGTCGTCCAGGAGGTCTGGGAGGCCACCACGGGCCTCGACACGATGAGTCGCTTCGGGGTGACCTTCGTGCAGGCGGCTACGCCGTTTTTGGCCGACCTCGTCAAGCTCGCCTCAGACCACGAGGAGCGGCCGGATGGCCTGCGGACCTTCGTGGCCACCGGCGCGGCCATCCCGCGCGAGCTGGCGCGGGAGGCTTCCGAGGTGCTGGGCGCGGAGGTCGGGGGCGCCTGGGGCACGACGGAGACCTGCCTGGGGACCTCGTTCGTCCCCGGCGAGCCGCGCGAGCGTGCCTGGGCCAGCGATGGCCGAGCGTTGCCGGGGGTGCAGCTGCGCGTGGTCGACGATTCCGGCCGCGTACTCGAGCCCGGCGTCGAGGGCAACTTCGAGGTCCGCTGCGAGTGCACCTTCCGGGGTTACCTCAACCGGCCCGACCTGACGGCCGAGGCTTTCACCGCGGACGGCTTCTACCGCACCGGCGACCTGGCCACGATCGACTCGCGGGGGTACATCCGCATCACCGGCCGCGTCAGGGACCTGATCAACCGCGGCGGCGAGAAGATCCCCGTGGCGGAGATCGAGCAGCTGCTCTACGCCCACCCGGCGATCAGCGAGGTCGCGATCGTCGCGATGCCCGACGAGCGCTTGGGAGAGCGGGCGTGCGCCTTTGTCGTGCTGCGCGCCGGAGCCGAGCTTGACTTCGAGACGATGATCTCCTACCTCGACTCGCAGCGGGTGGCCAAGACCTACTGGCCGGAGCGGCTCGAGCTCGTGCCGGCGCTGCCGCGCACGCCCTCGGGCAAGATCCAGAAGTACCTGCTGCGCGAGGTCGCGACCGATTTTGCGCGCGAGAAGGAGGCGCTGACGTGACCGCCACGGTGGCCGCGGAGGCGCTTGACGAGTCGGAATTCGTCGCGCTCAAGGACGAGGTCGCCGCCTACGTGCGCGCCGAGGGCGAACGCTGGGCGGAGCTGATCGAGGCGGAGCGCCGCGTGCCGCTCGAGCTGTGGGACGAGCTGCGCGACCGGGGCTACCTGCGGCTGGCGGCCCCCCGGTCTTACGGCGGTCGCGGCATCCCCTTCAGCCGCTACCTCGAGTTGCTGGAGCTGTTCTCGATGTCGCACGCCTCGCTGCGGATGATCGTCCACGTCTGCAACGGCATCTGGCGGCCGATGGACTCGCACGCCTCGGAAGAGCAGCGCGAGCGGTTCGTCAAGCCGCAGGTGCGGGGCGAGATCAAGGTCGCGTTCACGCTCACCGAGCCGACCGCCGGCACCGGAGCCGATTTGAGGGCAAGCGTGGTGCGCGAGGGCGACGCCTACCTCTTGAGCGGCGAGAAGCACCTGATCACCTTCGGCACGATCGCCGACTACCTGCTGTGCTTCGCGCGCCTGAAGGGCACCCGCGGCGCAGAGGGGACGGTCGCGCTGATGGTGCCGCCCCTGGGACCGGGGATCACGGCCGAGGTTATGCCCGAGACGATGGGCGTGCGCGGCACCGACCATGGCCATCTGATCTTCGACCGCGCGCCCGTGCCGGTGGAGAACCGCCTGGGCGAGGAGGGTCAGGGGCTCGAGATCGCGCTCTCGGGATTCCTGGCGCCCTCCCGCATCGCGGTTGGGATGACATGCGTGGGCCTGGCGCGGCGGGCGCTGGAGCTGGCGGTGGACTACGCGAAGCGGCGCGAGACGTTCGGGCGCAAGATCGCGGAGCGCCAGGCGATCGCGTTCAGGCTGGCCGAGATGGCGACTGACGTGCAGGCGGCGCGCTCGCTGGTGATGGAGGCCGCGCGTATGTGGGAATCGTCCGGCGGGGCCAACGCCGAGTCGGCGATGGCCAAGCTGTTTGCCTCGGAGATGCTCCAGCGCGTCACAGACGGGGCGCTGCAGGTCCACGGCGGAATCGGGTACTGGTCGTCCTCTCCGATCGAGCGCGTCTATCGCGACGCCCGCGCCCAGCGGTTCGAGGAGGGAACGGCCGAGATCCAGAAGACCACGATCGCGCGGCAGATGTTGCGGTGAGCGGCGCGTCCGG
This sequence comes from Solirubrobacterales bacterium, assembly GCA_019247075.1. GTDB lineage: Bacteria > Actinomycetota > Thermoleophilia > Solirubrobacterales > Solirubrobacteraceae > Palsa-465. The sequence continues at coordinate 27,096 of JAFAPR010000075.1, forward strand.
AGGCTTCGAGGGACGCATCGCCCTGATCACGGGCGGCTCGCGCGGGATCGGGCG